>JBCBSM010000001.1:1301793-1627241 GCA_039819165.1 Planctomycetota bacterium
GTGTTGTGCATGCCGCCCGCAATGGCCACGAAGCGTCCGTCCGGGGCCGCTTCGGCGATGGCCTGGCCGTCGTCGATGGGGCAGGTCTCGTCCTGGTCGCCGTGGAGCACGAGGAGCGGGCAGCGGAGCGTCGCGGCCAGCTCGGCGCGATCGAAGGGCTTGCCCCGCACGGGCGTGAGCCGCGGCCCGAGCCAGCGTCGAGATGCGAGCAGGCCGACGAGCGCAAGGGCGATCGGCAGGTTGGGCCACAGCGGCGCGCCCATCTGGCCCATGACGTTTCGTGCGGGCGTCGGCGGGATGCGGTAGGGCGATTCGGCGATCACCAGGGCGGCGTCGATCTCGGTGGCCGCCGCGATGCCGACGCCTCCGCCCATGGACGAGCCGGTGATCGCCAGGGGTCCGCCGGCGTCGACAGCGGAGACGAGATCGAGCAGCGCATCGACCTCGAGCACGCCCAGCGAGCACCAGCCCTCGCTCTCGCCGTGGCCGGGCAGGTCCCAGCACACGACACGGGCGGCGTGGGGCACGATGGCGTGCAGCCGGCGGAGCGTCGAGACGCGGCCGGTGCCCCACCCGTGCGTCACGATGGCGGTGGGCCCGCTCGGATCGCCACCCGGCAGATCCCAGGCCATGAGCGTGCGGCCGCGGCTGGTGAAGGACCACTCCTCGAACGCGAGCGGCTCGTCGAGCTCGGACGGATCGCCCGGCTTGCCGCGTGCCACGGCGGTGGCGTAGGTCATGCGGGGCGGCCTCGCGAGCGAACGGAGCGTGACGAGGGACAGCGCCGCGACGTAGAGCGCGCCGCCGGCGGCCAGGAGTATGAGCAGTCCGGCCACGGGCGCTACAGCCCCGTGAAGACGTTGCGTATGTCGTTGAAGGTCACGACGAGGAAGCCCATGCCGATGAGCACCAGGCCCGCGAGGGTCGCGGCGCTCTGGATGGCCTCGGGCACGGGCCGCCCTCGGATCCACTCGGCCACGATGAAGAGGAACTGGCCGCCGTCGACGATGGGCAGCGGCAGGAAGTTGACCACCGCGAGGTTGACGCTGATGAGCGCCATGAAGAACAGCAACCAGATCAGCCCGCGATCGGCCACGCGGGTGCCAAGGTGGGCGATGCCCACGGGCCCCTTGAGGTGCTCGACGCGGACGCTGCCCTGGAAGAGCCGCGCGAAGGTCACGTAGGTCATCAGCATGACCCGCTTGGTCTCGGCGAGCCCGACGACGACGGCGTCGACGGGGCCGTCGGCCTTGAGCGTGAACTCGGCGGGCTGGAAGATCGACAGCACGCCCGGCGGGGCGGACCAGCCCAGCTCGTGCAGCCGCCGCACGTCGCCGGCCGACAGCCGCAGCGTGCGGGTGTCCTGGATGCCCTGGCCGACGATGGGAACGCCAACCTCGAGCTCGACCGCGGCACCCTCCCCGGCGGCGAGCGCGTCCCGCGTGGCGGTGCGCAGGGCGGCGCGGATGCCGGCGAAGTCGTCGACGGGCACGCCCGCGATGCTCCGAACGCGGAGGCCCGGGCGATCGATGGCCGCGGCGGCGGGCGGCGCTCCGTACTCGGAGCCGGTCCGCTGCTCGCGGATGGCCGCGGGCGGCAGGGCCAGCAGGGGCTCGCCGAGCAGTTCGTTGGGCGCGAAGCCGATCAGGCCCTTGCGGTTGACGCGGGCGACGAGGGCAATCTCCTCGGACTGGCCGCCCTCGCCGGTGCGGACGACGGTGATCTGGATCTCGCGGCCGGCGTGAGCGCGGATCTCGGTGATGCCCTCGGCGATGCTGGGGTATTCGGCGGACCCGAGGCGGACGAACACATCACCCGGCCGCAGGCCCTGGTTCCAGGCCGCGCCGTTTTCTTCGGCGAAACCCACGGTCATGACGGGGGCGAGCCCGAGCACGTGGGTCTGCACCTGCTCGCCCTCGCCGCCGAGCCGCACGATCGACTCGTCGAGCACGACGCGGGGCTCCAAGTCGACAACGACCTCGGTATCTTCGCTCGCGAAGCCGATGGCGACGGGCCGGCCCTCGGAGTCGCGGAATGCGTCGGCGATGTCGGCGGCGTCCTCGGCGGACCTCTGCGGGCCGTCTCCGACGCGGATCCAGCCGGCCCGCATCTCGGGCTCGACGCCGGTGAGTCCGCGATCGTCCATGGACTCCCGGAAGCCGGCGTAGTCGCCGCCGTCACCGAAGACCGTCGTGGATTGTGCGGGCAGGATGCCCAGTTCGAGCAGGCCGGTGCGGGGCGATTTCTCGGGCAGGATCTGGAAGAGCAGCGGCTCGACCTGGCCGCGGCGCTCGACGAGCACGTCGACGGTATCGCCCGGGCTGGCCATGGCGGCGGCGAGCATCAGGTCGTTGAAGGTGCGGGCGGTGCGATCGTTGACGCGGAGCACCTCGTCGCCGGTGCGCAAGCCGGGGACGGCATCGGGCATGCCCACGGGGGTGGCCTGGCTAGCGGCGCTGCCGGGGATGACGTCGCCGACGCGGGGCGGCTCGGTCCGCAGGCCGACCATGAACACGAGCATGAACACGAGGGCGGCGAGCACGACGTTGGCGACCACGCCCGCCGAGATGACGACCAGCCGCTTGGCCGGGTGGCACCGCTGGTAGCTGTCGACCGCCGCGCTCGTGGCGCGGGGATTGAGGTCCTCCTGGCCCAGCATCTTGACGTAGCCGCCGAAGGGCAGCCAGTTGAGGCGGTACTCGGTGGGGCTGATGTCCGCGGGCGGCTCGTCGTGGACGGCGACGCCGTCGCGCTCCAGCAGCTGGCGGTAGGCCGGCTCGGTGCTCCCCCGGCGGAGGCCCATGCCGCGGCGGTAACTGAGCATCGCCGGCCCGAAGCCGATGGCGAAGGCCAGCACGCGGATGCCCGCCCAGCGGGCGGCCACGAAGTGCCCCGCCTCGTGGATGAACACGATGAAGCCGAAGCCCAGGATGACCAGCAGCAGGTCGCCGAACGTGCCGAACAGGGAGGAAAGTGCGCCCATGGCAGATGGTAGATCGGTCGTCGGCGGGGCCGGTTGCAGAAGACGCCGGCCGGACTCTCGCCCGGTCGGCGTCGGTTCGTGGCGTCGCGGGGACGCGGGGCCGGGTTAGCCGCCGTACTTGACGCTGCAGCCGTAGGCCTGGGTGCGGGCCGTCTCGATGGTCTCGCCGGCCATGTGGGCCTCGAGGGCGGCCTTGACGTAGTTGACGTCGCCGAGCTTGCGGACGCTGCGATCGTTGTCGATGGCGCCGTGGTAGACGATGGTGCCGTCCTTGGCAATGACGAACATCTCGGGGGTGCGCTTGGCGCCGTAGGCCTTGCCGACCTTGCCCGACATGTCCATCAGGACCGGGTAGTCCATCTTGTACTCGGAGACGGCCTTCTTGTTGCGCTCCAGGCCGGCACCCTGGAGGCCCTCGGCGCCCGAATTGATGGCGATCCAGACGACGCCCTTGTCGGCGAATTTGGCGGCGGTCTCCTTCATGGTCGTCGCGTTGGCATGATGCTTCTTGACGAACGGACAGTCCGGGTTGAACCACTCGAGCACGACGGCCTTGGTGTTGTTGCTGGCCAGCACCTTCTCGAGGCTGTGCTCCTTGCCGCTGGTGTCCTTGAGCGTGAAGGACGGCGCCTTGTCGCCGACGCTGACGCCCTGGGACTGCTGCTGGCCGTACTGCTGGGCGACGGCGACGGACACGGCGGTGGCGCCTGCCACGACGGCAACGGCGCTGAGCATCGAGAAGGCCTTGCGCTTCAGGTTGAACATGCTACCACTCCTCATTTGGTTGGCCGTCCTGGGACGGCGCATCTCTTCCTGCGTGCGATCCATGTCGACGCCCGACCATCGGGTGTCGCCTTCCGTGAACGCATGGGAATCCTATGAGCCGCGGGACGCTGCGGTTCGGTCCGGCGTGTGCAGCCGGGCGATGGCGTCGCGCAACTCCTTGGCGTTGGGCGGCTGGCGGTAGCCGTCCTCGCCGTGATCGACGAGATATCGCTCGGTGTTCGTCTGCCCGCCGACGCGCCGCTCGATCTCGACGACGCCGACCAGCCGCCGATCGCCCCTGCCGAGATCCTCGCCGGGCGGCAACAGGCGGAGCTGCAGCCAGTCGCGCTCGGCGCTTGCGTCGCCGATGGCGTTGAGCAGCGAGGTCGAATCCTCGAGCGGGTAGAAGGTGACCCGCGACGCGCCGTCGGCGCGGATGCTCGTCGCGTCTCGCTGATGGCGTATCGAGAGGCCCTCGACGCCCTGCGGTCCCACCGGCGTGGGTAAGCCCGCGAGTGCGCCGCCGATCGGCGTGGACGCGTCGATGGCGGTGCTCGGCGGCGCACTCTCGACGCGGAGGCTCAGGTCGATCTTCTGGTCGGCGGGCAGGCAGATCTGCTTGCAGACCAGCCAGTCGGCGTGGCCCCGGATTGTCAGGGTGTCGCCCGGCGAGGCGGCGCCCTCGGCGAGCGTGACGGGCATCAGGATCGTGGGCTCGCCCTCGTAGACGTGGTCCAGGATGGCCCCCGGGGAGATGTATCGCTCGGGCGCGGGCCACAGCATCGGGCCGATCGTCACGCCCTCGGGCAGCGTCCACTCGACGGTGGGCGCGAAGCCCGTGTCGTTGCGGCCGTGCCAGTAGATGTGCCACTTGTCGGCCAGTTCGAAACGGAGGCCGACGAGGATGGTCTGGCCCGGCGCGATCGCCGGCGACTCGGCCACGAGCGTCGCACGCGAGGGATTGTCGTCATCGACCGAAGCCTGCGCATGGACGAGCGATGCAGCGGCGGCTAGGCAGGCGGCAGCGATCCGGTGTGTGAGCGTTGTGCCGAGGATGGGAGCCTCCTTTGCGTGGGCGCGGACATCGCGCCGCGGAGAACGAGGCATAACGTCGGCTGAAACAATGCTATTCCGGCGTTCCCCAGAACGGGCAGATTGCCGGGTTGACCCGCGGGCCGCGAACACGACCCGCGGATACTCCTGACCGGGACCGAACATGACCGATCGAACGCACCGCACGATCTCGTGTTGCCTGCCCGCGGCGGCCGGCGTCGCCCTTGTGGCCTTGCTCGCGGGCTGCCAGAACGAGATCACCGACGCCGACATCCGCAACGTGACGCTGACCGAGGTGCGGCTGCAGTGGCTCGACCAGCGGGAGGACCCCACCGCCGCCGAGTTGCTGCTCATCGATCCGCGGGCGCGGGCGGATTACGAGGAAGCGCGCATCCCCGGCGCGGTGCACCTCACGCTGCCGCAGCTGGCCCGGGTGACCAACCGCGACGACCGCATCGACGCCTATCGGCGGATCGTGGTGTACGCCGAGGGACCGGGCGCGGTCGCGGGCCGCGCGATGACCAAGCGGCTGCTCGTGCTGGGCTACGGCCAGGCGCGGCACTTCGGCGGCGGGCTGCTCGAATGGTCCGACGCTGGCTTCCCGGTCGAGTCGGGCGTGCCCGAGGACGAGCGGTCGCGCGCGGTCGAGCGCGAACCGCGGCGGCCGGTGCCGTAGCAGCAAGACCGGCGGGCGATCCGCGGCGGTCCATCTTAGAAGGCCAACAGAAAACGCCCCCGGGCGGGGGGCGTGACTTGGTGTGGGTGTCGGGTGCTCGACGCCGTCGTACGTTAGCCGGTGGTGGCCGGGCCGGCGATGTCCTGCAGCGGGTTGAGCAGGCCGAGCGGTGCGCCGGCGTTGGTCCAGCCGCCGGTAAGGATGAGGTCGTAGTGGGTCAGCGAGGTGACGATGGGCACGCTCGCGGAGACCTGGATCGAGAAGAAGTTGAGCAGCTGGCGGCTCAGGATCGGCGAGAACGAGTCGAGCTGGAGGTTGCTGAAGCCCTCGCTGCCGACCGTGACGGTCGCGCCGCTGGTGGTGCCGTCGTTGAAGAACAGCCGCACGTCGACGTTGACCGACTCGGCGGTCGGGTTGAAGAAGCTGAGCGTCTCGAAGTAGGACAGGCCGGCGAGTTCGCTGTTGATGAAGGCATCGCCGAAGAACCACGTCCGGGCGGCCTGGTTCTGGATGGCGATGGCGTTGGCATCGCCGTTCTGGGTCTCGAGGGTCACGCCGCTAATGGGGAGCGACGAGGAGATCGAGAGGCCGGCGGCCAGGTCGGCCGACAGGCTGAGATCGCCCGCATCGAGCACGAGGGCGCCGCCCGGTGCGATGGTGTGGACCGTAGTGACGTCGGGCAGCGGCGCGGTGATGTAGTCGGCCACGATGGTGACGGCGGCGGCCGTCGACGCGGGGTTGTAGAGCACGAGCTCGCCCTGGACCTCGCTGCCCGAGGTGAAGGACGGCACGACGTTGAGCGTGGAGCCGCCCGTGGGGTCGCCCAGCACGCCGAAGGCCTCGCCGGTGGCCACGTTGTAGTGGCTCAGGGCGGCGACGATGTCGCTGCCCGGGGCGCCCGTGGCGTCGGCGGGCTCGCTCGTGATGGTGGCGCCGAAGACGCCGACCGGCAGCACGCCGAGCGAGGTGAGCTCCCAGCCGCCGCGGCGGTTGCCCTCAACGGTCTGCGAGATCTCGACGGTCTCGCCGCCGATGACGGTCGACAGCGTGACGATGACGGCATCGGGGTTGGGGTTGTAGAAGACCAGGAAGGACTCGACCTGGCCCGGGTTGCGCTCGAGGCGGCCGAAGGTCCACTCGTCGCTGGTGATCGGCGTGAAGGCTTCGCCGATGGCGCCGCCCAGGTCGTAGTGCGACAGCGTGGCGCCCAGCTGGCCGTCGGACTCGATGACGATCGAGAAGGGCTCGTCGGCGGCCACGCCCGGGGCGATGAAGCCGCGATCCGCGATGGTCACGCCGCCACGGCTGTTGGGCGCGAGCACCTCGTTGTCGATGAGCGTGACCGGGGCGAGGCTGGTGTTCTCGTAGAACAGCCGCACGCTGTAGGTGACCGACTGCGTGCCGCTGGGGTTGGCGATCGAGACGAACTCGCTGATGGTCTCGTTGGCGAAGCCCTCGGGGTAGAAGAGGAAGAAGGTCTCGGGCTCGGTATCGATCCGCAGCGAGTACTCGCCCGTGCCGTTGAGGCCCGTGACGAGGAAGAAGTACTCGACGCCCGCGCCGGTGATGTTGAACTCGGCCGCGGCGTTGACGCCCTGGAAGCCGGCGGTATCGCGGATGATCTCCACGGGCTCGCCGCCGCCGATGGGACGCTCGAACACCGTGATGTCGGCGTTGAGCTCGGTGCCGCTGGGCGTGACGACCTGCACGAATGCCTGGCCGGCCGAGAGTGAGGTAATCTGGAATAGGTCGCTGTCGGCGGGCGCCTCGATGCGGCCGACGCCCGAGGCGTCGCCCGTGCGGGCGTCCAGCGGCAGCACCGTGGCGATGCTGAACTGGCCGCGATCGGCGTGATCGTCATCGGGTGAGGGCACGATGTCGGGCAGCGGTCCCTCGACCGAGATGACGTAGTTGTCGGTGAGGAACATGCTGCCGGCGTCGATGCTGGCCAGCAGGAAGAAGCGCTCGCCCTCGGGTGCGGACACGTTGATGGTGGTCTGGACCACACCCGGCGTCGCGTCCTCGTCGCCCGGACCGTTGTCGACGATGGTGTCGACGAGCGACGTCGAGGCATCGAAGACCCGCAGGATGACGTCGGTCTCCGAGGAGCCCGCCGCGAGCCGGACGACGTGCGACGCGGTGGTCGTGCTGCCGTCGGCGATGGTGTCGAAGAAGAACAGGTCGGTGTCGCCGATGGTGGCGATGTTGCCCGTCTGGCTGCCGGCGCCGGTCTCGGTGGAGAGCACGATCTCGCTGGCAAGGCCGAACTCGCTCTCGTTGGCGTGGTCGTCGGCGGTGGGCGTGGTGGCCTCGAGCGTGTAGGCCCCCGTGTCGGTGGTCACCGAGCCGGTGCCGTCGCTGCCGACGAGCACGAAGTACTGCTCGCCGCGGACGACGTCGAATCGGAATGCCGGCGCCGAGAAGGCGGCGTCGGGGCCGAGAACCGTGTCGGTCGTGCCCGTAGTCAGGTTGATCACCGGGTTGAAGTCGGCGTCGAACACGCGGATGGTCGGCCGCAGCGTGCTGCTCTCGGCGCTGATGGCCGCGAGCACCGCCTGGCCGCCGGCCGGCGCGGTGAAGGTGAAGAGGTCGGTGTCGGTCGGGACCTCGATGGTGCCCGGGAGGCTGCCCTGCCCGGTGGCGGGCTGGACGAAGAGCTGCGACGCCACGTCGAACTCACCCTCGTCGGGGTGGTCGTCGGTGGGTGCCAGGTTGACGCGGACGGTGTACTGGCCGGCATCGCCCTGGCGATCGGAGCCCTCGACCACGATGAAGTAGTCGTTGTACGTCTCGCCGGTGAGCGTGGATGTGCGATCCGGGCCGGTCACGGGGAACTCGGCGAAGGCATCCAGCGTGCCGGCGTTGGCGTCGTCGTTGAAGCCGATCTGCAGCAGGATGGGATTGCCGTTGGGATCCTCGCTGACCTCGTAGATGCGAACGGCGGGGTTGAACCCGAAGTCGTTGGACTCG
The DNA here is from genome assembly GCA_039819165.1 of Planctomycetota bacterium. Classification (NCBI taxonomy): domain Bacteria; kingdom Pseudomonadati; phylum Planctomycetota; species Planctomycetota bacterium. The sequence goes on from JBCBSM010000001.1 coordinate 1,310,241, forward strand.
ACCTCGACCGAGACGAGGTCGAAGTCGGGCGGGCTGAAGCGGAAGATGTCGGTATCGCCCGGCGCCTCGAGGCTGCCGCTGAACTCGGCGCTGCCCAGGAAGTCCTGGATGACCAGTTCCTGGGCGTCCATGCGCTGCTGGAAGTCGGCGACGTCGTCGACGAACGGGGCGCCCTGGACGTCGACGCTGTAGCCACCCTGCTGGCCGAGCTGCGCGTCGACGCGGATGATGAATCGCTCGCCCTGCTGCGCGAAGAAGGTCACCTCGGCGGGATCCGTCGTCGTGGCGCTGACGGGCGTGACGCGGGTCAGGCCGTTGTCATCGAAGATCGTGACGCGGGGCTGGAAGTCCGACGGGCTGTCGGCGGCCACGGTGACGGTGACGTTGCCCGTGCCGGTGGCGTAGACGACGAAGCCGTCGTTGTCCTCCGCGCCACCCAATCGGGTGCGGATCTCGCCGGTAATCGAGCCCTGGCCGGTGATGGCATCGAGGCCGATGACGGTGTCGTTGGCGAACAGATCGATGGTGCCGGGGAGTGCGATGGGCAGATCGGAATGGTCGTCGCCGATGGCCGAGAGGTTCGGCGTGGTGTTGATGAGCAGCTCGTACGAGCCGGTCGCGTGCGCCCAATCGACCATGGCCGGATCGGACTGGAAGGTATCGAACTGGCCGCTCTGGACGACGACGAAGTAGACCTCGCCCTGCTCGATCTGGGCGACGACGCGGGAATCCAGCTCGTTGAAGACCCGGCCGCGGATGTCGTCCTGCAGCCCGCCGTCGAGATCGAGCTGGCCGATGGGCGAGTCGTTGCGGACGCCGGCAAAAGCCGGGTTGTCGTTGTTGCTCGCCAGGATCTCCAGATCGTTGTTGAAGATGGTGACGAAGGTGTCCAGCGGGCTGTCGTATGTCTTGCCGTTGAAGACGTTGGCGTCGACGTCGCCCGTCCGCAGATCGGTCGTGAGCTCGACGTACTGGTCGAAGATCTGCTGCGTGGCGGTGCGGACCTCGACGGTGCCGTCGGACGACGCACGGAAGAAGTAGATATCGAAGTCGTCGATCTTGTGGATGACGCCCAGATCCTGGAACGACACGGTGCTGAAGCCGCTGGGGTAGACGTCCGAGCTGCGAACGTTGAAGGCCGAATCCAGCGGCGGCGCCGGGAAGTCGAGGAAGTTGTTGCCGTCGCCGAAGCCATCGAGGATGAGCTCGGGCGCCAGGTCGAACTGCTCGCGCTCCAGATCGCTGTTGCCGAGTGTCTCGGAGAAGATGCCGGTGACGCCGTCGCCGACGAAGTCGTCGTTGAAGTCCGGCGCGATCGTCTCGCTCGCGAGCGTGAACTGGTAGCGACCGGCGCTCCGGGGCGCGTCGGTCGCGGTGCCGGCGATCTCGAGGTAGTAGACCTCGCCCGCCCAGAACTGCGACTCCTGGCCCGAGCCGATGTCGATGACCAGCCCGTCGGGGTCGAGCTCGGGCGACGCGGCCGCGGGATCGACCGAGCCCGAGGGATCGGGGAACGGCGGCGCGATGGTGTCGTTGGTCCACACCACGCGGAACTGCGAGTCGTAGATGCGGACGTGGCTGTTGATGAAGGGCGCAAAGTCGCCGCTGACGACCAGCTGCAGGCGGGCCGCGGTGCGGTCGTCGCGGTCCCAGAACCCGGGCAGCTCGTCGTTGAAGTTCTGCAGCGCGAAGACGGTGTCGGTGGTGCCGGCGCCCTCCACGTAGCGGTCACGGCTGCCGAAGCGGGACTCGCCCAGCGGCAGCCACTGGAACGCGGGGCCGAGCGCCGAGTTGGTGAACTCGAAGCGGGCCATGCCGTTGGCGGCCACCGTGCCGTTGGCGAAGCTGAATTCGCCGCCGGCGTACAGGACCGGGACGGGCGCGTCCACGGCGGGGTTGGGCGACAGCGGTCCGTTGCCGAACGCCTGATCGAGGTAGAACTCCTCGTCGGCGTAGTTGATCAGCGTGTGCACGGGCGCATCGAAGCCGCTGCCGAGCACGCCCCAGACCCCGTTGATCGGGTCGAAGGTCCCGACGAAGCTGCCCGGGACGCCGCCGATGGTGGTGAAGTCGCCGCCGGCGACGACTTCGGGCGCGAAGAGGTCCCCGCCGGCGTCGCGGTCCCAGACCGTAAACGTCCGGACGCGGTCGTTCGCGCCGCCGATGTCGAACAGCAGGAAGTCGCCGGCCATCGAGCCCATCTCGGTGTCGGCCTGCACGAACGACACGTTGTCGACGGCGAGTCCGCCGAGGTCCGAGTACAGGCCGCCGACGAACAGGGCGGGATCGGTGCCGTCGGAGTCGGGGTCGAGGTCGGGCACCTCGGCGACGGTGAGGGCGTTGATCTCGCCGACCACGCCAAATGCGGTGCCGGCGATGGGCACGCCGTCCTCGTCGAAGGTCACGGATTGCAGCACGCCGCCGTCGCCGCCGAACCACAGGCTGTTGGGGTTCTCGCCGTCGTCGGCGTCCTCGGGGTCCCACTCGGCGATCGCGAATACGGCGCCCGGCGCGGCAACGGCCAGCGGCGCGAAGGCGCCCTGCGCCACCGCGGGAGTGAACGGATCGAGGATCGGCGGGATGACCGAGTACGAGGTGATGCCGCCGGCAAAGTCGCCGCCGATGATGAGGGCGGGCGGCAGATCGCCGTCCTCGCCGTCCACGTCGAAGACCGAGAGTGCATGCACCGTGCCCGCGACGCCCGCGCCCAGCGGGACGAGCACGTACTCGCCCGCGAGCGGATCGAAGGTGTAGGCCGCCAGGTTGTTGGCGGGCTGGAAGTCCACGAAGCTGAAGTCGCCGCCGATGATCAGCGACGGCGGCAGCTCGTCGTCGGGATCGTGATCCCACACCGTCATGGCACGGATCTCGCCATCCACGCCGGCCCGCACCGGGAAGTAGTCCTGCGCATCGAAGATGCCCAGGTGGCTCCGGGTGATGGGCATGCCGTTCTCGTCGAAGCCCTTGATGCGGTAGTCGCCCGCGGTGCCGAAGAAGAGCGCATCGCCCGCGTCGTCGTTGTCGCCCGGGTAGTTGCTCAGCAGGTCGGTCGGCAGCGTGAACTGGAACAGATCGGTATCGAACGCGTCCTGGATGCGGCCCTGGCCGCTGGCGAACGCCTGGTACTCGAGATCGCCGACCGGGTTGACCACCGGCGGGAAGAAGCCCAGCGGATCGAAGAACGTCCGCGTGGGGAGCACCGGGTCGCCGAAGATGAGCGGCGTGGCCTGCTCGAAGAGCGGCCGGATGATGCCGAAGTCCTCCGGATCGGTGAAGCCGCTGTCGAGCTCGAAGTCGATGTCCTCGCCCTCGGGTCGGTCGACGTGGTCGTCGATATCTTGGGGGGCGATGAGCGTGTGGTTGGATTCGACGTAGATGTTGAAGGGATGGAAGTCCGCCAGCGGGGGCGTGTCGTCGAAGGACTCGATGACGATGAAGTAGGTGGTGTTGGTCTCAAGTTGGATCTGCAGATTCGCCGCGCCGGCCAGATCGCTGAAGCCGATGAGATCGGCCTCGTTGGCGGCGGTTAGCTCGTACAGCCGCATCGCGGGCTCGGGCAGCGGGACGTCGGTCAGGAAGGGGTTGGGCAGCGGCAGTGCGTCGCCGACGCCGATGGACTCGAGGATCGTCAGGCCCTCGCCCAGCGTGGTGAACTGGAAGATGCGGGTATCGAACGCGCTCGCGATGCGCTGCTCGGCAACGCTGCGGCCGCCGTTGAAGATCGAATCCTGGAGCGTGCCCAGGCGGGTGACCGGGTCGAGGTCGATGGTGGCCGCCGCGGTCTCGGCGCGGAGCTGGTAGTCGCCCGTGGACTTGGCGCTGGTCGGGTCGAACTCATCGCTCCGCACGCGCACGTAGAACGTGGTGTCGGGCGCGGAGGGCACGATAGTGAACGCGGAGGTCAGGCGGCCCGTGTCGCTGTCCGAATCGATGAGGGCGCCCGTCGAGTCGTAGACCTCGATCTGGGTGTCCAGCGGGGAGAGTGGGTCGTCCTCGGGCAGCGCGGCGTAGAAGGTGGCCAGCGAATCGAATGCCGAGCTGCTGCCGGTCTGGATGGTGTAGATGACGTCGTCGCCCGCGAGGCTGAGGGTGTCGATGACGTTGCCCTCGCCGATGCGGAGGGGGAAGGGCGCCATCGGATCTGTCTCGATGGACAGGTCGGTGTTGCTCGTGGCATCGACACGGATGGTGTATCCGCCGGTGGTCAGCATGCCGGTGTTGCTGATGTCGCTGAGGACGCGGATGAAGTAGGTCTCGCCGGCCTCGCCCACGAAGCCGGTCCAGCCGTCGGAGAAGAAGCCCGACGACAGCTCGCCCTGGGACGAGCCCTCGGCGATGAGCGTGCCGCTGATGTCGTAGACCTCGACCCGCGAATCGAGGCTGGAGCCGCCCGCGACGTTGATGGTGTCGGCCCAGACGGTGACGAAGTCGTCGCCGGTGGCATCGAAGCGGAAGAGGTCATCGGCCAGCGAGGGGATGACGTCCTCGATCTCGCCGTCGACGCTGCCCTCGCCCGTCATGCCATCGAGCACGATCTCGGTGCCCGAGGTCGGGGTCAGCGGCAGGTCGAAGCTCGGGTGGTCGCCGCCGAGCAGGATGCGCTGCTCGAGGTGCTCGAGGCCGCCCCGTTCCGCCGGCGTGGCCGCGTCCTCGCTGCGCGCGGGGGCGAGCCCCGCGAGCCGTCGCAGGGCCCGCAGCCGCCCGAGCCCGAAGCTGGTCTTTGCGGTCGGGAACGACTCGGAACGATGGCCACTCATGCTCATACTCCAGGTCAGGGTCGATCTCGGGCCGGTGCCGTGCTGGGCGACTCAACGTGTGACCCGGCAAGGGTTGTCGGTGGTCGCGGGGCCTGCCGGCGGAGCACTCCGTCGGTTTCCACCATGCGTGCGGGGGATGCAGGGCCTCCGGTGGAGCCGCCCGTAGGTAGCTGCTCGGAGGGTACCGCCTGTCGGCGGCTCCCGCCCACGCATTGTCGCCTCCAAGCATACTGGACGCACGCGGTCCGAGTCCAGTGATTTCCCGGGGTCGGAGGCTATTGCCAGAGCTTTTTCGCGGCCGGCGCCCCGCGGGTTGCAGGGGCGCGGGTTTGTTGTCCCACGCGGTGCTCGGGCGGTGTGCTCAGGCGGCCACCTGGCCGGCGGCCATCCGCACGGCGGTCACCATCTGGATCTCGCCGGGGTCGTACACCGGCAGGGGGCAGCTCACCGGGGAGAGCAGCAGCGGCACCTCGCTGGAAGCCAGGACGATGGCCTCCGCCCCGCGATCGGCAAAGGACGCCATCACGTCCTCCAGCCGCCGGCGGGAGGCCTCGTTCATCACGCCCCGGACCAGCTCCTGGAAGATGATGGAGTCCACTACGTCGACGTCCTCGGCGCTGGGCTTCATCACCTTGACGCCCCGCAGCCCGAGATGGGTCTGATAGGCCGACCCATTGGTCACCAGCTTGGTGCCCAGGATGCCCACCGAGGTGCGGCCGTCGCCGTGGACCTCGTCGGCCAGCAGCTGGGCCATCGTCAGCCAGGGGATGGGGCTGCCCGATTCGGCTAGCTGGACGGCGTGCTGTACCAGGTGGTCCGGCGTGAGGCAGAAGCCCGCTCCGGCGGCGGCGAGCGCCTCGGCCGAGCGGCGGAGCAGCAGGCCGACGCCCTCCCAGTCGTGGGCGGCGATGCACTCGAGGTACGCGTCGAAGGGCTCGCCGTGCAGCGTGACCGTGGGCCTCGTCTGGGTTGCCGACAACCGGGATGCGTGGCGGTGGAACTGGCGGTAGGCCAGGGCGGCGCCCTCGGGGCTGACCGCAACGATGCCGACGTGGTGCGATGGCACGCGGATCCCTCCGTTCGTTCCATCCCTCGTGCCCGAGTCGTGTCTCTCGCGCCCGCCCACGCCATCCTCCCTGATTGCGGCCGCTCGGTCAACTCGATCGACCCCGACCATGTACCATTCTTGCATGACGGGCCCGGACGCCTTCGCCGTTCTCGGACTGCCTCGGCGGTTCGACATCGACCAATCAGACATCGAACAGGCCTACATGGCCCGGGTCGCGTCGGCCCATCCGGACGCCGGGGGCGGCGGCGATGGCCCAGGCCTCGAGGCGCTCAACGCGGCCCGGGAGCAGATCCTGGACGACGAGCGGCGGGCGCGGCTGCTGCTGGAACTGCTGGGCGGCTCGGCAGGGAACGCGACATTGCCGCCCGCCTTCCTGGCCGAGATCATGGAGGTCCGCGAGGACGCCGAGCGGGCCTACGAAGCGGGAGACCAGGCCGCGATCGATCGCTGGCTGGCGTGGGCACGGGACCGACGCTCGGCCCACCGCGAGGAGGTCGCCGTTCTCTTCGCAGAGGCCGACGAATCGCTGGACTCGGATCGGGCGGGGGCGATCGCCGATGTGCTCCATCGCTGGCGGTACGTCGAGCGGATGCTCGAGCAGGTCGGCCAGCCGGAGCACGCCCCCGATGCCTAGGCCGCCCCTCCGGTCGCCCCGGTGAACACGCCCCCCACCCCCACGCCGACCGCGGGTGATGCGCCCGGCGCGGACGCGCTGGCCGCCGACGCTGCGTCCGCCGGCGGGCTGGGCGTCGGCCTCGTGGTGCTGATGGCCGGCCTGCTGGTGCTCTCGGCGGCCGCCTCGGGCAGCGAGACGGCGCTGTTCGGCATGACGCACGCCGAGCGGTCCTCGCTGCGTCGGATGGGGCCCGCATCGGCCCGCACCATCGATCGCCTGCTGGGCCAGCCTCGGCGGCTGCTGATCGCGATCCTGCTGGTCAACATGCTGGCCAACGTGCTGTACTTCGCGGCCGCGGCGTTGCTGCTGCAACGGGCCCAGGGCGCCGTCGCCGCGACGCTGGCGGCGGTGGTGCCGTTGGTCATGATCGTGCTCTTCGGCGAGATCCTGGCCAAGCTGCTGGCCGACTCGCTGCGGCTGCGGTGGTCGCGGACGGTCGCCCCGGTGCTGCTGTGGTTCAGCGCGACGGTCGGCGGGCTGCTGCTGGCGCTCGACATGCTGCTGGTGGCGCCATTGGCACGGCTGCTGACGCCGGCGGAGGGCCGGCCCGGCGCCCCGCCCGGGCAGGTGCGGGACCTGCTTCGGAGCGGCTCGCAGCGGGGGGCGCTGGACGATCACGAGCTCGACCTGCTGGAGGCCATCGTCGAGCTGCCGACCATCCGCGCCCGCGAGGCGATGGCGCCCCGCATCGATCTGCCGGGCGTCGAGCCGGGGTGGTCCGCGGAGCGGCTGGCCGAAGCGGTGCGGGCGTGCGGGCGGCCGCGGCTGCCGGTGTTCGAGCGCGACCCGCACGTGGTCAGCGCGATCCTGGACGCCAAGCGGACCATCGCCTCGGGCCGGCCGGTCCTCGATGCCCCTCTGTACGTGCCCGAGAACTCGCGGCTCGACCGCGTGCTGGCGCGGATGGCCGAGCGGGACGTACGCACGGCGGTGTGCGTCGACGAGCACGGCGAGAGCACGGGGCTGCTGGAGGCCTCCGACGTGCTGCGGGCGCTGGTGCGGCTGTCGGCGCACGGCGAGGACGACATCGTGATGACCGGGCTGGGCCGCTGGAGCGTGCCGGCGCGGCTCAGCATCGCCTCGCTCGGCCGCTACTTCCCGCGGGAACTCCGCGGCGGGGTGACGCTGCCTCCCGAGTCGGCGACGGTGGCGGGCGCGGTGCTCGCCCAGCTCGGCCGCATGCCCGAGGCGGGCGACGCCGCGCGGCTCGGCGGGCTGACCCTCGAGGTCGAGTCGATGCGCGGCCGCGTGATCGATCGCGTGCTCGTCCGCCTCGATGGAAAGCTCGACGGAAAGAAGGTGCGGCCGTGAGCGGCGTGGAGATCGCCGCGTGGACGGCGCTCGCGCTCGCCGGGCTGGCGGGGTCGGCCATCGCCAGCGGGCTGGAGATGGGCGTCTATGCGCTGGGGCGGTACGGGCTGGAGACTCGGGCGCTACGGGGCGAACGCAGCGCCGTGCTGCTCCGCGGCGAACTGTCTCGCACCGATCGGCTGCTCGCCACGCTGCTGGTGCACAACAACCTCTGCAACTACCTCGGCGTGCTGGGCGTCTCTTCGCTGCTGACGGCCGGAGGCCTGGGTGCGGGCGCGGTGCTGCTCGCCCAGTCGGTCATCGTGGCGCCGGTGCTGCTGATCCTGGCCGAGTCGGTGCCCAAGGAGCTATTCCGCGTGGGCGCTGATTCGCTGACCTACCGCGCCGCTCCGTTGCTGCGTGCGCTGCGACTCTTCTACGTGTGGATCGGCGTCGTGCCGCTGGTCCGCATCGCCGGGCGGGCCATGGCGGCGATCATCGGCGGGGGTGGGCTCGGCGGCTCGGCCGACTCCCGGCAGCGGATGGCGGTGCTCCTCAAGGACGCCGGCAGCGCCGACCGCGTCGGCGACGAGCACGCCATGCTCATCGATCGCGCGCTCGCGATGGGACGCACCACGGTGGCCGACGAGATGTTGCCGTGGTCGGCCGCCCAGCACGTGCAGTTGGGCGCCTCGCCGCCGCACGTCCGCCGGGTGCTGGGGACCAACCCCGGCTCGACCGTGCCGATAACCGACGCCGCGGGCGCCGTGATCGGGCTCGCCGGCGCGGTGGACCTGCTGACGGGCGCGGTCGCGTCGCCCGAGAACCTCAAGCCGGTGCCCTTCGTGGAGCGGGACACCCCCGCCGTCGTCGCCATCCGCAAGATGCTCGCGGCGGGGGCCGATCTGGCGGTCGTGGGCGCTCCGCGGCGGCCCGTGGGCATCGTCACGCTGCGGCACCTGGCCGAGCCGCTGCTGGGCAGCGAAGCGGTCTAGCCGCGGCCGGGCGGGCCCGGCGTGCGTCTGCACTGCCCAAGATCGGCGTGTTCGGGAACAAATCGATCCGATGCGCCGTTCGCCCGGGCAACTCCGTTTCAGCATTCAGTCCAGCAACCAGCCAGCCGCCGAGGATCACCATGCACGACAGCACCAGCGAGCCCATCGAGTCCAACGCGACGCCGCCCCGCGGAAAGAGCCCGCTCGGGGTGGTCTTCGTCGTCGCCGCCATCGCCATCGGCGCGGCGATCCTCTTCCGCGGCTTCGGTGGCCAGGCCGCGCCGACGCCCGAGTACCTGCCGGTGACGACCGACCTCGCGTCGGTCGACCTGTCGGGCGACATGCCCGTGGTCGCGGTCGTCACGGCCGACTGGTGCGGGCCGTGCCAGAAGCTCAAGAAGGACAGCCTGGCCGACGAGGGCGTGCGGACCTACCTCGAGGGCAACGCCCGGACGGTGATGATCGACGGCACCGACACGAACGACCCCACCGTGCGGGCCTCGCTCGAGGCGTTGCAGGTGACGGCCTTTCCGTCGACCATCGTCCTCCGCGACGGCAAGCCCGCCGCGATGCTGCGGGGCTACGCCGGACCCGAGAAGTACCGCGGCTGGCTCGAGGCCAACCTGAACTAGACGGGAGGCTCGCCGGGCCGCGCAGCCGACGGCTGACTCTTCCAGCACTACGTGCTACTTCGGCGTGGTATGGCGAAACGCCACGGAGCCAGCGGCCGCGGGTGCTAGACGCTCGCGGCCGCGGCGACGTTGTCCGACAGCGGGTTGATGAACAGGCCCGTGGCGAGCTTGGGGTAGAAGAACGTCGACTTCTGGGGCATGAGCTCGTTGGCCGCGCCGATGTCGCGGACGGCATCGAGCGGCGTTGGCCGGACGATGACGGCGAACTGGGCGAATCCCGCGCCGCCGCCCGCGCCGGTCTCTTGGCCGCTGCCGATCTCCAGGACCTCGGGCACCGAGTGCGGGAAGGCCCACTTGACGGGCTCGCCGCCGTTGAACACCGGCTCGCAGACCCGCTCGACGATCAGGTGCTGCACGAGCGCGACGTCGAGCTTCCGCCAGGCAGCGGGCTTGTCGGCGAACTTGTCGGCCAGCGGGTCGCCATCCTTGAGCGTGGCCACGGCGCACTGGCCGCTGGCGAAGTCGACCAGCCCGAGCGTGTTGCGTCCCGAGCCGGCACGCGCGGCCATCTCGGCCTCGATGGCGTTGGCGTCGCCGCCAACGGCCTCGACGTCGAAGTGCTTGCCCAATTCGCCCTGCAGCTTCGACCAGTCGTAGTCCTTCATGCCGCCCAGCACGCGGTGGGTCGCGCCGATGGCCAGGCCCGGATCGCTCATGCCCACGAGCACGATCATGGTGCGGCGGGCAGGGTGGTCCTCGGGGACGTCGGCCCCGCCGTCGGTGAGCTTGCCGAGGTAGTTGATCGCCGTGGTGTAGCGATGGTGCCCGTCGGCGATGAAGACGTCCTCGCCCGCCAGTGCGCTCTGATACGCGGCGATGGTGTCGGCGTCGTCGATGGTCCAGACCTCGTGCGTGACGCCGTCGCCCATGTCGGCGGTCATGTCGGGGGCACGCTCGGCCATGACCCTCTGGAGCAGGGCCGTCGCGGCGCCGTTGGCATCGGCATGCAGCCCGAAGATCGGCGAGAACTGGGTGGCGCTGGCCTCCATGAGCGCGAAGCGGTCCTGCTTGGGGCCGCTGAAGGTCTGCTCGTGGGGCAGCACGCCGCCGCCCTCGCGGGGGCCGAAGGGGCGGGTCTCGACGGTGCAGGCCATGCCGCTGCGCTGGTAGTGGGCGCCCTCGAAGTCGAAGCTCTGGCGGTAGGCGAACATCGCCGGCGCATCGGTGGGCGTCAGCGTGCCATCGGCGAGCCACCTGGCGTACTGGCCGGCCGCGCCGCTGTAGGCCTCGGGCGGGCCCAGCTCCTTGGCGGGCGTGTGCGGGAGGTCGATCGCGACGACGTTGGCCGGCTCGCGGTCGAGCAGCTTCTGCTTGCCGCGGGCGTCGAGCACGTCGTACGGCGGGGCGACGTGGACGCTGACGTCGCCCTTGCCGGCGCGGAACTGCACGGCGCGGAACGGATGGACGGCGGGCATGGCGGAACCTCCTTCGATTGAAGCCGCCAAGGGTATGCGCAGGCTCGCCCGGCCGGCCCGTATCATGGGCCATGGTGCGAGCGGTGGTCATCCGGGCGGCGGGCATCAACTGCGAGGCCGAGATGGCCCGCGGCTTCGAGCTGGCCGGGGCCGCCGTCGACCTGGTGCACGTCCGGGCACTGGCGGCCGACCCGGACCGCCTGGACGACTACGCGCTGATCGGCTTCCCGGGCGGATTCAGCTACGGGGACGACGCCGGCTCGGGCCGGGTGCTCTCGCTTACCGTCCGCGAGCGGCTGTACCCGGCGCTGCGCCGGGCGGCCGGCCGCGGGGCGGCGATGCTGGGCATCTGCAACGGGTTCCAGGTGCTCACGCAGGCGGGGCTGCTGCCCGGGCCCCCCGAGACGAGCTGGCCCGCAGAGCCCACGCCGGCGACGCTGGCGCTGGCCGAGAACGCCCGCGGCCGCTACGCCGACCGGTGGGTCCGCATCGAGGTCGACGCGGCCTCGCCGTGCATCTGGACGCGGGACCTCGCCGACGATCCGTCGGGCGAGCCCATGCTGCCGGTAGGCCATGGCGAGGGGCGATTCGTGGCCGAGCAAGCCCTGGTCGACGACCTACTCCGCACGGGCCGTGCGCCGCTGCGCTACGCCGACAACTTCAACGGCTCGGCCGGCGGCATCGCGGGCGTGTGCGACGCCAGCGGCCGCATCTTCGGGCTGATGCCCCATCCCGACCGCTACCTCGACTGGAGCCGGCACCCGCACTGGACCCGGCTGGACCCGGGCGCGCTCGCCGACCATTCCACGCCTGGGCTCAAGCTGTTCCGCAACGCGGTCGAGGCCGCCCGCGGCGCCGCGCTGGTGGGCTGACCCGGTGGCGACGCCGCCGGCGCCCCAGACCGTCGAGTACCCGCTGGGGTGCGTGGGCTGTGGCTACGACCTGGATGGCCTCTCGACCGACGCGCCGTGCCCCGAGTGCGGCCTGCCGATCGGACGATCGGTGAGCGGGGATCACCTGTTCGCGTCCGAGCCCGCGCACATCCGGCGGCTGCATCGCGGCGCGCGGCACGCGATGCTCGGGGCCGTGGCTGGGTGGGTCAGCGTCGCGTGCATGTCCGGGTTGCTGCTGGTGCCCTACATCGGCGCGTGGCCGACGCTCGCGGCCTCGGTCGGCCTGGCGGCGACGGCGTTCCTCACGGGCATCGGCTGGCAGGCGCTGACGCGCGACGACCCCGAGGGCATCGGCTTGGACCGACGCGGCGTCGGCATCGCGCTGCTGCGATCGTGGGCGGTGGCATGCACCTTCGTCGCGGCGCCGAGCCTCGCGGCCGTCTCGCTCGCGACGCTGGCGGTGCTTGCGCCTTCGCCCGGCGGGCAGGCGTCCTCGCTGCCGTGGATCGTCGCGGCCTCGGGCCTGGGCATGGTGCTGCTGGCGATGTCGGTGCAGCGTCCGCTCTCGGCGCTCGCCGAGGGCCTTGCCAATCGGCTTCTCGAGGGCGAGCTCGCCGCCAGCGCTCGCGCACTCGATCCGGCGAGTTCGGTAGCGTTGGTCTTCATCCTCGTGGCCAGCGTCCTGGTCGTGCTCAACGCGCCGTGGTGGCTCCGGTATCCGGGGTTCGGCGCGGCCGCGCTCTCGGCCCTCGTCTGGGGCGTGCTGTACCACGCGGTGATCCGCGGGCTGCACCGGGCCTTGGGGCTCGAGGCTCAGCGGCTGCGTACGACATAAGTTCCGCATCTCCGCTCCCCGGCCGCCCGTAGCATGAACCATGAGCCCGATCGACCCGCGCGAGCTTGCCGACCGGCCGGCCCCCAGGCGGCAGTCGCGGTACTGCATCAAGTGCAACTACGACCTGGCCGGGCTGCCCGACACGACCAAGTGCCCCGAGTGCGGCACCAGCAACGCCTTCAGCCCGGGCGACACGCGGCGGGGCACCGGCATCTCGCGGGCGCCGGGCGCCTACGTCCGCCAGCTGGGGATGTCGCTGTGGCTGGCGGCCATCGCCATGCTGCTGCTGATGGGTACCGGCACCCTCGGCGTGCTGTTCCTGAACCCGGTGACGCTGGGCCTGCAGTTCCTCGCCGCGGCGTTCTGGCTCGTCGCGGTGTGGATGGCCACGCGGCCCAAGCCCGATCGATTCCAGCCCGGCCAGCGGGACGCCTTCGACGACGAGCGGATGCGATGGACCACGCTGGGCACGCAGGCGACCCGGCTGCTGGCCATCGGCGTCGCGGGCATCGGGCTCATCCCGGCGGTGCAGGGCGTCGCGGCCGTCGAGTGGATCGAGGGCCTGCTGTCGATGGTCGCGGCGCTGGGGTTCATCGCGCTGAGCTTCCAGCTGGCCGCGCTCGGCGACTGGATGGGCGACGACGACACCGGCCGACGATGCCGCAACGCGGCGTGGTGCATCGCGGTGGGCGGCGGCGGCATCGTGCTCACGCCGCTGATGGTGCTGGTGCTGCCCATCCTGGGCCTGCTGATCTTCGTGTTCTTCCTGCTGCAGATCATCGGCAACATCCTGCTGGCCATCAGCCTGGTGTCGCTGGCCCGGGGCGCCAACTGGGCGGTCGAGAACGCCAAGCAGCGTTCGGTCGTCGCCGGCCGCCGCGCCGCCCGCGATCGGCAGCTCGCCGACGAGGCCCAGCAGCGGCTCGACCGTTCGGTGCAGGCCATGAACGCCGCCGAGGGCCGGATGCATGCCGGGCGGCCACCCACGCTGCCCGAGGGCACGCCCGTGCCCCGCAGCCACGTCGTCGATCGGCCCGATGACGCACGGCCCTACGACGTCGCGGAAGATGCCGACGCGGCCGAGCAGCGCTGAGCACGACCCAATACCATTGCCTCGCATGACCGCGATCCCGCAGCACGTCCTGGATGCCATCCCGACCGCGCGGAGCCGCAAGGCCCTCGTCGCGATGTCCGGCGGCGTGGATTCCTCGGTCGCCGCCGCCGCGATGGTGCGGGCCGGGTGGGACGTCGTCGGCTGCTTCATGCGGCTGGGCACGCCGGGCGAATCGCTCGAGGAGGCCGAGACCCGCATCCACCACCGCGGCTGCTGCTCCATCGGCGACGCGGCCGACGCGCGGCTGGTCGCCGCCGAGCTCGGCATCCCGCTCTACGTGTGCAACTTCCGCGAGGACTTCGGCCGCATCATCGACTACTTCGTGGACGAGTACGCCCGCGGCCGCACGCCCAACCCGTGCGTGCGGTGCAACGACTGGCTGAAGTTCGGCAAGCTGCACGCGTACGCCCGGACGATCGGCGCGAGCGTGGTCGTCTCGGGCCACTACGCGCGCACGCAGCACCGCGATGGCCGATCGCGGCTGCTGCGCGGGCGCGATCGCGCCAAGGACCAGAGCTACGTGCTCTTCGGGGCCGACCCGGCGCGGCTGGGCGAGATGGTGCTGCCCGTCGGTGAGTTCGAGAGCAAGGCGGCCGTGCGGGACGCGGCGGCGGCGCTCGGCCTGCCCGTCGCCAGCAAGCCCGACAGCCAGGAGATCTGCTTCGTGCCCGACGACGACTACGCCGGCCTCGTCGAGCGGCGGCGGCCCGGGCTTGCGGTCGAGGGGCAGCTGCTGACGGTCGAGGGACGCCACGTCGGCACGCACGCCGGCCAGCACCGCTTCACGATCGGCCAGCGCCGCGGGCTCGGCGTCGCCATTGGCGAGCCGGCGTACGTCATCGATCGCGATGCGCGCACCAACACGGTGACCATCGGCCCGCGCGAGCGGCTCCGCGCTGCGTCCGCCACCGTCGGCGAGGCCAACTGGCTCGGCGGCCTGCCGCCCGAGGGGCCCGTCGTCGTGCGCTATCGCGCACACGGGCGGGACGTGCGCGCCCAGCTGCGGCACCTCGCCGATGCGGCCGAACCCGGACCCTCGGGCCGCGTCGGCCGCTTCGAGCTCACCTTCGACGAGCCGCAGTTGGCCATCGCGCCGGGGCAGGCCGCGGTGCTCTACGACGCGGATGATCCGGACCTCGTGCTGGGCGGCGGGTGGATCCAAGCGGACCGCAGGCACGACTACCGCGCGTAACGCATTTCTGCAATGCCGTATATCTACGGATGTTCGTGGGGTTCCTGGCGGCAGGTGCGCATGCGTGATGCCCACGCCCGGAAGCACGAGGGGGTTTTCGATGAACAAGCTCGCAATCACGTCCATGCTCGCCATGTCCGGTCTGGCCGCGGCACAGTCGCTCGAGCTGGAGTACACCGTCACCGACATCGGCGGCGGGCAGTTCGAGTACGAGTTCTTCTTGACACCCGATGACGGCTGGGCGGCCGGCATGGCCTGGCGTTGGTTCATCTTCGGCGACGAGCCCCGCGATGCCGCCGGCGAGCCCGGCGAGACCCCGCTGACCGACTTCGTCGGTGATCTGTCATCGCTGCCCATCGGCCCCTGGACGGGCTACGGGACGACGGGCGGGAGCCACAACGGTCCGAATCTCGCACCGGTGCTGGACTACTGGACCCCCGCATCCGCCGACGAGACGCTGACCTGGAAGGGCACGTCGACCGCCGACCTCGGGCAGGGCGAGATGTTGTTCAGCACGATCGCGGGCACGCTGGGCGGCGCGGTGGCGGCCGACTTCGCCGTGGCCACGCGGATCGAGGACGCCTGCCTGCCCGATGTGGACGGCGACGGCGAGCTGACCATCTTCGACTTCCTCGAGTTCCAGAACCTCTTCGATGCGGGCGATCTCGCCGCCGATTTCGACGGCGATGGCGAACTCACGATCTTCGACTTCCTGGAGTTCCAGAACCTGTTCGACGTCGGCTGCGGCTGATTCCTCGGCCTCAAGATCGGATTCGCAGACCCGCCCCCGCCGCGAGGCTTGCCCTCGCCGCGGGGGCTTCTTGCATGGCCGACGGCGCCGGCGGAGGGTCCGATCTCAAGATGCCGCCGCACCGAGCCGACATCCAGGGGATGCCCAGACTTCCCGAGATCTCGGCGGATCCCGAGCTGGTCCAGCCGTTCGTGTCCAGCGTGCAGCACGTGTTCGCGACGATGCTGCAGCTGCCCGTCGAGGTCGGCGAGCCGTCGATCAAGGGGGGGGACGCGGCCGAACACGGAGTGTCGGCGGTTATCGGGCTTCGCGGGGAGTGCGAGGGCTCGGTGTCCCTCGGATTCAGCGAGGAATCGGCCGTCCGCATCGTGTCGCTGTTCGTGGGTCGGGAGCCGGACTTTGGCTCGGCGGACTTCGTCGACGCCCTCGGCGAGCTGGCGAACATGGTCGTCGGGGGCGCCAAGTCCCGCATCGAGGGCCGAAGAACGACGATCACGCTGCCGCGGGTGGTGCTCGGGCCGACCCACGCGGCGTCGTCCCGCGAGGACACGCCGGCGATCGAACTGCCGTGCGGCAGTGATTGCGGCGGGTTTACCATCGAGATCGCGATCCGCGATCGGACCGCGGGGCAGCGCGAGGGCCAGACGGCGGCCGCCCCGGCGGCCCGCGCCTAGGCACGCGCATTCGCAGCCACGGAGCACCGGCATGAAGATCCTGTTGGTCGACGACTCGAAGACGATGCGGAACATCCAGAAGTCGGTGCTGACGCAGCTGGGCTACACCAGCATCGAGGAGGCCTGCGACGGCCAGGATGCGCTCAGCAAGGTCCGCGCCTTCGCGCCCGAGCTGCTGCTCGTGGACTGGAACATGCCCAACATGGACGGCCTGAGCTTCGTGAAGGCCTTCCGTGAGACCGACGCGACCACGCCCGTGATCATGGTGACCACCGAGGCCGAGAAGGCCCGCGTCATCGAGGCCATCAAGGCCGGCGTGAACAACTACGTGGTCAAGCCGTTCACGCCCGACCTGCTGGCGCAACGCATCCAGGAGACGCTGGAGAAGTGCTCCGTCGCCTAGCGACCGCAGCCGGGAGACGAGAGAGCCGTGTCCCTGGACGCCCTGGACACCAAGTCGAGCCTGACCATCAGCTCCGACGGGCTGCGGGCGACGCTGCGCGTCGAGCCCGGCGTCGACGCGGCGATCTGCACGCATGAGGCCGTTGCGGGCATCCTCCGGGCTCAGGAGGTGCGGCTCTCGGCAATCACCGAGCAGGCGGCCGAACGGCTGGCCGAGAAGCTGGCCGCCGGCACGACCGAGCCGGTCGAGGAGGTCGTGGCCGAGGGCACGCCGCCTCGGCACGGCGAAGATGGCCGATTCGAGCTGACCGTCGAGGTCGCCGAGGCCGAAGGCGACGAGTCGGAAGCGACGGCCGACGAGGACGCCGTCGACCACTACACCCGGTCGGCGTTCACGATCGTCCGCGCGGGCGAGCAGATCGGCATCCTGCATCCGCCGATCGAGGCCATCGACGGCGTGGACGTCCGGGGCGAGGTGCTGCCCGCCAGGCCCGGGCGGTCCTGCTCGATGAAGTTCGGCGATGGCGTCGAGGTCCGCGAGGACCACGCGGTGATCGCGACGCACGCGGGCCGCCTGAACGTGGTCGAGAACGGCGTCCGCGTGCAGCCCACGCTCGTGATCGAGGGCAGCGTCGACTTCTCGACGGGCAACATCGACTTCGAGGGCGAGGTGCTCGTCGAGGGCGGCGTGTGCGACCGCTTCGAGGTCGTCGCCGGCACGCAGCTGAGCGTGCAGCTGCTCGTCGAGGCGGCCAGCATCCGCTGCGGGGGCTCCATCCAGCTGGCGCGGGGCATGACCGGCCGCGGCAAGGGCACGCTGGCCTGCGGCGGCAGCGTGCGGGCGACGTACCTCGACGACGTGACCGCAACCATCGGCGCCGACCTGATCGTCGCCCGCGAGATCACCAACAGCCGCGTCCGCGTCGGCCGGCGGGTGCTGTCCCCCACCTGCACCGTGATCGGCGGCGAGCTGATCGCGCGATACGGCGGCGAGATTCGGACCCTGGGCGGCGAGGCCGGCGCCTCCGCGGTGCTCGGCATCGGCGAGGATCCCGACCTCGATGCGCTCGCGTCGCTGCTGCAGGACGCCGTGCCGAACACGATCAAGCAGCTGCGGAAGCTCCGTGAAGAGCTTACGACCATCTCCCCCACCTCGGGCAAACCGCTGCCGGCGCACGCCGAGCAGGCGGCCGACCTGCGACGCCGGATCTCGGAATGGGAGGCCAAGCTTCCGCGGCTGCTGGAGACGATCAACCGCGTGCTGGATTCCTACCACCTGCTGTCCAAGGCCAAGCTCGTCGTGCAGCGCTCTATCTGCGCGGGCGCGACGGTGCGGATCGGCGGGCTGACCGCAACGTTCTCGGACGAGGTGGGCGGGGCTCCCTCGATCGGCCTGGACGCGAGCAGGACGCCCGTGCTGCGATCGGCGACGCTAGACGGGCCGGTGCCCCTGGCGAACCACGCGAAGATCCAGCGGCGCGAGGGCGCGGTCGATCCGACCGATCTCGAGCGGCTCGCCGAGAAGATCCGCCGCGAGCGGCCGCAGGCGGCGGCGGCCTAGAGCATCCCATAACCGCGGAGCCTGGGTCGGCGTTGTGGCCGGTAGGGGAATGCCGCCGCGTGCAACTCGTGAAGCCGATCGCGGCAGTTGCCGATGCCCTTACACCGTGGTCTCTTGTTGGCAACAACAGGAGACACGACATGCTGAGGTGGCCGCACTTGTACCCCGAACCTCGCAAGCCCGATCCCGACCAGGCCCGCCGCTCGGGCCGGGTCTCGACCGACTGCATCCGCTGCGATCTCGGCAAGGTCGTGGACCTGTCGGCCGGCGGCCTCTGCCTCCAGGGCGGTGGACCGAAGCCCGGCAAGAAGGGCGAGAAGATCACCTTCCGCCTCGACGCGGGCGTCGGCATCGTGCAGTTCACCGGCGAGATTGTTCGTATCGGTCGCCGGGGGCTCTTCGGCTGGGAGGCCGGCCTCCGCTTCGTCGACCTCAACGCAACGCAGAAGAAGGCGCTCTCCCGCATGGCGATGTCCGCCGCCGCCGGCGAGATCACCGAGTGGCAGCGGGCGAGTTGACCATCGCCGCCATCACCGCCGACGCCGACGCACGCAGCCCCTCGATCGCCCGCTCGATGTCTGCCGTCGAGACGCCGAGGTGGCAGACCGCGCGGACGCGGCCGTCGCCCTCGGCCAGCACGCCCACGCCCCGGCCGGCGAGATCGGACGCTAGTGCGTCGGCGAGCCGCTGCTGCTCCTCAAGCGAGCGATCCGGCGCCACCCGCGCATAGACGATGTTGGTGTCGACCCGGTCCGGATCGAGTGCGAGCCCATCGCAGCCGCCGATCGCGTCGGCGAGCATCCGCGCATGGGCGTGGTCGTCGGCCAGCCGCTCGAGGTGGTGATCGAGGGCGTGCATCGCGGCGGCCGCGAGGACGCCCGACTGCCGCATTGCGCCGCCCAGCATCTTGCGGAATCGGCGTGCGGCCGCGATCGTCGCCGCGTCGGATGCCAGCGCCGAGCCCACCGGTGCGCCGAGCCCCTTCGAGAAGCAGACGCTCACCGAATCAACGGCCCGGGTGAGGCGTGCGAGCGGCTTGCCCTTCGCCACGCTCGCGTTCCAGAGACGTGCGCCGTCCATGTGCAGCCGCAGCCCGTGGGCCTTCGCGGCGTCGGCGATCGCATCGAGGTCATCGAGAGGCCAGGCGGCGCCGCCCGCCTTGTTGTGCGTGTTCTCGATGCACACGAGCCGCGACGGCGGGCAGTGCGCATCGTCGAAGCGGATGGCGCGGCGGAGCGTCTCGGGCGAGATGACGCCGCCCTCGCCCGGCACGAGGCGAATCGAGCAGCCGGCGACGGCCGCGTAGCCACCGGTCTCCCAGTGGTAGATGTGGGCGCCCTCGTGGGCGATGATCTCGTCGCCGGGCTGGGTGTGGCACCGGATGGCCAGCAGGTTGGCCATCGTGCCACTGGGCACGAAGAGTGTCGCCTCCGTGCCGAGCATCTCCGCGACCCGCGTCTCCAGGGCCCGCACCGTCGGGTCGCCCTCCTGCACGTCGTCGCCCACGGGCGCGTCGGCCATGGCCGCTCGCATCTCGGGCGTGGGCTTGGTGACCGTGTCGCTCCGGAGGTCGATGCCGGGTTCGTCGTGCGCGTGGCTCATGGCTGGCAGTCTACGGAACGGTGCGGCTGGGCGGCGCCGGCTCGATGGGCTCGGAGCGGATGCGATCCTGGATGGCCGGATCCCGCGCGAGCACGAAGAACGAGGCCGTGCCGGCGGCGGCGATGAGCAGGCACAGCCCGTAGGTCCACGCGCCGGCGCTGCCCGCAAAGCCCACGCCGCTGGCCATCGTGTAGATCGTGACGCCGATCATCGGCGCGAGCGCCCCGCGGACGCCGGTGAGGGTGACGTGGACGCCCATGTACTGGCTCTCGCGGCCCGCGGGCGCGAAGTCGAGGTGGCCCAGGTTCCAGGCGAGCACGCCGCCGCCGAAGGCCACGCCCTTCGCGATCGCCCCCAGGAACAGCAGCCACGGCGCATCGAGCAGGATGCCCACCAGGATCAGGCCCAGGCTTACCAGGAAGGCCCAGCTGTGGATCGTCCGAAAGCGGACGATGTGGGTGTGGTCGAGCAGTCTGGCCCAGAAGGGGATGGCCAGCGGCATGACCGCCATCGGGATGGATGCCGTGATCAGCAGGCTGCCGAGGTAGCCCAGCCCGAAGTCCTCGCGCAGGATGAGCACCAGCGGCGCCATCGACATCATGTTGCCCGTGCCCAGCAGGAACTGGGCGGCCATGAAGCGACCGAACGGCCGATCCTCCCGCAGCGTGCGAACGATCGACCACGGATTGAGAGACGCGGCGCGGGCGGCCTCCCCCGTGCGTTCGCCGCGGAGCAGCGTCGCCTCGCCCCGCATCCGCACGCGCGAGTACTGCCAGACGCCCACGCCCGCCAGCACAACCCCCACGGGCAGCAGCACGCGGAAGGCGATCTCGTTGGCGTCCATCGCCTGGCCCAGCCCGAGGCTGAGCAGCGCGATCATGAGCACCTGGATGGTCGCGAACTTGCCGGTGATCCGCGCCCGCAGGTCCCTGGGGTAGTTGTACCGCCACACCGTCGAGCGGATGGTGATCAGCCCAGACCAGCACATCCGGGCGGCCACGACCGCGAGCGTTGTGACGACCAGGCCGGGCCCGTTGGTCGGCGCCAGCGCAATCGCCAGCACCAGCGCGAGCACCCCGATCTGCAGCCCGTTGATGAACGGGATCTTGCGGACGCCGTGGCTGGCCCGCACCCAGGCGAAGCTGAAGATGTTGGCCATCGCGGGCGCCGCCGCCAGCACGCCCACCGCCAGGTTGAGCAGCAGCGGATTGACCCGCCCCTCGAAGGACAGGCGGACCAGCACGCTGACGATCGAGCCCTCGGTCGCGGCCAGCGCGAAGGGGATGAAGAA
This sequence comes from Planctomycetota bacterium, assembly GCA_039819165.1. Taxonomy (NCBI): domain Bacteria; kingdom Pseudomonadati; phylum Planctomycetota; species Planctomycetota bacterium. Next base: position 1,331,450 of record JBCBSM010000001.1, read on the forward strand.
CGCCGACGCGGCCTCCCGCCGGTAGTTCGCCCGGGCCATCAGCGGCAGCGACGACGGCAGGAAGCTCCGCCCCGCGCGGCGCACCATCGCCGGCAGGCCCGAGGCGGGCGTCGGTGGATCCAGGGTTGCGGCCGGGGGCGTCACGAGACATCATGGCGGGCTTGGGCCACGAGGCAAGGCTCCCGCAGGGTCGGCGGGGATCCCGCCTGCGGGCCATGGGCCGCAACGCTCGCCATCTATACTTAAGCGACGCACATCCGGCCTCTGGGCCGCTTGCGAGGGGGCCCCCGCCGAGCATGGACCGCCAGATCCGAAACTTCTCCATCATCGCCCACATCGACCACGGCAAGAGCACCCTGGCCGACCGGCTGCTGCAGGCCACCCGCGCGGTTAGCGACCGCGAGGCCAAGGCCCAGCAGCTCGACTCGATGGACCTCGAGCGCGAGCGGGGCATCACCATCAAGGCGTCGGCGGTCACCGTGCAGCACGACCGGGCCGGTACGCCCTTCATGCTCAACTTCATCGATACGCCGGGCCACGTCGACTTCGGCTACGAGGTCAGCCGCGCCCTCAAGGCCTGCGAGGGCGCCATCCTCGTCGTCGATGCGAGCCAGGGCGTCGAGGCCCAGACCATCGTCAACGCCTACCTCGCCGTCGCCCAGGACCTCGAGATCATCCCCGTCCTCAACAAGATCGACCTGCCCGGCGCACGGCCCGACGAGGTCGCCATGGAGGTCGAGCAGGCCCTGGGGCTGCCGGCCGAGGACTGCCTCCGCGTGAGCGCCAAGTCGGGCGTGGGCATCCCCGAGCTGCTCGATGCGATCTGCGAGCGGCTGCCCGCGCCGCGGGACCCGGTCGTCGAAGAGACGCGCGCCCTCATCTTCGATGCCGTCTACGACGACTACCGCGGCGTCATCGTCTACGTCCGCGTCTTCGACGGCACCCTCCGCGTCGGCGACAAGATCCGCATGATGGGCCTCGGCCGGACCTTCCAGGTCACCGAGCTCGGCAAGTACACCCCCAAGCCCACCAAGACCAAGGAGCTCGGCGCGGGCGAGACCGGCTACCTCATCGCCGCCATCAAGACCCTCGGCGACGTCCGCGTCGGCGACACCATCACCAGCGATCTGCACCCCGCCGCCGAAGCGCTCGAGGGCTACGAGCCGCCCCGCCAGATGGTCTTCTGCGACTTCTACCCCGCCACCAGCGAGAAGAAGGGCAACGACTTCGAGAACCTCCGCGATGCCGTCGAGCGGCTCAGCCTCAACGACGCCAGCTTCACCTTCCAGCCCGTGCACTCCGAGGCGCTGGGCTTCGGCTACCGCTGCGGCTTCCTGGGCCTGCTGCACATGGACATCATCCAGGAGCGGCTCGAGCGCGAGGGCGGCGTCGAGGTCGTCCAGACCGCGCCCACCGTGTCCTACCTCGTCGACATCCGCACGAAGGGCTCCGGCGAAGGAGGCGGGCGCGAGACCGTCGAGGTGCACAACCCCGCCGACCTGCCCGACCCCTCGATGATCCTCGACATCCGCGAGCCCATATGCAAGGTCGACATCATGACGCCGAAGGAGTACATCGGCGACATCATGACCCTGTGCCTGGGCCGCCGCGGCGTCTACAAGAACCAGCAGTTCATCAGCGACACCCGCGAGCTCTTGACCTTCGAGGTGCCCCTCGCCGAGATCATCTACGACTTCTACGACAAGCTCAAGAGCATGACCAGCGGCTACGCCACCATGGACTACGAGGTCCAGGAGTACCGCGCCGACAAGCTCGTCAAGGTCGACATCCTCATCAACGGCGAGCCCGTGCAGGCCCTCGCGCTCATCGCCCACAAGGAGCGGAGCGAGCAGCGTGGCCGCCAGCTGCTCCTCAAGCTCCGCAAGCAGATCCCCCGCCACCAGTTCGAGATCCCGCTGCAGGCCACCATCGGCGGCAAGATCATCGCCCGCGAGACCATCAAGGGCTTCCGCAAGGACGTCACCGCCAAGTGCTACGGCGGCGACGTCACCCGCAAGCGCAAGCTGCTCGAGGCCCAGAAGAAGGGCAAGGAACGCATGAAGAGCGTCGGCAGCGTCAGCATCCCCCAAGAGGCGTTCATGGCGGTGCTGGATACGGGGGAGGAGTAGCGAACACTTCTACTTGTCGCCATCTGTACAACTAAGGCTGTAGCGCGAAGAACCGCACCGATTGCTCCACCCCATTGATCTTCTGCCGCAATTCAAGCTGCCCAGTGTGGTGCAGGTACAGCGACGCAGTATTTCCATTTGGTCCGATCGCAGACAGTATTGCTACATCCTTACCCGCAAGATGCACTCCTCCACTGCCAGCATCCAGGTAGTTCTTTGCCGGGTTGGATGCATGTCGAATACGGCTCTGGAAGAACTGCCAATGCGACGATTCTGCATCCATTGGATAATAAGTCTTCGATACACCATCGTCCTCGATAACGACTGCACTCTGCGGGACGATATCTGGAAGGATGTCTACAGGATACTCCGCCAGCTCAGGAACAAAGTTCCTAATGCGCTCCACCATCGGATCCGCTTGTTCGATGCGAGCCAGTGTCTGATCCAGCTCCGCATATGATGCCAACAACGTCTCCATTTCTTCCAAGCTGGTTCTCAATTCTGCGGCCCGCTCTCCTAGCGCCTCATTATCTTTCTCTAAGACAATTATCTGCGCCTCAAGATCAACAACTTTCTGCATTGCCTTTGTAATTTGTGGCTGTAGCGTCGTATACGACACGAAGGCAAAGAAACCAGTCGCAGCCACACCCGCAAGAAACACAAGAATTGTCCATGTCACTTTTGGTTTCTTGTCATCATCTGCCATCTCAGGCTCCTTCATTGCCCGAGCACCACCTAATGTGCACGGACCAGTTGCCGCTGTTCTAACCTACGCCATCTAGCTTCATCGATCAATGCCCTACCTCCTCGAAACCACCCTCTACACCCCCAACCCCGCCACCTGCGCGCGGTGGTATGCCGATGTCGTCGGCCTGCGGATCCTCCGTGAGCCCGACGAGCGCTCGGCCGCCCTCCGCATTGGGGCCGACCCGCAGGGACTAGGACGAACCTCGGTGCTGCTGCTGTTCAATCCCGAGTGGTCGCGCCGCACCGGCCGCGGCGTGCCGGCGCACGGGGCAGCGGGCGCGGGCCACGTCGCGTTCCTGGTCGACGACCTCGACGCGTGGCCCGATCGGCTGCGAGCCGCCGGCGTCGAGATCGAGCAGGAGATTACCTGGAGTAAGGCCGACGGCTTCCGGCCGGGCCGATCGATCTACGTCCGCGATCCCGCGGGCAACTCGGTCGAGTTCATCGACGCCGACATCTGGCCCGCCTAGCGCAGTACCCTGTGGTGGCGCGAACGACGCCGTCGTTCGTTCCCCCGGAGCACCACCGTCCACGAAAACCAGATGGGAGACCCCGCCATGCCGAGCCAGCGCGTCCGCACGTCGAGCCTGATCCTGTGCGTCGCCGCCCTGGCGGCCGCGAGCGGCTGCCAGTCGGACGCCCAGACCGGGGCGCTGGTCGGCGCCGGCATCGGCGCGCTCGCCGGCCAGGCCATCGGCGGGGACACCGAGTCCACGCTCATCGGGACGGCCGTGGGCTCGGGCGTCGGCTACGTCATCGGCAACGAGCGCGACAAGGCCCGGGCCCGGTCGCTGAGCGACGCGCAGCCCGCCGCCGCCGCGCCGACGCACTCGGACGTCGGCCCGCTCGCGGGCACCCGCTGGGAACTGGTCAGCCTCAACCCCAGCGACATCGCCGGCGAGTTCACGTCGAAGATCGTCGAATTTCGCGGCACCGGCCGGGTGATCACGACGACGACCTGGCCCGATGGACGGGTCGAAGTCGCCGACGAGACCTACCGGGTCGTGGGCGACACGCTGATCGTGAACCAGCCCGGGTACATCATCAACGCCCGCTACGACGTCTCGGGGAGCGACCTCACGATAAGCGCGCAGGAATTCAGCGCCGTGCTTCGTCGCCTGTAGCGCCCGCCCGGTGCGCATGCCCCCGCCCGGCGATCCGTCGGTGTCGGCATCGGGCCCCGATGACAACGGGCCGCTCCCGCGGCCCGCGTCGTTGCACTGGCGTCGAGGAACCGTCGCCGATCAGGCGCCAGGCATCGCGTAGTAGTAGTTGCTCTCGACGATCTTGCCGTCCTGCACCTTGTACTTGGCCATCTCCTTCATGTCCATCCGCTGGCCGGCCATGGGTCCCTGGCTGAAGGTGCAGTCCATGGACATGTAGACGATGAACTCGTCGCCCAGCGGGTAGGGGTCGCTCATCTCGGCCCCGTGGACCTCTAGGCAGCTGAAGAATGCATCGCACCCGTTGAGGAGATCGGCCTTGCTCTGCGGGCCGTTGGGCCTGGCGTGCGGCGGCCGCATCTCCTCGGGCATCTGCATGGGGTCCATGGCCTCGTTGACGACGACGGTGTCGGCGTAGAGGTCCTCGATCGCCTGGCGGTGCTTGCCCTCCTTGCACAGCTCGACGAGCTTGCGACCAACTTCCATCGTGTTCATACTCTTTCTCCGTGTCGTGCGGGCACGACCGTTGGGCCGGCGTGCGGGGGCCGGCCGCTGGGGAGGCGGGGGCCGGCGACGATCGCGCGGCGACCCCATGTTAGCCATTCGTCCGGAACAGCGTCAACCCTAAGAACAGCAGGGCGAACCCGGTCCAGAACGCGATGCCCGCCCAGCTCCAGGCTCGCATCCCGCGGCCCGGGCGGTGCTCGGCGGCGACCTCCCGCGACACCATCGCCCGGTGGTTGAAGAACACCAGCAGCGGCGTGCCCAGGAAGCTGAGCGTCGTGGCGAGGTCCACCAGAGCGAGCAGGCTGGTCGGGAAGCGAGAGATGATCACCAGCGCCCCGGCGACGAGCACGCCGACGAAGGTCCAGTAGCCCACGCCCATCCCAGACTCGCGATCGCAATCACCGTCGCGTGCGACGCGGACGAAGGCCGCCATCGTCCGGGGGATGGCGTCGAGCACGGTGATCGTCGTGCTGTACATCACCGCGATCGCGCACGTCGCGACGAGCGGCTTGGCCCACGGCCCCAGCGTCTCGGCGTACATGCGGATGAGTTGGTTGGCGAAGCCGCCCGCGGTCTCCGCCGGCTGCTCGCCCGAGCCGTAGAACACCGACGCCCCGAGCACGACGAAGGCGATCGCCAGCACGATGCACAGGCCGTAGCCGACCAGGAAATCCAGCGAGCACTCGCGGCGGGTGGCGTCGTGGCCGGTCTGGCGCTTGCGCGCGAGCGTCCACAGGCTGTGCCACACGGTGATGTCCAGCGGCGCCGGCATCCAGCCGACCAGCCTGACGGCGAAGGCCAGCAGCGCCAGGTCGTAGGTCGTCGGCAGCAGCGGCGTTGCGCCCAGATCCAGCGAGGGCAGGGCGATGCCGGCCGCCACCACCGTGCCGATCGCCAGCACGAGCATCAGCGCCTTGACGACGCGATCGAGCCAGCGGAAGCCGCCCAGCGCGAGTACGCCCACGCAGGTGCCCAGAACCATCGCCGATACCCATGCCGCGTGCGCAGATTGCCCATCGTCGAGCACGCCGATCACCCGGCCGATGGGCGTGACCACCAGCGGGCCGACGAGGGCGGCGGTCACCAGCGTGATGGCCGCTTGGATGGTGAACATCGTGCCCACCTGCACCACGCCGAAGAGCCCGAGCGTCCATCGGCCCTGCCGGCGGTACGCGTGCAGCAGCGAGCGGCCGGTGGCGGCGGCGTACCGCGGGCCGAAGAGCATGGCGGGCAGCTTCATCGCGTGTGCGAGCACGACCAGCCCGACGAGCCCGAGCCCGTAGACCGCGCCAGCCCGGGTCGACTGCACGAGGTGGCTGACACCGATGGCGGCGCCCGCGAAGAGGATGCCGGGGCCAAGGGCGGCGAGGAACCGATTGCACGTGATGGGATGTGGGTTGGGCGTCGCCTGTGTCATCGCGGCTCCCGAGTCGGCGGGAGCGTAGGGGAGGGCAATGGGGAGTGGGCAATGGTCAATGGGGCGCACGGAATGGCCGTCTCGGGGAGAGTGCACGGTTCAATGCCATTGCCCAACGCCCATGCCCTATTGCCCCGCCCCACTACTGTTGCGCATGGCGAAGAAGGCGTCCACGAGCAGCCCCGCCCGTCCCAGGCTCCTCACCGGCGGCAACCCGCAGATCCCCAAGGGCGACGGCGAGGGGCCCGTGCGGGCCTACATCGACGCCATGCCGGGCTGGAAGTGTGATGTCGGGCGGCGGCTCGACACGCTCATCGTGGAGACGGTGCCGGCGGTCCGCCAGGCCGTGCGGTGGAACTCGCCGTTCTACGGCATCGAGGATCGCGGCTGGTTCGTGTCGTTCTACTGCTTCACGGAGTACGTCAAGCTGACGTTCCTCAACGGCGCGTCGCTGGATCCACCGCCGCCGATCGAGTCGAAGCACACCGACGTGCGGTACTCCAAGATCTTCGAGACTGATGAGATCGACGAGAAGCAGCTTGCGGCGTGGTTCAGGCAGGCAAGCGAACTACCCGGAGAGGCGTTGTTCTAGCAAAGAACTACACGACGAAGAAGCCGACCAGGAACACCAGGGCAATAACGACCACGATGATCACCAGCCGGGTCGAGAGCGACAATTCCAGCGGCTTGGGCTTCGAGAATTCCCACTCGCTCTTCCGCGCCATGCTCAATCCTCGGGCACGTCGCTGCTCGTCACGATTCCGCGGAACGCCATCCGCAGGCTGTTGGTGACCGGACCCTCGCCGTCGGAGATGGCGTGGCTCGCCGTCACGCCGCCGCTGCCGTCGTGCTCGAGCACCTCGCGGATGCCGATGATCTCGGCGGCCGACCCGGTCATGAACAGCTCATCGGCGGCGTAGATGTCGTCCATCGAGAGGTGCGCAATCTCTACCGACAGGCCGCACTGCGGCGCGAGGCGATCGATCACGAAGCGACGGGTGATGCCTTCGAGCAGGCCGTCCTCCACCGGTGGCGTGCGGATCGCGCCGTCCTTGACCACGAAGATGTTGTCGCCCGAGCCCTCGGCCACGTTGCCGTCGGTGTTGGTCATGATGACCTCGAGCAGCTTGTCCTCCTCGGCGGTGATGCCGAGGGACTGCGTGAGGTGGATGGCCTCGCACTTGGCCATGATGTTGTTGAGGTAGTTGAGGCTCTTGATCCTGGGATCGAGGCACTCCACGGGGATGCGGGGGCGGTGGGCCTTGACGACGCGCATGCCCGCCTCGTACATCGCCTCGGGGTAGAGGCGGATCTGGTCGGCGATGCAGATGATGCCGGCACGGGGGCAGTGGTACGGATTGAGCCCCAGCGTGCCCTCGCCCCGCGTGACGATGAGGCGGATGTAGCCGTTGGTGATGCCGTTGGCCTCGATGCAGCGGCGCTGCACGTCGATCATCTCGTCGCGGCTGATGGGGATGTCGAGGTAGAGCTTCTCGGCGCTGGCCCACAGGCGATCCATGTGCTGGCCCAGCATGAAGATCTTGCCGTTGTAGACGCGGATGCCCTCGAACACGCCGTCGCCGTAGAGCAGCCCGTGATCGAAGACGTTCACGCTGGCCTCGCTCTTGGGCACGATCTGGCCGTTAACGTAGACCATCGGGCCGTCGTCGCCGGCGGCACGGACCTGGGGGCTGGCGGCCTTGCTCGGTGTCGTGGCGTGGCTCATTGCTGCTCTCCGTGCCGTGCTCCGCCCGCGGGGGCGTTCGGTGGCCCACCGCTGCCGGTCCTCGTGGCGATGTGGCGGAACGCTGCGGCGCGGGCGTCGCGACCGGCGACGCCGCAAACCCCGCATCGGCGGCAGTCTAGCGGGAATGGACGCGGCGGGCGGCAGGACCGTGCAAAATGCGTACATGCCCCATTCAGCTGGACGCCGCAGAGTCCTCGACCATCCGTCGGACGCCGAGCTCCCAGCCCACGGCGCGCTCCACCGTCGGCCGCGACCACCGGAAGCCCGAGCGCTGCAGCACGCCGGGCTCGGCCCGGGTCGAGGCGAGCAGGGCCTCGTCGGCGAATTCGCGTCCCACCGCCACCCGCAGGGCGGCGGGGGGCACGCCGAGCACCGCGGGCCGGCGGAGCGCGCGGCCGACGGCCTGCGCGATGTCGTTGGCCGTCGCCGCGTGCGCCGCGCAGATGTTGACGGGCCCGTGCATGGAGTCGTCGGCCAGGCAGTGCAGCACGGCGGCGAGCGCATCGTCGAGGCCGATCCAGGGCCACCACTGCCGCCCGCCGCCGAGCGGCCCGCCGGCGAAGAGCCGCGTGGGCAGCAGCAGCTTCCGCAGCGCGCCGCCGCGGGCGGACAGCACCGCGCCAAAGCGCAGATGCACGACGCGCACGCCGGCGAGCTCGGCCGGCCTCGCGGCCCGCTCCCAGTCTCGGACGAGCGCCGCCAGGAATCCGTCGCCGGGCGGCGCGGCCTCGTCGAACGGCTCGTCGCCGCCCTCGCCGTACACGTGCGCACCCGAGGCGTTGAGCAGCACGGGCCTCGACGCGACGGGCAGCCCCGCGATCGTGCGCGCAAGGAGCCCGGTAGGCTTCAAGCGGCTCTCGGTGAGTTCGTTCTTGCGGGCGAGCGTCCAGCGGCCGTCGGCGATGCTCGCTCCGCACAGGTTGACCACCGCGTCGACGCCATCGAGCGCCGAGGCGGCCAGCGTCATCGCGGCCGGGTTCCAGTGGCGTTGCTCCAGGCCATCAATTGGCTCTCGCTCTGGCGGCCGGCGGACCAGGCGGATCACGCGGTGCCCGCCCGTCGACAGGAAGGCCGCCAGCGCGACGCCGATGTCGCCGCTGGACCCCGCGATTGCGACGGTCATCGGCGCGGGGCCCGCGGCGTGCCGCTCCAGATCCATCCGCGTGCGTTCGTGGCGGAACCAGAACATGCGGTCGAGCATGGCGCGGATGCTCCGCCCAGCAGCGAGCCCTCCCAGCGGACCGCCCCGCAGGTCGTAGTCGACCGAGTCCCGGAGCGTGGAACCACCATCGTCGGCGGGCAGGAACTCGTGGGTGTGCTCCCAGCATGCGAAGGGCCCGCGGAGCTGGCGATCGCAGAAACGGCGGCCCTCTTCGTGACCGAAGTGCTCGGCGATCCACGGCAGCGCGACCGGGCCGACGCGGGTCTCGAACTCGACGCGGGCACCGTTGCCGATGAACGGCGAATCCCGCCCCGGCGTGCGGCGGGCGACGCGGACGCTCTGCCAGGGCGGCACGAGCCGTTCGATGGCCCCGGGCCGCGCGTGCCAGTCGTAGAGCTCCCGCACGGAGCAGGGCATCGGGCTGGCCTTCCGTAGCGTGGGCATGCCGGCGGATGATCGCACGGCCGTGGCGCGGGGGCGAGCGCACGCTCGACATTTTTGTTGGCGGCGGCAGTAGAGTTGGGCATGCCGGACGACACGCCCATCGCGACGCGGACCATCGAGGGATTCCTGGGGTCGCTGGCGCACAGGTCCCCCGCGCCGGGTGGTGGCGCGACCGCCGCGGTCGCGGGCGCCCTCGCGGCGGCGCAGGCGTCGATGGTCGTCGCGTACTCGCGCGGCAAGAAGTCGCTCGCCGATCACGCCGCGGCGCACGCCGAGATCGAGGCGATCCTCGAACGCGCCCGCGCGGACCTGATGGACCTCGCCGACGCGGACGCCATCGCCTACGCCGAGATGAACCGACTCCAGCGGCTGCCCGACGGAGACCCCGAGCGCAACCGGCTGCCCGAGGCCGCCCGCGCGTGCGTGGACGTGCCGGTGCGAGTGCAGGAGGCGTGCGCCGCGATGCTGGACGCCGGCGGGCGGCTCGCCCCGATCGCGAACCGATGGTTGCTGAGCGATCTGGCCATCGCCGCGATGCTGGCCGAGGCGACCGTCCGCTGCTCGGACCGCAACATCCGCGTCAATGCGGGCGACCTGGGCGACGCGGGACCCGCGGCCGTCGATCAGAGCGGCCGCCGATGCGACGACGCCGCCCGCGCCATGCGGAGCATCCTGAGCGCCATCGACGAGGCCACCGGCTGACGGGGCCGCCCCATCAGCAAGAACCGAAACAGGGGATCCACCCTCCTCGTATCCACGGGTACCGCCGCCGCGAACCCGGCTTCGTCGGTTCGTAGGCAGACCTAGGGGAGGATTGCCGACATGCCGCCTTCGATTTCTCGGACCGCCCTCGCTGGCGGCTGCTTCTTTGCCGTTGCACCGATCGCGCTCGCACAGGCCCTCATGCACGAGCCGGGACCGCGGCCCGACGACGGCCCGATCACCTTCCAGGGCCAGACCTACGACTCGTGGGCCGAGGTCGCCTTCTCGGGCTATTTCAACCACGACCATACCCGCTGCGGCTTCGTGGACGAGCGCGACGAGCTCGGCATGGCCGGCGTGGGCGGCGGCTCCTTCGACAGCCGCAACGACTGCACGCTCTCCAGCACTACGCCGCGGCCGCGATACGAGCCATCCGAGGGCCTGTACCGCGTCCCCGTCGTGGTGCACATCATCCGCCGCAGCGATGGCCGTGGCGACATGTCCGATGCACGCGTGCGTTCGCAGATCGACATCCTCAACGAGGACTTCCGGGCGATCCCCGGATCGCTGGGGGGTGACGGCGCCGACGTGGGCATCGAGTTCTACCTCGCGACCGAGGACCCCGACGGCATGCCCACAACCGGCATCACCCGCACGACCAACAACACGTGGTTCCGCGACCAGGGCGACTACTGGACGCCCCTGCACTGGGACACCAACCGCTACCTCAACATCTACACCAACGAGGCCAGCGGCGCCCTCGGCTACGTGCCCGGGCTTCCACAGGGCGGCATCGTCGGCCGCACCAACGATCGCGTGGTCGTGCTCTACTCCAGCTTCGGCCGCGATGCCCCGCTCTTCCCATTCGACCAGGGCCGCACCGCGACGCACGAGGTTGGCCACTGGCTGGGCCTGTACCACACGTTTAGCGGCGGCTGCGGCTCGGCGACGTCCTGCAACACCACGGGCGATCTGATCTGCGATACCAACGGCCAGAACAGCCCGACCTTCGGCTGCCCGTCCGCGAGCTCGAGCTGCGGGCTGCCCGCGCCCTTTGACAACTACATGGACTACAGCGACGACCGCTGCATGGAGCGTTTCACGCCCGAACAGGCCAACCGCATGCGGTGCACGCTGGAGAACTGGCGGCCCGACGCGTACGCCCCGGCCAGCGCCGGATGCTCGCCCGCCGATCTCGCCGAACCCTTCGGCACCCTGGATTTCGTGGACTTCCTGGAGTTCCAGAATCTGTTCGCCGTGGGTGATCCCGCCGCCGACATCACCGGCGACGGCGTGCTGAACATCTTCGACTTCCTCGAGTTCCAGAACATCTTCACGGCCGGCTGCTAGAGCGGACGACCGCGACGGACACGAGGAAGGCCGCAGCACCCGAGCGGGCTATCCCCGACGGCCTAGGCACAAGCCACATCCCGGATGGCGCGTATACCCGCGTTGCGCGATCGGCGTGCAACGCGGGCTTCTGCTTCGTCGATAGCGTGAGCGCGGCCCGGAAGACCAAGCGTCCCGGGCAAACCGAAAGGAGGCCGACATGGCCACCCAGCAGACGCCCGACCAGCACACTACCACCTGGCCCGAGCTGGCCATCGGCCTGTACGACCGCCTGACGGGTCGCAACGCCGAGATCACCTACGAGTTCGACAACGCACGCATCCACGTGCCTAGCGGCACCGGCCCGCAGGCCCAGCACGCCGAATGGAAGGTCGACGGCACCATCCGCATCCGCACGCGGGACGCATCGAGTTCCGCCCCAAACTAATCGTGGCCGGCCGCCTCGAGGGCGCGGTGTCGTGGGCCGGTGAGAGGCCCATGCCCATGTCGATCGACGCGGACGGCCGGGGCCTGCTCGTTCGCTTCTCGTCCATCCTCGCGCCGGCCCGGATGCTCCTCCGCACGCGGTCGTCGCTCCGCGGAATCCGGGGGCTTCGGGTCGAGGCGCCTCCGATCCGCGTCAAGCTGGGGCCGCTGCCGGCGATCCGCATGGCGTAGGCCGACGCGGGATCCGGCCGATCATGGCACTAGACCGCCGGCACATCGCTAGAGCGGTCTCCGCACACGCATCATGATGCTCGATCCAGCACAACCGGACGCGGCGCGGAAGGGTGGTTCCAGGCCACTCCGCGTGTTCCTGACCGGCGCGACGGGGTACATCGGCGGCCGGCTCGCCCCCCGGCTGCTCGATGCTGGGCACTCGGTGCGGTGCCTCGTCCGCGAGCCGCGGAAGCTCGCGATGCGGCACTGGTTCGACCATCCGCGGGTCGAGATCGTGCAGGGCGACGTGCTCGACGCCGAGGCCCTGGCCGGGCGCATGGCTGGCTGCGACGTTGGCTACTACCTGATCCACTCGATGGAGGCCAGCGGCGGCGAGTTTGCCGATCGCGATCGCAGCCTCGCCAGCAGCTTCGCCGAGGCGGCGGCGCGGGCAGGGCTCTCGCGCGTCATCTACCTCGGCGGGCTGGGCGAGATGGGCCCGGACCTCAGCGAGCACCTCCGCTCCCGCCGCGAGGTCGAGCAGATCCTCGAGGCGGGAACCGTGCCCGTCACGGCCTTCCGGGCGGCCATGATCATGGGCTCGGGGTCGGCGTCCTTCGAAATACTGCGGTACCTGGTCGAGCGGCTGCCGGTGATGGTGACGCCCAAGTGGGTCGAGACCAAGAGCCAGCCGGTCGGTATCGCCGACATCCTGCACTGGATGGTGCGCTGCCTGCATGAGCCCGGCACCATCGGCCAGACCCTCGAGCTCGGCGGCGCCGACGTGCTGACCTATCGCCAGCTCATGCAAGAGATGGCCGACGCGCTGGGGCTCGGCCGGCGGATCATGCTCACCGTGCCCGTGCTAACACCGAAGCTCAGCTCGCTGTGGATCGGGCTGGTGACGCCGGTGAGCGATCGGATCGCCCGCCCGCTCGCCGAGGGTCTCAAGAACCCCGTCGTGGTGGGCGAGCACGACGTGCAACGCCTGATGCCGCACGAGCCGATGACCGCGCGGCAGGCCATCGATCGCGCGGTGGAGCGAACCACGAACGCAATCATCGAGACCCGCTGGTCGGCCGCCGGCGCGATCCCGGGCGACCCGGACTGGGCCGGCGGCCGCGTGTTCACGGATAGCCGCAACATCACGATCCGCGCGGAACCCGATGCCGTCTTCGCCGCCGTGTGCCGCGTGGGCGGCGGGCACGGCTGGTACGCCGCCGACATCCTGTGGCGGATCCGAGGCTGGATGGATCAGGCCATGGGCGGCCCGGGGCTGAGGCGGGGCCGCCGCCATCCCGACGAGGTGGAGTTCGGCGAGGCGCTCGACTTCTGGCGGGTCATCGGCATCAACCGGCCGACGCACCTGCACCTGCTCGCCGAGATGAAGCTGCCCGGGCAGGCCGCGCTGGAGTTCGACATCACGCCCGCCGAGGAGCCGGGCGTCTGCACGCTCGCCATGACCGCCCGATTTCGGCCAAAGGGCCTGCTTGGGCTGGCGTATTGGTACTCGGTGCTGCCGCTGCACAACATCGTCTTCAATGGCATGCTGCGCGGGATGCGGAGCGCCGCCGAATCGGACGCGCCCCCCGCCGCCGGGCAGCACGCCTAGGGCCGTCGCCCTGCTTCACGTGCCTAGACGTGCTGGTCGACGAGGATCGGGTTGCCGTCGGGATCCAGGAGCACGAAGCTGGCCGGGCCGGTGGTCGTTTCGTCTGCCTCCGAGTGGAACTCGAGGCCGCTGGCCCGCAGCCGCCGCTGGATCTCGCGAACGTCCGGGAATTCGCTCGGGTGCTCGCCCACGCCCGACCAGCCGGGGTTGAACGTCAGGATGTTCTGCTCGAACATGCCCTCGAAGAGCCCGATCGTCGCCTCGCCGTTGCGCAGGATGAGGTAGTTGCTCTCGACGGCCCCGCCGACGACGTCGAAGCCCAGGGCCTCGTAGAAGGCCCTCGAGGCCGACAGGTCCTTGACGGCCAGGCTGATCGAGAACGCGCCCAGGTTCATTTCGACCTCCGCCCGGCGTCCCGCCTCGCCATGAGGAGGCTATGCCGAATCGGGCGGGGGTTTCCGGCCGATCGCACGCACCCGGCCACCCGGCATCTCGTACACTTGTGTCATGCGGGGCGTCCTCACCGATCCCAAAGCCAGGCTTGCCGTCGTCCGCGAGATCCTCGAAGGGGTCAGCAAGGCCGAGAAGCCCAACGAGATCCAGTTCGCCTTCCGCAAGATGTGGAAGCTGCGACCGGTAGATCTGTACGTGTCGGCGTCGCAGCGGGGGCTGCGCACGGGCGAGTACAAGATCACCCGAAAGATCGTCGCCGACGAAGCCATCCGAGACGAGACCGTGTACGAGCGGCAAAACCCCTGGCGGGACTGGGACACGCTGCCCGTGCAAACCGAGGGGGTGCTCGCGCCGCTCATCGCCAGCGCCGAGCCCCAGATCGTCGATCTTTCGAACCAGGACCTGAGCAACGATCCGGCGCTGGGCGACCTCGCGTGCGGCATGCAGGCGGTGATGGCGACGCCGATCTTCGATCGGGGCCGGCCGCTCAACTGGGCCTTCCAGTTCAGCCGAGAGGCCGACCGCTTCGATGAGATGGCCCTCGAGCTGCACATGATGATCGCCAACCTCGCGGGCACCGCGACGCGGAACCTCGTGGCGGTGCATAAGGCCGAGGAGATGACCCGGCAGGTGCGGACGCAGTTCGAGGAGGTCGCCCGCGTGCAGCAGTCGCTGCTGCCCAAGAGGCTGCCACAGATCCCCGGGCTGTCGATCGCCACCAGCTACCTGACCAGCGACGCCGCGGGGGGCGACTACTACGACTTCTTTCCCTTCGAGGACGGCCGCTGGGGCATCCTGATTGCCGACGTCGCCGGGCACGGCGCCGCGGCCGCGACGGTCATGGCCATGCTGCACGCCATCCTGCACGCCTACGAGGGCAGCGGCATGCACCCCCACCTCGTGCTCGAACACGCCAACACGCGGCTCGTGGCGGCCGGGCTCGAGGGCGCCTTCACCACCGCCTTCCTGGCGATCTTCGATCCCGCGACGGGCGAGCTGCAATTCAGCCGCGCCGGGCACAACCCCCCGCGGTGGAAGCGGGGCGCGACGGGCGACGTCGAGCCCATCGACGAGGCCGCCACGCTGCCGCTGGGCGTCTTCGAGCCGCTGGGCGCCACCTCGGCGTCCATCCGCCTCGAGCCGGGCGACACCGTGGTGCTCTATACCGACGGCATCACCGAGGCCTTCGACGTCAGCCGCGAGATGTTCGGCGTCAAGCGGCTGGACACCGCGTTGACGGGGTGTTCGGGCCAGCCCGGCTGCGTCGTCGATTCGGTGCACGGCGCCCTCTTCGAGCACACCAAGCGGCGCACCCGCGACGACGACCAGACGCTGGTCGCCATCCACTTCACCGGCATAGAGAACCCGCGGATGCCCACGATCAACTCGGTCGCCGGCGTCCTGGCGTGAGCCGCCCGGGGCAAGACTGGTTCGACCGCGCGCCCTTCGGGCCCAGCGTGGAGGGCGGCCGCCGACGCACCGAGGCCGGCTTGCGATTCTCGTGCACCATGTGCGGCAACTGCTGCACGGGCGCGCCGGGCGTGGTCGATCTGGACGAGGACGAAGCCGACGCCCTGGCCGACCACCTGGGCATGGACCGCAGCCGCTTCGATGCCGGCTACACCAAATTTGTTGACGGCCGTCGCTCGCTCACCGAGCGACTCACCGCGTTCGGTTACGACTGCGTCTTCCTCGACCGCACGACGATCCCGGGCAGGGCGGTGTGCGGCGTGTACGACCACCGACCCAGCCAGTGCCGCACCTGGCCGTTCTGGAAGTCCAACCTCGCCAGTGAGCGGAGTTGGGCGACCGCCGCATCCGGCTGCCCGGGCATGAACCGCGGGACCTTCGTGCCCGCCGACCGCGTCCGCATCATCCGCGACTCGAGCCCCGCGTGACCCATGCGGAGCTGGCCGGGACCTGGCTCGAGGCGGCCGGCAGGCCGGCCATCGCCGACCGCCTGGAGGGCATCTACCGGCTCGTGGCCGACCAGATCGAGGCCCGCGGGCCGGCGTGCTGGGCGTCGGGGCGATGCTGCAACTTCGAGCAGGCCGGACACCGCCTGTACGTGACCGGCCTCGAGGCCGCCTACTGCCTCGCACGGCTCGACGGCGTGCCGCCGGACTCCCCTGCAATCGACCGGGCCCGGCTCGCGGGCGGCTGCCCGTTCCAGCGGTCCAACCTGTGCGGCGTGCACGCGATCAAGCCGCTCGGCTGCCGGACGTACTTCTGCGATCGATCGGCCCAGGACTGGCAGCACGACGTCACCGAGCGTGCCCACTCCCTCGTCGCCGGCGTCCACGAGGACTTTGGCGTCCCCTACCGGTACATGGAGTGGCGGGCGATGCTCGAGCTGTTCGCTACCGCGGATGCTCGATGACGAAGGTCACCGGGCCGTCGTTCACGAGTTCCACTCGTATCTCGGCGCCGAACACGCCGGTCTCGACGGCGATATCCTCGTCCCGCAGCGTCGCGACAAACCCCTCGAACAATCCTTCGGCGGCCTCGGGCGCCATCGCCGCGTCGAACGAGGGCCGCCGCCCGCGGCCGATGTCGCAGCCAACCGTGAAGTTGGGCACCGCCAGCACCCGCGCGCCGGCCACCTCGGCGATCGACAGGTTCATCTTGCCGCCCCCGTCTTCGAAGATCCGCAGGCCCGCCAGCTTGCGGGCGCACCACTCGGCCACGGCCGCATCGTCCCCGCGCTGCACGCCAACCAGCAGCACCAACCCCTGGCCGATCTCGCCCGCAGCGCGAGCCTCAACCGGCAACTCGACGCGGCCGTGCCGCACACGCTGAACCACGATCCGCATCGGCCGCACCTCCGGGCGTACGCTGCGTGGCCGGGGGCGGAACGCAAGCATGCACCACGAAGTCATCATTGTCGGCGGCGGTCTGGCCGGGCTCGCCTGCGCCCGCGAGCTGCACGAGGCGGGCCGTCCCTCGCTGGTGCTCGAGGCCGGCGATCGCGTCGGCGGCCGGGTGCAGACCGACGCCGTCGAGACCGCGGACGGCACCTACCTCGTCGATCGCGGCTTCCAGGTGCTGCTGACCGCCTACCCCGAGACCACCCGCGTGCTCGACTACGACGCGCTCGACCTGCGGGCCTTCTACCCCGGCGCCCTGGTGCAGCTCGAGGGCTCGCGCCACCTCGTGGCCGATCCGCGACGCAAGCCGCTCGACGCCACGCGGCTGTTCACCTCGCCCATCGCCACCACCGGCGACAAGCTGCGGCTGGCCGAGATGTCGCTGCGGGTCCTCTCGGGCTCGCTCGACGGCCTGTGGGAGAAGCCCGAGAAGCCGAGCATCGACGCCCTGCGAGACGCAGGCTTCGCCGAGAGCACCATCGATCGCTTCTTCCGCCCCTTCTTCGGCGGCGTGTTCTTCGATCGGGAATTGGCGACCTCCAGCCGCATGCTCGAGTTCTGCTTCCGCATGTTCGCCACCGGCAGGACCTGCGTGCCCTCCCGCGGCATGCGCGCGATCCCCGAGCAGCTCGCCGGCATGCTGCCCGCCTCGGCCGTGCAGACGTCGAATCCGGTGCGCAGCATGGAGCGCGACGGCGAGCGCTGGCGGGTGCGGCACGAAGGCGGCGAGAGCACCGCCGACGCGCTCGTCCTCGCAACCGACGGCGATGCGGCCCGTGGCCTCGTCCCGGACCTCGGCCTCGGGCCCACAGCCTGGCGGCGCACCGTCACGCTGGCGTTCGCGTGCGATGCCCCGCCGGTCGATCGGCCCATCCTTGTGCTCGACGGCGACGGCGAGGGACCCATCAACCACCTGGCCGTGATGACCAACGTCGCCGACACCTACGCTCCGACGGGCAAGCACCTGGTCTACGCCAACACCGCGGACGAGGCCTCGGCATCGCTCGACGGCGACACGCTCCACCGGCGTGCGATCGCGCAGCTCCGGAATTGGTTCGGCGAGGCCGTGGACGGCTGGACGCTGCTCCGCATCGCGCGAGTCGACCGTGCCCTGCCCGACCAGCGGCCGCCGTGGCTCGGGCAGCCCCGCCGCGAGATCGTGCGGCCCGACAAGCTCGCGGTCTGCGGAGACTGGCTGGCCAACGCATCCATCAACGGCGCGATGGAGAGCGGGGCTCGGGCCGCGCGGGCCGTCCTCGACGTGGGGTCCTAGCGGATCACCTACTGGCCCTGCGCGAGCGAGTACCCGGGCTTGCCGTCGTAGTGCTTGAGCGGCTGGAAGTCGGTGACGCCGAACTTCTCGGCGATCTTGTCCAGCAGGTGGATGATGGGCGCCTGGCCCAGGCTCGGGGCGGCGTGCATGTCCCGCAGCTCGAAGCGGACGCGGTAGTAGTCCACGATCTCTGTGAACACGCTGCCGCTGGGCCACACCTGCGTGCCGCGGTTGCTCATCATCGTCAGCTCGAAGGGCGACTTCGCGCAGATGTCCTTGAGCCGCTCGGCCAGTTCGGGCGGGCTCATGGTGGTATCGAGGTATATGTCGCAGCCCACGTACACGCTCTTGGGCGTCTCGAAGGTCCGCATCAGCGTGTTGTGCCGGGGCCGCTCGGGCCGCTCGTGGGTGATCTCGGCCGGCACGCCATCGGTCGGCAGCGCGTCCCGCTGGCTCGGGGCCTGCCCGAGGTTGTCGGCGATCGCCTTGCCGAACGCCGTCGTACCCACCGATCCCTCGCCACCGAAATCGCCGGTATGCACCCCGTCCTCGAGGGTCCGGATGAGCGCGTTCTCGATGGTGTTTGCGTGCTTCATGAGGCCGACGTGCCGCAGCATCATCAGGCCGCTGAGCAGCAGGCTGGTCGGGTTGGCCAGGTCCTTGCCGGCGATGTCGGGCGCGGTGCCGTGCACCGCCTCGAAGATGCTGACGTGGTGCCCGATGTTGGCGCTGGGCGCGAAGCCAAGCCCGCCGACGAGCCCGGCCGCCAGGTCGCTGACGATGTCGCCCTGGAGGTTGGGCAGCACCACCATGCGGAACTGGTGGGGCTTGAGCACCAGATTCATGCACAGCGCATCGATGATGACGTCGCCGGTCTCGATGTCGGGATAGTCCGCGCCCGTCTTGTAGAAGCGGTCCAGGAACAGGCCGTCGCTCATCTTCATGATGTTGGCCTTGTGCCCGCAGTGCACCATCTTGATGCCCAGCCGCTTGGCGGTCTCGAAGGCCTCGCGGTGCACCTGGTCGCATCCCGGCGCGCTAATCAATCGCTTGCACTCGATGACGTCGTTGGTCAGCCGGTGCTCGATGCCGCCGTAGGTGTCCTCGATGTTCTCGCGGACGACGTAGAAGTCGACGGGGATGTTGGCCTTGCTGTAGACCGTCTCGACGCCCGGCAGGCTCTGGAAGTGCCGCACGTTGGCGAAGGCGCCGTACATCTTGCGGAGCGAGACGTTGATCGACTTGCCGCCGCCGCCCACCGGCGTGCCCATCGGGCCCTTGTACACCAGCCCGGTGTCCTCGACGGTCTGGATCGCACCGTCGGTCATGCCCCGGCTGTCGCCCGCCTGGAAGACCCGCTCGCCCATCTCCACGGGCACGAAGTCGATGTGCTCCATCACGCCGGCCGCCCGGAAGATCGACTGGCAGGCCGCCATGATCTCCGGACCGATGCCGTCGCCCTCGGCCATTGCGATGCGAACCTTGCTGGGCATGCGTGCCTCCCCCGCGGTGGACCAAAAGAAGTCGGCAGGGTAGGACGCGCGGGCTAGCGAGTCCCCTCCGCCGCCCGCTCCAGGCGTTCCTCGATCGCCCGCCAGGTCGCGCTGTCGCCCCCCGGCCAGCAGGCCACGATGAGCGTCGGCGACATCGCGTCGGCCTCCCGCAGCGCGGCGTACAGCTCGCGGGCGTACGCCGCCGCGTCGCCGGGCATCGCGATGCTCGCGTGCGGCGGGTCCACCGCCAGCGACGCACCGGGCGGCGACAGCACCACCGCCGACGCCGCACCGCGAAGCCGCGCGTCGAGTTGCCCGAGCGTGCCCGCGAGCACCAGCGGCGTGCGCGGCCGGTAGTGCGGACCCACGAGGCCCGGACTCCCGACACCCGGCTCCCCTGCCGCGGCATGCGATTCGACGGGCGTGCCCAGCACCCGCGCAATTGCATCCGCCCCGAGCACACCCGGCCTCAGGATCCGCGGCGGCCCGCTGGCGAGATCGAGCACCGTCGACTCGATGCCCACGCGGCAGGGACCGCCGTCGACGACGGCCACCCTCTCGCCGAAGGCCTCCGCCACGTGCTCGGCCCGCGTCGGCGACAGCCGGCCCGATGGATTGGCGCTCGGCCCGACCAGCGGCAGTCCGACTCGTTCGATCAGGTCCAGTGCGACCGGCTGGTCGGGCACGCGGACGGCGACGGTCGCGCCGCCGGCGGTCACCGCATCGGACACCCATCCCGCTTTGGGCAGCACGAGCGTCAGCGGCCCGGGCCAGAACGCCCCGGCCAGCATCGATACGGCGGTCGGCCACGCGTCGCAGCACCCCCGGGCCATCGACTCGCCCGTCGCATGCACGATCAGCGGGTTGCTCGGCGGCCGGCCCTTGATCTCGAACACCCGGCGGACGGCCGGCTCGTCGCGCGCTACCGCGCCGAGGCCGTACACCGTCTCGGTCGGGAAGGCGACCACGCCCCCCGACCGCAGCAGCCCGGCGGCCTCATCGACGCCGACGACCAATCACCGCCGCTCGCGCAGGAGTTCGTCGCGGTCGGGCACGATGAAGCGGATGCCGTTGCGCTCCAGCGCCGTGCCCATCGCCGCGTGCAGTTCGGCGATGGAGGTCACGTAGTCGGCCAGCGCGGCGGCCTCGGACTGCTCGGCGGCCGCGAGGCGATCCTGGCGGTTGAACTCCAGGTTGAGCCGCTCGGGCGTGTTGATCTCGGTGGTTTCCTTCTGGGCGTTGAACACGCGGAGGTTCTCGGCCGCCGCCCGCCGCGTGGACGAGGCATCGCCGATGAGCGCGTAGTTCAGGTTGACCCGCCGCAGCGAGGAGTTGACCTGTGCGGTGATGTCCTGCACCGTGTTGCGGTAGGCGATGGCCGCCTGCCACTGCTGCAGCCGCCGCTCGTCCCGCAGCGCCTCGGCGTCGCGGTTGCCGATGGGAAGCTCGAAGTCCACGCCGAAGATGTAGCTCTGCCGGCTCTGCCGCCACGCCTCGACGAAGGCCGTGTTCAGGTCGTCCTCGAGCGCGAAGAACTCGATCTGGGCGTTGAGGTCCAGCCGGGGCAGCAAGCCGTTCTCGGCCGTCCGCAGGCGGATCGCCGTCGAATCCAGCGACAGCAGCGCCTGGGTCATCTCGGGCCGCCGCCGCAGCGCCGACTGGAGGGCGTCGAAGTAGCCGTACTCGATGGCCTGGTCTACGGGCGTATCCACCGGGGCGAGCAGCACCGTGCCGCCAACGGGGTACCTCGGGTCGCTCATCAGCACCTTGAGGTTGTCGCTCGCGTCGCGGACCGCCGTCTGCGCCTGCCGGAGCGTCTGCCGTCGATCGGCCACCGTGGCGTCGGCGTCGGCGACCTCGGCGGGGTCGGCGTCGAACCCCGCGCGGATCCGCACCTCGCGGCGGGTCTCCTCGCCCCGATCGACCAGCCGCTGCAGCACCCGCAGCGTGTGGTGCGCCTGCCAGAGGTCCCAGTAGGCCGTCTCGACTTGCGTCACAACGTTGATGGCCTCGGCCTTGACGTTGGCGACCTGCTCCCGCTCGTCGTTGCGGGCGATCAGCAGCGCCTCCTGTGCCACGTCGGTGCCGAAGCCCCGCAGCAGCGGCTGGGTGCCCTGGATGGTGAAGGTCGTCTCCCACGCCGGGTCCGGCGTGAACGTCAGCGCCGGCGAGTCGGGCGTCAGCACGTCGGTGTAGCGGAACTCCTGCTCCACCGCGAAGGTGCCGCCGATCCGCGTCTGCTTCCGCAGGCCCAGCGAGGTCTCGAAGATGTCCCGCGTATCGCGGGCGGCCTGGAAGGCGCTGCCGCTGATGACCTGCGTCTCCAGCGTGCTGAAGGTCGCGTCACCGAACAAGACCCAGTCGAAGACGGCCTCGGCCCGGACGACCGCCGCCTCGGCGACCGCGGGGTCGAGCCGCGTGAACTGCAGCGACAGGTTGTGCTCGGCGGCGGCCTTGATGGCCTGCTCCAGGTTGATGGTGGCGACCCGCTGCGGGCGGCCCAGCAGGTCCGCGCCGAAGTCGCCCGTGCCCTCCTCGTACGTGTCGATGCCGCCCAGCGCCTCGACCTCGTCGAGGAACCGCTCGTCGATCTGGACCTCGTCCTCGCCCCGCTCGACGGGCCGCGGACCGGCATCCTCCCGGGCGTCGCGCAGCTCGCTCAGCAGGCCCTCCACGAGCGACCGCTCGATGCGGTCGCTCCGCGGCCCCAGCGGCGGCGCGGCACAACCGCCAGCAAGCGCCAGCAAGACGACGGGAGCGGCGATCCGTTTCACCTTCGAACGCATGCGGCTGTCCCTTGGGAGGGGCGTGATCCCCGCACGCCCCACAGGGCGGGGATCGGCGGTGGGTCTCGGAGGGAAGGACGCCCGGGCGAGGCGGCCGGCCCGGGCGAGGCGTGGGGCAAGTCTAAGCACCCTTCTAACCGCGGGCCGCCGGCGATGCCGATGCTACCTGCGGACACCCGCTCCGGCCGACACCCATCGGACGCCACCGGGGCGTATGTTTGTCCCAAGCCGGCCGGAGGTGCCGCCCCCGGCGATCGTGCGGCCGAGACCCCAGGAGCCCGACCGGGCGCCGGGACCGAGGCCGCCGCAGATGCGATCGCCAGCAACTCGGACATGGAGGGTCCCATGCTCATCGCGATCCAATCCCGGACACTGGCAGTGATGCTCGCCCTGGCGTGCCTCGCGATGCTCGGCAACCCCGGCACCGCGCAGGCGCAGGTCCGCGACGTCGATCCGTACTACGTCACCGTCGCGGCCGACAACACGCCGCTCCGCTCGGGCGACCTGCGGAGCTACTACCCCGTCGCGACGCTCGCCCCGGGCGTCGTGCTCCGCGTCACCGGCGCCGGCGAGCGGTGGCTCCGCGTCGAGTACCCAGCCGGGCTGTCGGCCCTGGCCCGCGCGGACCGCGCCACGCTCGACGAGACCCGGCGCACCGTCACGCTCAGCGCCGACGGACGCCTCAAGGCGCTCAGCGACACCAAGTACGGCATCGACGGCTCCTTCCGCGATGTGCAGGGGCCCGTGCTGCCCGCCGGCACCACGCTCCAATACCTCCGCACCGAGACCAGCAGCCGTGGCACGGTGTTCTACGTCGTTCGCGCACCGCGGGCGTCGGCGGGCTTCCTCGAGCCCGGCCAGGTCCGCCGCGCCACCCAGGACGAGATCGAGCGGCACGAAGCAAGCCTGCCCCGCGACCAGCGCACCACGACTCTGCGCACGCCGTCGCCTACCGAACGGTCCACGCAGCCGCAAGCCACACCTCCACAAGCCACGCCACAAGACGCATCTCCGCAGGTCACGCCGGCACGCGAGACGTCGCAGCCCGCGCTCACCCGGCAACCGGAGTCCGATCCGGCCGGCGTCTCCCTCCTTGAGGACATGAACCCCGCGCCGGCGCAGTCCGATCCAGTCCAGGCGCAGGGCACGCCCGCGAGTCCGCCATCCACCGAGCCCGTGCAGCGCGCGGCGCGGCAGGCCCCACCGCAAGCCGGCAACGGCCGCGCGACCGCCCGACCCGGAGCTGCGCTCGATGACCTCGCCTCGATCGACGACCTCATGGTCGCCTTCGAGTCGGTCCGCCGCCAGGGCAACCGCGAGGCGGAGATCGAGGAACTCATCGCCCAGTTCGAGCGCACGCTCGCGTCGCTGTCCGACGACGCCGAGAACCAGGCCGTCCGCCGCTGGATCGAGCAGCGTGTCCAGCTCCTGGAGATTCGACGCAACGTGCAGCGCCGCCTCGGTAGCCTCGAGCGCGCCCAGGCAGCGCTCCAGGACGGCATCGGCGACCGCGAGCTGGCCGCCCAGCGGCTCCGCCAGCTGGCGATCTACGAGTACGTCGGCGTGCTGCAGCGCAGCGCCGTGTACGACGGCGACCGCCTCCCGCTCATGTACCGCCTCGTCACCGTCGGCGAGCCGCTGCCCCGCACCCTCGGCTATCTCGAGCCCAGCGACGAGTTCAACCTCGATCGCATGGTCGGGCAGGTCATCGGCGTGAACGGCCCGGCGCGGCAGGCCAGCGACCTGCAGCTCAACGCCATCCGCGCCACGCTCGTCGAATCGCTCGCCCCGGACGGCGAGACCACCGTGCGCTACGCCACCGAGAGCGACAATTAGCCCGGCAAGCCGGCCAAGCATCGGCATCCACGCATCCAGCCCGCGAGAAGTCTCGCCGCGCCGCGGGCCATACACTGCCGCGTGACCCCGGATGCGCGATCCACGACGCCGGCCACCGCCATGGGGGCCGGCCTGTCGCCGCTGGAAGACGCCGAGCACGCCGCCAACCAGGCCTGCACGCGCGCCGCCGAGCAACTCGGCGAACGCACCGCCGGCCTCGTGTTCGTCTTCTTCTCCGCCGCACACCGCGAGCGGGCGGGCCTCATCGCCAGCGCCAGCAGGCGCGTGTTCCCGGATGCCGCCATCGTGGGTTGCTCGGCCGAGTCCGTCCTGGCCGGCACGACGGAGCTCGAGCGGCGGCCCGGCATCTCGGTGCTCGCGTCGGCCCTGCCGGGCGTCGAGGCCCGCGTCTTCCCGCTCGAGCGGATCGCCGCCGTCGAGCCGCGCAACCCCAGCCGCACCGAGCGGCTCCGCGCCTCGCTGGGCATGACCCACGAGCACCGCGCGACCTTCGTGCTCGCCGATCCCTTCGGCACCCCGCTCGCCGGCGTGCTGGCGGGACTGGACGCGGCATCCTCGCTCGGGCTCGCGGACGAGGAGCCCCGGCCGCCGATCATGGGCGGCGTCGCCTCGGCCAACAACCGCGCGGGCGGCAACGCCTTCCTCATCGATGGCGCCGTCATCCGCGACGGGGGCGTCGGCGTATCCCTCAACGGACCCGTACGGGTCGATTGCGTGGTGAGCCAGGGGTGCCGCCCCATCGGCGAGAACCACGTCGTGACGCGTGCCCGGGGCAACGTCATCTACGAACTCGGCGGCCGCCGAGCCTTCGATATCGTCCGCGAGACCATCGCCGAGATGCCCGAGGAGGATCGCCAGTTGCTCGCCCGCGGCGTGTTTCTTGGCGTGGCCGTCGACGAGCACCGACCCCGCTTCGGCCGGGGCGACTTCGCCATCCGCGGCGTGGTGTCCGCCGATGAGGGCGACGGCTCCATCGCCATCAGCGAGAACATCCGCGTCGGCCAGACCGTCCGCATGCACGCCCGCGATGCCGAGACCGCCCACGAGGATCTCGAGCTGCTGCTCGATGCCCAGAAGCTCCACGACCATCCCGCGGGCTGCCTGCTGGTGACCTGCAACGGCCGGGGCACGCGGCTCTTCGACCAGCCCAACCACGACGCCAACGTCGTCCGCCGCGCCTTCGAGACCGTCCGCCGCGGATCGCCCGTGATCGGCCCGCCGCCGCAGGGCCCTGGCGCGCCCATGCCCATCGCGGGCTTCTTCGCCGCCGGCGAGATCGGGCCGATCCAGGGCCGGCCGCTGCTGCACGGCCACACCGCCTGCGCCGCTCTCTTCCGCGGCGTCGCACCCTAGCCGCCATGCACGCCAAGACGCTGCTGTGCGTGCCCATCCTCGTCGACACGCCCGAGCGCGCCCGCGAGGAGGCCGAGCACGCGCGGCTCGCCGGCGCCGAACTTGTCGAATACCGGCTCGACGCGTGCTACGGGGGCCGGCCCGAGGAGATCGAGGCGCTCCTGCGGCTCGTCGCCGGCTCGCCGCTGCCGTGCATCGCCACGTGTCGCCCGGTCTGGGAGGGCGGCGAGTACCGGGGGGACGAGGACGCGCGGCTCGAGCTGCTCCGTGCGCTCGCGCACGCCGATCGGCCGCCGAGGTACATCGATATCGAGCTCGCCGCGATCGAGAAGGCCGGGGCGCTCCCGCTTGAGCGCGGCAACGAGGACGCCGAGCCGCGTCTGGTGCTGAGCATCCACGACTTCGAGGGACGCCCGCCCGATCTCGCGCGACGCCTGCTGCGGCTGCACGAGCGGCCCGCCTCGGTGCACAAGATCGCCTTTCGCGCGCGCAGCGTCCGCGACAACCTGGAGCTGTTCGGCCTGCTCGCGCAGCGCAACCGCCCCACCATCGCCCTGGGCATGGGCCGCTTCGGCCTGGCATCCCGCGTGCTTGCGCCCAAGTTCGGCGGCTTCCTGACCTTCGCGCCGCTGCGCGCCGATGCCGCGACCGCGCCCGGCCAGGCGACGCTGGCCGAACTGCTGGAGACCTACCGCATCCGATCCGTGGGCCCCCGCACCCGCGTCTTCGGCGTCGTCGGCGACCCCGTCGAGCACTCGCTGTCGCCCGCCCTCCACAACGCCGGGTTCGACCGCGTGGGCTTCGACGGCGTCTACGTCCCGCTGCCGGTCGCCGAGGGATACGAGTCGCTCAAGGCCTCGCTCGGCGAGCTGCTCGACCACGAGGGTCTCGACCTCACGGGCGTCAGCGTCACCATGCCGCACAAGCGGACCCTCGTCCGGCTCGCCGCCGAGCGCGGCTGGCAGCTGGACGACTTCGCCGCGCTCTGCGGATCCGCCAATACGCTCGTGCGAAGCGAGCCGGGCGCAACGCCGCTGGTGACCAACACCGACGGCCCCGCGGTCGTGGAGTGCCTCGAGCGCGCGGGACTCGCGCTCGTCGGATCCCGCGTGCTCGTCGTCGGCGCGGGCGGCATGGCCCGCGCCGCGGCGCTCGCGCTCTCGCGGACGGGCGCGACCATAACGGTGCACAGCCGGACATCCGAGCGCGCCGCCGAGGTCGCCGAGATGGTCCGCGCTGCCGGCGGCGACGCCGCGACGCTCGATGAGATCACCGAGAACGAAGTCTCCGGCCTTGCGGCGATCGTGCACGCCACCCCGGTGGGCATGACGGACGGCCCCGCGGCCGGAGGCCTGGCCGTCCCGGTCGACGCCATCGACGCGCTGCCGCGGGAAGCTCTGGTCGTCGAGACGATCTACCACCCCGTCGACACGCCCCTGTTGCGCACCGTCCGGGAGCGCGGGCTCCGCGTCGTCGACGGGCTCGACGTATTCGCGGCCCAGGCGGCCGCCCAGTTCGAGCTCTTCACGAACGGCTCGGCGCCACGAGAAGTGTTCGACGCGATGCTCCGGGAACGGTCAGGGAGCCAGGGTCCCTAGGCCGTTGGCAGCACGGCCGAAACGCCGCCCCCGCCCGCCCGGGCGCTCGCGTCCACCAGCGTACGGAAGGCCTCGGACAGCAGGATCGAGCGATCCTCCGCGGGCACGTGGCCGAACATCAGGTCGATAGCGCCCATGCGCGTACGGTCGGCCGATCCCGGCTCGGTCGCCCAGACCACGCCATCCACGGACGCGCCGGCGTCGTCGATCGCCGCCAGCGTGGCCTCGAACAGCAGCACCGATCCGGGCAGCACGTCGAACGCCAGGTCGGCCCGCTTCACCTTCGCCAGCACGACGCTATCGCGGAAGCCGCGGGCCTCGCCCGCCAGCAGGCCGCCCGCCTGCGCCATGCCCTCCAGGATGAGCGGACCCGGCATGACCGGTAGCGCAGCGCCGGACTCCCCCGCCGCAAAATGGTCGTGCAGGTGCGGCTCGGAGAGGCTCACGGCCTTGGCCGCCACCAGCCGGCGGCCCGGCTCGAACTCCAGGATGCGGTCGATCCAGAGCCAGCGCACGGAAGGGACCTAGGCCGCCGCACCGAGCTTGTGGCTCACGAACGAGACCACCGCGTCGACCGTGAAGATCTCGGCCACCTTCGCCACGCTCGGATCCTGCTCGAGCTCCGAGAAGTCGGCGTGCGGCAGCCGCTCCTTGAGCGCGGCGATGCCCTTCGGCGTGACCTTGCCGTCCTGCACGAACTCGGGATCCTGCGTCACGTTGTCGGGGAACAGCTCGCCCTGCTCGATCTTGACGTCGAACTCCTGTTCGAGCCGGAACACGATGTCGAGGAAGTCGATCGACTCCGCCCCCAGGTCGGTCGTCAGCTTGGCCTCGGGGGTCACCTCGTCCTCGTCCACGCCCAGCACCTCGGCCAGCACGTCTTGCACCCTGCTCTGGATCTCGTCGCGCGTCATACCGCCTCCGTGGTGGCAACCGGCCCCCGCTCCGAAGTCATGTTAGCGTGCGATTCGGTGCGGAGCCTCGGCGGCCGCAGCGCCAGTCGCCCCCCCAGCACCGACGGCAGATCCCGCAGTGCGTCCGGATCCACCTCCGGAGCATCCGCCAGGAAGCCCGCCACGCGGACCTCCGCGCCGTCGGCGGCGATCGAGTGCACCACGACCTCGCTCACCAGCGTCTGCCCCGGGCCCACGAAGCGGCTGAACCGCAGCGCCCGCGCGGAGGCGAGCACCAACCGATCGGCCCGGTCGATCTGGCCTTCCAGCAGCAGCCGGGCCGCCTGCAGCATCGCCTCGGTGACCAGCACGCCGGGCAGGATCGGGTGGCCCGGGAAGTGGTCGCGGAAGAACGGCTCGTCGGCTCGCAGCGTCCGCGTGGCGACGATGCGGCTCTCGTCCCTCAGCACCACGCCATCGATGAAGCGGTACCACGACATCCGGCGATAGCGTAGAGTCGCTCGCCGGGCGTTTCCCCGCCCGTCCCCCCGCCGAACGCCGCACGCATGCCCCCCGCCACCGACCAGGCCATCTGTGTCAAGCACGCCGAGTGGTCCGAGACCAGCCAGCTGGTCACGCTGTTCTGCCGGGAGCACGGCCTCGTGCGCGGGCTGGCCAAGGGCTCCCGCCGCGAGCGATCGCCCTTCTCGGGCGGGTTCGAGCTGCTGGTGCTGGGCGAGGTCGTGCTATTCGAGAAGCAGGGCCGCGACCTGGCGACCCTGGCGGCGTGGGATCAGATCGATGGGCACGCGCCGCTCCGCAAGAACTTGCCCGCGCTGTGGCGGAGCCTCTACGCCGTCGACCTCGTGCAGCACGCCCTGCCGCTCCGCGATCCCCATCCGCGGAGCTTCGACCACCTCCGGGAGCTGCTGCGCGGCCCAGCCAGCCCAACGCAACACGACCCGGTCGGCCCCGACGCGGCCGCCCTCGCGGCCTTCCAGTGGTCGCTCCTGGACGAGACCGGCCAGCAGCCCGATCTGGGCCACGCGAGCGGGCACGGGGCGGTCGCCTACTTCCTGCCCGCCGACGGCCGGCTGGCGGCGTCGCCACCCGCGGACGCCGGCATCGCCGCCTGGCCGACCCGCGCCGAGACCCTCGCCGCCCTGCGTTCGATAACGCCCTCGGGCGCGACCGATAGCGCTGCCGATGCCCAAACCTGGGAGCGCGCCGCACGCCTACTGGCGACCTACTGGATGTGGCTGCTGGGAAGGCCGATACCTTCCGCACCGTCCGTGTTCGGGCCTCTTGCGGGTTGACCCTCGTCGCACGAGCGTCGCTCCGGAGCCGATTCGTTGGGAGCGCGGGCGGGCATCAAGGAACGACGCGAGGCAGTCCACCCGAGGCAGGCCCAGCATGGAACCCGGCGCCATCGACCAGATCCTCTCCTGCGAGACCCTCCCCTCGCTACCGGCGACCGCCATCCGGGTGCTCGAGATCTCCGCCGACCCAGAGTGCTCCGTCCGCGAGCTGGCCGAGACCATCCGCTTCGACCAGGGCCTCACCGCCAAGATCCTCAAGACGGTCAACTCGAGCTTCTTCGGCCTACGGACCAAGTGCGCCACGATCGACAAGGCGCTGGTTGTGCTGGGGCTCCGCGAGCTGCGCAACCTGGCGCTGGGCTTCTCGCTCGTGCCGGCGATGGAATCGGCCTACACGAGCGACTTCGACCCGGTGGACTACTGGCGGCGAGGCATCTACACCGCCGTCGCCGCCAAGATTATCGCGGGCAAGGTCGCCCCGCAGATCGCCGACGAGGCCTTCCTCGGGGGGCTGCTGCAGGACATCGGCGTGATGGCGATGCTGCAGGCGCTCGGGCCGTCCTACGCCCAGCTGCTTGCGACGACCGCCGACGACCACCGCAAGCTCGCCGCCGCCGAGCTGCGCGTCTTCGACATGCAGCATCCCGAGGTGGGCGCCCTACTCGCCCGCAAGTGGCAGCTGCCCGACGAGCTCAGCGTGCCGATCCGCTTCCACGAGCGGCCCACCGCGGCGCCGAACGAGGTCAAGGAGGTCGTCTGCTGCGTCGCGCTGGGCAACACCGTGCACCAGTGCCTGTCGTACGAGGACAAGGCCGACTGCCTGCGTCGCCTGTCCTCGCAGGCCAAGCGGCTGTTCAACCTCGACAGCGTGGACTGCGACGACATCGTGACGCAGACCGCCAAGGCCGCCAAGGAAGTGTCGCGGCTCTTCGAGGTCGAGACCGGCGAGACCGTCGACCCCGAGGCCCTGCTGAAGCGCGCCAAGGAGCTACAGGACGAGGCCGGCGACGAAGGCGACGAGAGCTACCTCGATCGCTCGTCGGCGGCCGCCATCGTGCAGGGCGGCGAGATGATCGATCCGATCTCGGGCGCGATGACACGGCTGGCATTCGAGGAACAACTCGAGAAGATCTTCGCGCACCACCGCGAGAAGCGGCAGCCCCTCAGCCTCGTGCTCATCCGCATCGCCGGCTTCGAGACGCTGGTCGAGGAGGAAGGCCTCGAGGCCGGCGACGTCGCGATCGTGGACGCCGCCGAGTCGCTGGACTCCGCGTGCGACGCGATGGCCGACGTGTGCGTCGGTCGCTTCGACGCGTCGACGCTCGCGGTGCTGGCGGGCGCGCCCCAGGCCGAGTTCGTGCCCGCCATCCAGGCCTGGCACGCCAAGGCGAGCAGCCAGCACGCCATGTCGGCGGGCATCTGCAGCTGCGAGGGCGATGGCTACGAGGTCTTCGCCAAGTCCAAGCAGGTCCTCGCCGTCGCCCACAAGGCGCTCACCGTCGCGGTTTCGTCCGGCGGCGGATCGATCCGCAGCGTCAAGCCGGGCAAGGACAAGAAGGCCGCCTGAGCAACCCCCGATCGAACCGACGCAGCTGTCCGCCTACGCCGCACCGCGACCAGGCCGAAGGACGCCGATCGTTGCCGGCGTCGGCGGATACGCCTCCGACAACGCACGCAGGTCCGCCAGCGACACCCCACGGACCCGCTCCAGCTCGTCCTGCAGCGTGCGGTACTCGCCCAGCACCGTCCAGCGCGCGCCGATCCGCTGCATCCGGTCGGCCGGACGCTCCCCGCCGATCGTGACGCCGGTGGCGGCCTTGGATCGCAGCCGCGCGAGGTCGTCCTCGGTCGCCTCCGCAGCAGCGCGAGCAAGCTCCGCCGTGACGACGCGCTCGATCTCCTCCAGCCGCTCTGGATCGCCGCTGGCATACGCCACCAGCAGGCCCTCGCCGTCCTGGCCGAAGTACGCCGCGGTCGCCTCGTCGGCGATGCCCGGCTCGACCAGCGTCCAGTGCAGCCGGCTGTTGCCCGGGGCTCCGAGCACCTGGCTCATCAGCCGCGCCGCGTACCGCCGCTCGTCGGCCAGCGACGGCGCGGGCATGACCGCGAGCAGGTAGCCCCGCGACACCGTGTCCCGCTCCATCTCGAAGCGACCCGCGCCCGACGCCGCCGCGGCCTCACGCGGCGGCGGTGCGCCCCGGGCCCAGGACGCCGTCGACGCCTCGATCCGTTGCACCATCGCCTCGAAGTCGACATCGCCCGCGAAGGCCACGGTGCTGGCCTCGGCCGTGTACCGCCGGCGGAAGTAGTCGCGCATCTGCGCCGGCGACATCGACCCGACCGTGTCCGTCGTGCCCAGCACGCGGTGCCCGAGCGGATGCCCTCGGTAGTGCCGCTCGGTGGCGGCCTCGAGCAGCACCCAGAACGGGTTGTCGTCGTACATCGCGATCTCTTCGAGGATCACGCCCCGCTCGGTCTCGAAGTCGTCTTCGCGCAGCGCCGGGCTCATCATCCGCACGATGAGGTCCGTCGCCGCCGGCAGCGCCTCGGGCAGCGTGTGCGCATAGAAGCTGGTCATCTCCGCGGTGGTGTACGCGTTGTTGCTTGCGCCCAGGTCGTCCATGGCGGCGTTGAGCGCCTCGGCCGCAAGGTCCTCGGGGCCCTTGAACATCATGTGCTCGAGGAAGTGGCTGACGCCCATGACCTCGGCCGGCTCGTCCCGCGCGCCCGTCCGCACGAAGACACCGACGGCCGAACTGGCCGCGTCGTGATCGATCTCCGCGATGACGTCGATGCCGCTGGCGAGCCGCTCGTGCTTGAACTCGATGCCCATGGCCGAGTCTAGCCGTCGGCGTCTCTCGCGCCATCGAACGCGGCGACCAGCTCCCGGGCGGCGCGGCACGGATCCTCCGCGCCGCACACCGCGGCGCACACCGCTACGCCCTTGCAGCCCACCGCCACGAGCTGAGCGATGTTCGATCCGTCGATGCCGCTGATCGCCAGGTGCGGCACCGCGCCCGCCCGCGGGTCGGCCAGGACATCGCGCACCAGCGACGGCCCGCTCAAGGTCGGCTTGGCCTTGGTGCCCGACGCGAACATCGGACCCAGGCCCAGGTAGTCCGCGCCGTCCAGCACCGCTCGCCTCGCGTGATCCAGCGTCGCACAGGACACGCCAACGAGCAGCCGATCGCCCCCCAGCCGCCGTACGTCCCGGGCCGGAGCGTCGCCCTGGCCGAGGTGAACCCCCCGCGCGCCCGCCAGCAGCGCCACGTCGGGTCGATCGTTGACGACGACGTCCACGCCGTACCGCGACGCCAGCGCGACGAGCGTGCGAGCCCGGCCGAGCAGTTCGCGGCCGTCCACGTGCTTCTCGCGGAGCTGCAGGCAGGTTGCGCCGCCCGCGCAGGCGGCCTCGGCGACCTCCGCCCAGGGCCGGCGGCACGCCTCCTCGGTCACCAGCACGCACAGCCGCCACCGCGGGCTCATGCCCCCGCCAACCGCGAGGGCCAGCTCGCGTTGCAACTCGTAGACCCCGTAGCGGGCCGACTCGAAGGGCGCGGACGCGATGCCGAGGCCCTTGGCCGCCTCCTCGCACACGCGGAGAGCCTCCGCCGCCCGATTGCCGGCCGCCAGCACAATGGACGCCAGTCCGGGCCGCTCCGACTCATCCGGGGCGGAGATCGTCGCCCCGACGTCGCGCGCCACATCCCGGGCGGCAAGCAGCCGGACCCCGCCGGCGGCGGCCGCCTGGCGGGCCTCGTGCCGCATCAGCTTGAGCTTCTCGGCCGCCTCCCCGTCATCGAGGCAGAAGCGGGCGACGTCCTCGAGGGTGCGTAGGCCCTCGCACGCGCGGTTCGCGTTGGCATCCAGCATGCGCGCAAGGCCCTGCACGCAAGATGGTAGTGAGACGGGCAGGCCAACCGGCGTTCGCAACCCCGGCGCGGCGCCGAGGGCGCAAAAAGAGAGCCCCGAGTGCGTTACCACTCGGGGCTCAAGCTCGGCGATGACCTACTTTCCCGCGAGGCAGTATCATCGGCGGCCTGGGCTTAACTGCTGTGTTCGGGATGGGAACAGGTGTCTCCCCAGACCTATGGTCGCCGAATGTCCCGCTGGGGCGTTTCCGCCGCATGGGACTACGTCATCTCCGGCTCTCTGGTCCGGTCGGGATCGAACGCGTGCGGCCGCCGTGCGTGTGCACGTCGGCCCGCACGAAGCGGGGCATGCGACGACGAACATGACCGTGATCAACATGACCGTGATCATGGTTCGCGATTTCTGGCGAGTCTCGCCGCGATGGTTCGCGGCGGCTGGTTGGTGCGATCAAGCTTTCGACCGTTAGTATCACTCGGCTGAGGGCATCTCGGCCCTTACACCTGTGACCTATCAACCTCGTCGTCTACGAGGGGTCTCACGCTAAAGCGACCAGGCCTCATCTCGAGGGGGGCTTCCCGCTTAGATGCTTTCAGCGGTTATCCCTGCCGCACGTAGCTACCCAGCGATGGGCCTAGCGGCCCAACTGGATCACCAGGGGTGCGTCCATCCTAATCCTCTCGTACTAAGGATGACTCCTCTCAAGCCTGGAACGCCCACGACAGATAGGGACCGACCTGGCTCACGCCGGTCTGAACCCAGCTCGCGTACCGCTTTAATGGGCGAACAGCCCAACCCTTGGGACCGCCTTCAGCCCCAGGATGCGATGAGCCGACATCGAGGTGCCAAACCGCTCCGCCGCTTTGGACGCTCGGGAGCGATCAGCCTGTTATCCCCGGGGTACCTTTTATCCGATGAGCTACGACCCTTCCACACGGGATCGCAGGATCACTAAGGCCCACTTTCGTGACTGCTCGGCCCGTCGGCCTCGCAGTAAAGCTGGCTTGTGCCTTTACACTCGGTGCGCGGTTTCCATCCGCGCTGAGCCAACCTTATGCGCTCCTCCGTTACTCTTTGGGAGGAGACCGCCCCAGTCAAACTGACCAGCACCCACTGTCCCCCGCCCAGGTTCATGGGAATCGGGGTTAGGCCACAAACAAACAAAGGGTGGTATTTCACCAATGGCTCCACCGGCGCCGAAACGCCGGCTTCAAAGCCTCCCACCTATCCTACGCAGTGATCGCTCGTGACCAATAGAAGCCTACAGTGAAGGTCCACGGGGTCTTTCCGTCTTGCCGCGGGTAGGCGGCATCTTCACCGCCACTACTATTTCACCGAGTCGGTTGTGGAGACAGTGCCCAAGTCGTTACACTATTCATGCGCGTCGGAACTTACCCGACAAGGAACTTCGCTACCTTAGGACCGTCATAGTTACGGCCGCCATTGACCGGTGCTTAGGTCACGAGCTTCGCCGAAGCTAACCCGCTTCCGTGACATTCCGGCATTGGGCAAGTGTCACTCTGTATACTTCCTCTTGCGAGTTCGCACAGAGCTGTGTTTTTGGTAAACAGTCGCCAGGGCCTTTTCTCTGCGCCCTCCCTTACGGGTAGGGCCCCCTTCTTGCGAACGTACGGGGTCATTTTGCCGAGTTCCTTCACAACCGTTCTCTCGAGCGCCTGAGGCTATTCGCCTCGCCCACCTGTGTCGGTTTTGGTACGGGCCCGTCAATGGCATGGCTTTTCTAGGGACCCCTTCCGCTCCCAACGGAGAACCTACCAATCTGGTAAGGCAGGGAACTTTCGGAATCCGCACCATGCCCGGGGTGCAGGAATATTAACCTGCTGTCCATCGACTACGCCTTTCGGCCTCGCCTTAGGTCCCGACTAACCCTGGGAGGATTTACCTTCCCCAGGAAACCTTGGGCTTGCGGCGAGCGGGATTCTCACCCGCTTTATCGTTACTCAAGCTCGGATATTCGCTTCCTGACGCTCCACCGGCCCTTCCGGGCAGGCTTCAACGCCGACAGGAACGCTCTCCTACCACGCTTACGCGTCCGCGGCTTCGGCTCTACGCTTATCCCCAATCATTCTCGGCGCCGGACTCCTCGACCAGTGAGCTATTACGCACTCTTTAAATGGTGGCTGCTTCTAAGCCAACATCCTGGCTGTCAGTGCAATCCGACTTCCTTCCTAACTGAGCGTAGATCTGGGACCTTAGCCGGCGATCTGGATTGTTTTCCTCTTGACGACGGATATTGTCACTCGCCGTCTATCTCCCAGGCCTTGGGCATTGGTATTCGGAGTTTGGTTGGGTGGGGTACCCGCGAGGGCCCGCCACCCATCCAGTAGCTCTACCCCCAATGCTTGCAACCTGAGGCTAACCCTAAAGTTATTTCGGAGAGAACGAGCTATTTCCCGGTTTGATTAGACTTTGACTCCTCCCCACAGCTCATCCCAATTCTTTTCAACGAATACGGGTTCGGTCCTCCAGAGGGTCTTACCCCTCCTTCAACCTGGCCATGGGTAGATCACACGGGTTTCGCGTCTAACCCCCGCGACTCAGCGCCCTATTCAGACTCGCTTTCGCTCCGCCTCCGGCCCGATAGGCCTTAGGCTCGCCACGAAGGTTAACTCCCGAGCTCATTATGCAAAAAGCACGCCGTCACCCCGAAGGGCTCCGACAGTTTGTAAGCGCACGGTTTCAGGTGCTATTTCACTCCCCTCATAGGGGTGCTTGTCATCATTCAGTCACCTTACTGATCCACTATCGGTCGTCGAGGAGTACTTAGCCTTGGAGGGTGGACCCCCCATGTTCACGCCGGGTTCCACGAGCCCGACGCTACTCTAGAGCTAAACGGCCTGCTACAGGGCTTTCACCTTCTTCGGCCGCGCTTTCCAACGCGTTCACGTAGCCTCATCCGCTTTCGCTCGCCGCTACTAACGGAGTATCTGTTGATATCCTTTCCTCCAGGTACTGAGATGTTTCAGTTCCCTGGGTTCGCTCCGCACGCCTATGCATTCAGCATGCGGTACTCTGTAAACAGAGTGGGTTTCCCCATTCGGAAATCCTGAGATCACAGCTCGGTTACCAGCTCCCTCAGGCTTATCGCAGGTTCCAACGTCCTTCATCGCCTCTCGACGCCAAGACATCCACCGTACGCCCTTAGTCGCTTGATCGCACCAACCCGACGCCGAGAACGACACCGCGTTGGCGAACCAAACGCACCTACACGCATCCGACCCCGAAGGGCCGAACACGCCCGGACCGCGCGACATTGCGTCGGGCGATCCGGTCTAGCGCTCGCTTGAAATCTTGTGTTGCTACCCGCTTGTTCTTCCATCCACGAGTGCGTCCGACCGGACCCGAGGGCCCCGTTGCACGCACGCACTTCCAGAAGAACAGCGTTCGATCCGAACCGGTTGTCAAAGAGCCGCGGGTCGGCAGCGAATCCTCGCGACCGTCCCAGTCGCCCCCAGGCCAAGCCTGTTTGCCCGAGTTGAAACCCGTGCGGAGCGAGGGGATGTTAGCCCGAACCCCGCCACCGTCAATCAAGCGGGGCGAATTCGACGCCAAATTTCGCGTCGCGCCGCGGCCTCTCGGGCCGGACGCGCAGGCCCTACGGGCTCAGCCGCCGCCGCCGCCACCGCCGCCCTTCGGATCGAAGCCACCCGGATCGCGATCCCGGTCGCGATCCCGTCCCCGATCGACCGGGTCTGGGGGGAGTTCGACCGCCAGCGGCTGGCCCTGCCGCGTGCCCTCTTCGGCCGACGACGTCAGCCGGGCGTACAGCCTGCCCTGGCGCTCCGAGCCCACCTGCCTGCGCACGATGGGCGGCCCGTCGAGGAACGAGAAGTACGCGATGGGCTGCGTCGTCCGCTCGACCAGGCCCTCGCCGCGGACAGCCTCGGTGGTGACGTCCACCAGCAGCACGTCGAGCTGGATGGGCACCTCGTCGGGCACGGGCTCGCCCTCTTCGCCGCCCTGCTGGCCGGGCAAGCCCGACGCGCCCACGCCCCTCGCGTCGAACTGGTCGTCGCCCTCCGCCGCGTCGGCGTCGACGAGCACGAAGGACAGGTCGTCGGGCATCCGCGCCCTTCCGGCCAGCAGCTCGCCGGGCCGCAGCGTCA
Organism: Planctomycetota bacterium; assembly: GCA_039819165.1. NCBI lineage: Bacteria > Pseudomonadati > Planctomycetota > Planctomycetota bacterium. Next base: position 1,368,958 of record JBCBSM010000001.1, read on the forward strand.
CCGTGCCCCGCCGGTAGTAGCCGTAATAAAAGACGAACGCCTCGAGCGTGGCCGACGGCTCGCTCGGGCCGAGGCCCACGGCATTGCCGTCGTTGGCGCTGACCACGAAGAAGGCCGTCTTCGGCGCCACCTGCACCGGGTCGCTCCAGGGCGAAGCCTCGCTCAGCAGGATCGGCGACTCGGCCATCGCCTTCTGCTCGTCGATCAGCACCGAATCGCGGCCGAAGGCGGGGTTGTTGATCGCCAGCCGCGTGCGATAGCGATAGGTCGCCCCCGCCCGCGCCGTGACGTCGTGGGCCCACATCCGGGCGGCCGTCTCGCGGAGCAGCCGCTCGTCGGGCTCCTCCTCGGCGATCCGCTCGATGGCCAAGCCCGTCTCGGGATCGAATCCCAGCCTGCGGATCTCCTCCTCGTTCTCGGCCAGCCGCGCCTCGAGCTGCTCCTTCTGCTCGACGAGCCGCCGCACGGCGGGATCATCCTCGTCGTCGGCGTCGCCGGGATCGCGCGGCGGCCGGCGGGTGCCGCGTCCGCGGGGTTCGGCTGCCTGGCGATCGCCGCCGCCCCGGGCGCTGGACGACTGCCGCTCCTCGGTGATCCGCTCGTCGAAGTTCTCGATCCGACGCTTGAGCGTGGCGTTCTCGCGCGACAACCGCTGCACCTCATCGGTCGCGCTCCGACGCTGCGCCATCCGCTCGCGGAGCTGCGTCGGCGCGACCCACGCCTCCCCGGCGATCATCCGGTAGGGCTGCGGGCGGCGATAGTCGGCCGCGAACTCGTACGCCCCGCGGGCGTCGGCCGCGAGCTGTTCGCGCGTCAGCGTGCCGTCGGCGACCTCGGCCCGCAGGTCGGCCATGAGGTTGGTGCCGCCGGGCATGCCCTCGATGACGACGATGTCGGACCACGAGCCGTCGGGCTGCAGTTCCTGGCGCTCCAGCTGCAGGCCGAACGCCTCGACGCTTGCCCACCAGTTGAGCGGCAGCGGACGCAGCTCGCCGCCCACGCCGTCTGGGTCGTCGCGGAAGGCGGCCTCGAGCGCCACGCCGTCGTAGGTCGCCTCCACGCTGACCATCGCAAGGTCGTACGGCTGCTCGTCGCCGACGAGCGCAGCCAGCTCCTCGCTCGCCAGCACGTCGTACGGGTCGAGCGTGCCCGCGTAGGTCTCGGCGATGGGCCGGCTGGGCGCGGGCGGCGTGACCTCCACGTAGCGGACGTCCTCGCCGGCGGCCTGCCCGCTGACCTCGATGGCGGTCACCTCGCCAAGCGCCGCGATCGTCGGCCGCACCGCCACGCCGCCGGTCACGCGGGCCTCGATGCCGTCGAGCACGTCCATGCGACCCTGCGCATCGGGCAGCTCCACGTCGGGCTGGGTCATCCGGCCCTCGCTGCGTTCGGCCAGCTCCTTGGCGGGCTCGAAGACCTCCTGCGGCCGATACTCACGGTTCTCGATCTGGACCGTGTTGGGCTCGATCACGAACTGCATCGCTACGACGCCCGCGGCGACGGCGACCATCGCGCCCAGCAGGATCTTCTCGACGTGCGCCTCGAAGAAATTCACACCCTTGAGCTTCATCGCATGCTCCTCGCGGCGATCATCGTGGGCCGTCCCCGTCGCCCGAATCCTCGGGCTCCTCCTCGGGGTGCGGTTCCATTCCAAGATTCGTGCGGATCACGTCGGGCATCAGCGGTGCCGTCCACGATCGCAGGTAGATGAACTCCAGCTGCAGATCGAGCTGCACCACGTGCGCCGGGCCGTAGAAGTAGCCCTGCTCCACGTGCTCCCACGCGTCCACCGGGCCGACGTCCAGGTCCGTGACGGTGATCAGATTCTGCTGCGCGGTCGCATCCAGGATCTCGGGGATCCGCCGCGAATCCACGACGAGCGACATCCGCACCGGCCGGATGTCGTAGAGCTGGTTCGACCAGCCGGGATCGCGCCCCGAGGGCGACACGACGTACCGCGGCTCGAAGACGCCGGTCCGCGGGCTTGGCCCGACGTCGCCGGCAACCTCGACGCCGTCCTGCATCGTCGTGCGCGTGACGTCGAACGGCGGGGCCGACAGCGACACCACCCGCTTGATGGGCGCCTCGACGATCGGCAGCAGCTCGCCATTGCGTGTATTCGCCAGACGCAGGAAGCCGACGACGTCCTCCGCCAGCCAGTAGTCGTACTGCCAGAACCACGTAGTGGCGTGCAGCGGCGGCCGCGCCAGCGCCTGCCGCGGGAAGGACAGGCCAGCCGACGTCGGCAGCTCGCCCGAGAACACGTCCAGCGACATGTAGATCGAGTGGTCCTGGGCGCGCCGTGCGTACAGGTTCAGCCGCTGCTCCTTGAGCTCGTCCTGGAGCGCGTCGGCTTCCTCGGCTGTCAGCTCGCTGCGGCCGCTCTTGGCCTGCTCACGCTCCAGCAGCCGCTGCTCCTCGTCGCGCAGCCGCTCGAGGACCATCTGCGGCTCGGGCGGCGTCGTCGCGTTCAGGCTCGCAACCAGCGCCTCGTACGCCGCTTGCGTGCCCGGATCGTCATCGGGCACCAGCAGCTTTTGCATCTGCAGCCGGAGCAGCTGGGCCTGGGTGCCGTCGGCCGGCTCCTTGGGGAAGAGCCCCTCCACCAGCGGACCTCGACCCTTCTGGTTGAAGTCCGCGATGGTGGCGACCGCCTCCTCGATGCGGGCGTCCTGCAGCTCGAGCTGCTCGCGGAAGAAGCTCGTCCGCTTCTCGTGCGGCAGCACGCCCGACTCGCGGATCTCCTCGAGCCCCTCGAAGGGCGCCGGGAGGCTGTAGCTCACGGTGAGGCCCTTGAGTTGCTGCAGCAGCCGCTCGCCCTCGCTCCGCTGGCTCTCGCGGATCTGCTGGTTCATGCCGCCGCTGACGAACCACGCCGCGGGCAGCACCACCAGGATGACCAGCACGCTGACGCCCAGCGGCCACCGCTTCTTGACCAGGGTCATCGCGTTGCTCACGAGCCACCCCCCCGCCGCTCGTCCTCGTCGAGCAGATGTAGCGTCCACGTCGCCTCGAAGTAGAGCCTCGTCGCGTCGTCGGGCAGCGTGGGCTCGGGCCTGGGGATCGGATAGCGGTTCGCCAGGTCGGTCGAACCCGGCGCCCCCAATCCCTGCCCCGGTCGGCCGGCACGTGGCCCGCCCGACCCGACCGTGCCGCCGGACCCGGTCACCTGCCTCGGCGGCGCCGCGCGCCCCGGACGGCCCGGCGTCTGCTGCGCCCGTCGGCCGGGAGGGCTCGCCTGACGCCCGCGCTCCCGCGACGGTGGCTCGATTTCGCTCCCGCCCGACGGGGGTTCAAGCTCACCGCCGCCCCCCGCGCCCCGCATCTGGGCGCCGGTGACCTGCCGGCGGGCGACCCACGTCGAGCCGTCCACCACGATCTTGTAGGGCACGCCCTCGCGGATGCCCTCGTTCTGCCGCAGCCAGCTGTCGATCGAGCTGACGATGAACGACTCGGCCGCGTCCGGGCGATCCGTAAATGCCCGCACCACCACGCGGATCTGCGGCACGCTCGGCCCCTGGGGCTCGTCGAATCGCGTCGGATCGGGCTGCGGCGGAGGCACGTACTCGGTCGCCACCGCCTCGATCTGGATCACCGGCGAGTCGACCTGGTTGGGGCCATCCTCGCGGTTGAGCTCCTCGGCGTACTCGAGCATCAGGCTGAGGTCGTCGACGAGGTGCGGGAAGATGTCCCGCCCCTCGGCCAGCGCAACGAGGTTCGACGCGGTGCGGTCGATCGCCTGCGAACCCGTCACGTCCGACGCCTCGCGCTTCAGCCCCTCGCCGATGTTGAGCACCTGCCGGATGATCGGCGGCTCGGGGTACGCATCTACCGCGGCGCGATCCAGGAACGGCCGGATGAACATCGCCCCGCCCGCGACCACCGCGATGCCCGCCGCCGCCGCGAACCATGGCGTCTTGCGGCGCCACACGGCCTCGCGCACGATGGCCGCGGGCATCAGGTTGGCCTCGAGGGTCGCGAAGTCCAGACCCTGGAGCGCAAGGCCGTACGCGGTCATCAGCTGGCTGGCCGACTCGCCGAGCGTCGCCGCCTGCGGCCCGTCGATCTTCGCCCGCTTGAATTCCTCGACCGGCAGCACGCTGAGCTGCAGCTGCTGCTGGAGCGACTTGCGGATGCCCGGCAGCTTGAACGTCGCGCCCACGCCCACGACGCGCTGCAGATCCGAATCGCTGTGCAGCGACTGGTAGTAGCCGATCGACCGCTGGATCTCCTGGCCCAGGTCGGCGAACACCGGACGCATCGCCTGCAGCACGTGCCGCGCGCTCTTGCTCTTCTGCACGTCCCGCTTGATGACCTCGGCCTTCGAGTAGCTGACCGAGAACTGGTCGACGATCGCCTGCGTGAAGTTGTGCCCGCCCAGCGGGAAGGTCCGCACCCAGACGCGGCCGGCCTCGGCGATGATGATGTCCGTCGAGGTCGTCCCGACATCCACGATCACCGTGCCCGCCGTCCGCTCGTCGAACACCCAGTCGTACGCCATCGCGTTGTACGCGGCGAGCGGACTGAGCGTCACGATGTCGGGCACCAGCCCGAAGTCGTCGTAGAGCTGCAGCTGGTCGCGGATGCGCTGCTTCGTCGCCGCGAAGATGCCCACCTCCACGTCGGGCGACTCCGGCGAGCGGAACGTCTGGAAGTCCCACTCGACCTCGTCCAGCGAGAAGGGGATCTGCTGCTCGGCCTCGAATTGCACGATCTTGGGAACCTGCTTGGGTTCCACCGGCGGCAGCTTGGCGAAGCGGGCGAACGCCGCGTGCCCGGGCACCGACACCGCCACCCGGGCCTTGCCCAGGTCGTACTGGTTCACGAACGCGCCCATCGCGATGCGGATCGCGTCGTCCGCGTTCAGTTCGGGCGTCGATAGCACCCGCTTGTGCGCCTGCACTGCGAAGTCGGCCACGCGGACGCCTTCGCCGTCCAGCACCAGCTTGACGGCCTTGATGCCGCCCGCGCCCACCTCGATGCCCCAGCACGCGTTCGAGTTCGCCATCGCGTCATTCCTTACTTGCGAGCCAGGCGGCTCGCCCTGTCTTCCTGCCCCGGCACCCACGCATCCTCGATCGCGTGATCCACCCGGCGCATCCGCCGCCGCGGTCCGCTTATATGACCCCATCCGAAGAGGTGCCGATCGTACACCGAGCACGGTCCGCGGCGTGGCACCGAGCGGTGCATCGCCGCCGCCGACCTCCATACGAGCCTGCAGGCGTGCAGTTTCGGGCGGCACCGCCGCGTTACAGCCCCGTGACCGAACCGCCCCGGGAGGGCCCTAGGCCGCCTCGCCCCGGATCGCCCCGGCCATCAGGCCCACCAGCATCTGGCCCTTGGGGTCGACCGCGCCCTGGTAGTGCAAGACGTCCAGGCCGCAGGGCGCGGCGATGCCCATCGCGGCGACCAATGGGCCCGTGGACGACCACCGGGTGGGGTTCTGCTGCCACGCCATGGCCGCCACCATCTCCTCGGGCTTGCCCTGCTCAAGGAGTTGCAGCATCTCCCGGTCGTGCTGCACGACCCGCTGGAGGAACTGCTGGCTCTCCTGGGATTGGTCCATCAGCTGGACCTGGTCGCCGAACATCTTCCCAACGTGGCTCAGATCGGACGACGCAACGACCAGCGTGCGGCCGCCAAGCTCGGCCAGCGCCGCCCGGACCGCCTCGACGAACGCCGGGATGCCCACGCCGTTGCCGTCGTAGCTCTCGCCGTTGTTAGCCGCGGCATCGTGCACCAGGGCCGCGAACACCCGCGGGTACGCCCCCTGCTCGTCGGGGCCGAAGACGTGCTGGATCCACGGGATCTGTAGCTCGATGGAGTGCTCCCGCTCGTGGTCGAAGCGGTGCTCGAAGAGCCCCTCGCCCAGGGACGCCCGCAGCCGATCGGCCAGCTCGCGGTCGGCCGGGCACTGGCCCAGCGGGCTCTGGTAGCCCTTGTCGCAGCCGCACACGCCCGACGAGCGCCCATAGTGGTTGGGCCCCAGGATCAGCACGCGATCCGGCCGGTCGACCACCCGCAGCCGCCCGTACGCCGCGGCGTAGACGTTGGCGCCGCGGGTGTAGTCGATCGCCGGCACCGCCAGCCCGGGCGGCAGGGCGTCCAGGCTCGGGTTTTCCGCATCCTTCAGGGCCGCGTCGATGACCTGGTCGAAGTGGGCCCGAAGGGCGTCGGCTGCCCCCTCGGCGATCTGCTCGTCGGTCGCATCCTCGCCGAGCGACTTTCGAGCGAGGGCCTCGGCGTAGTCGGCCGTGTTCGACGGCGGCAGCACCTCGCTGCTGTCGAAGGCCCGGGTGAAGTCCGTCCACACCGTGTCGAAGGTCGGACCGTGCAGCAGCGCCGCATTGTCCAGCTGGGCCACCAGCAGCTCGACCGATCGCCGCTCGAGCCCCTGGCCGACCTGGGCCACGATCTCGTCGATCGTCCGCGTGCCGTCCATCAGCGGCAGCACGTGCTGCGCCGCCGGCGACGTAAAGACGACCTTGCGGCTGATCTGCCGCGCGTCGGCCACGCCCAGGGCGGGCTGACCCTTGATCTCGGCTGGAAAACCCTTGATCTGCCTCAACTTAGGGTGCGTGTGATGCTCCGCGGCCGGATCGAACTCGGGCAGCGGCGGATTGGCTTCATCGCTCATGGTGGATCCTAAGCGCAGCCCGCGTCGCACGCCTCCCCGGGGCCCCTCTGGCATGGACATGCGCGGGCCCGACGCTACCATTGCCGCTCCGCTGCGAAACGCCCGCTCGGAACACCGCCGTCGGGGTGGCCCCGCCATCCAGATAGGGAGCGATGATCGATGCTCGACTCACTGGCCACCGGCACCCAGGTCACCTGCACGATCACCTCCGAGCCGCGTTCGGACGCGAAGGCCAAGACCATCAGCCGTCTGATGAAGCTCGATTCGAGCATCCAGCGGGGCCTCCGAAGGGCCCAGCGGCGTCGCCGCCAGAGTATGCGGGTCTACACCCGCGGCGGCCGCGACTGGTACGCCCGCGAAAAGGCCAGCAAGGGCGGCATCGTCCGCCAGGGCGAGACCTTCACGCTGACCTACGTGCCGCATCTCGCCCCCGACCTGCGCTCGGTCGAGCCCTATCTCTCCATCGAGTCCAAGGCCTGAGCATGCCCCGGCCACGATCCCTCAGCAGGGGCGTTTGCCTCGCGATGGCCGCGTGCGCCGCCATCCACGCGGGCTGCTCCGAGTCCGCCCCAGAGGCCCAGGCCTACGCCTACACGACCCAGGGCCGCGTGACGATGCTGCCCGGCGGCGGCCCCGCCAACACCCTTCGCATCTGGCACGAGGACATTCCGAGCTTTGTGGGCCAAGACGGGTCGGTCGTCGGCATGAACTCGCACGACATGGGCTTTCCGAGCGTCGACGAAGGCATCGATCTGTCGGCCATCGAGGTCGGCGACCCCGTGCGGTTCCGCTTCGAGGTCACGTGGGGGCCCTCGACGTCGCTCGAGGTCACCATGATCGAGGAACTGCCCGCGGACACCACGTTCGCCTTCGAGCAGCCGCCCGCCGAGACCGAATCGTCCGACGACCCGGGCTGACGCGCCGCTCCCCCAACCCGCAGGCGGCCCGCACCCACACCTGTATACAAGAGGCGACGAAAAAACCCGGTGCTCTGCTCGTCTGAGCGGAACACCGGGTCTCGTGGGGGTCTGTGTATCGAAGCGTCATCCGATTCGCAGCCACCCAAGGCCGGTTGCCGACCGCCGCAATTTTCTGGCTGCCGCGGCCGCTACCCGCGGCTGCTCGGGACGGGCAGATCCAGCCGCTCCAGCACGCACTTGAGGTCCTCCCAGACCTTCCTGCGGGTGTCCGGCGTGTAGTTCCGCAGCAGGTACGCCGGGTGGTAGGTGGGCAGGACGGCCGTCTCGGTGCCCCCGGGCGTGGTCATGGGCCACCACTGCCCCCGAAGGTCCCGCATCGCGGACTGCTGGCCCGTGAGCAGGCGGGCGCTGGGTAACCCCAATGCCACGATCGCCTCGGGCCGGATCGCGTCGATCTGGCGGTACAGGAACGGCGCACTCGCCTCGGCCTCCTCGAGCGTCGGCGTCGCGTTGTTGGGCGGGCGGACCTTCAGCACGTTGGCGATGTACACCGCCGGCCGCTCCAGCCCCATCGCCGAGATCATCTGGTCGAGCTTCTGCCCCGCCCGCCCGACGAAGGGCCGGCCCAGCCGATCCTCGTCCGCGCCCGGCGCCTCGCCCACGAACATGATCCTGGCGTCCGGATCGCCCTCGCCGAACACGATGGTCGAGTGCGGGGTGCCGAAACGCTCGTGGGGCTTCTGGGCCTCGTAGTCGGCGCGGATGGCCTCGAGAGCCCGGGCGCCCCGAGCGCCCTCGGTCCCCGCGGGAGGCTCGACCTCCACGACTCGTGCGGGGGGAGCGGTCGTCTCGGGAGCGCGACGCTGCGGCATGGCTGGAGCCTCCGGAGCGATCACCAACCACGGCACGCCAACGCCGCCCCATGCCCGCGCGTCCTGCGCGGCGAGCCGGCGGAGATCCCCGAGATCGCGTCCGTGCGCATCGCCCACGGTGGGTTGTAGGCGATCGAGCGCGCAAGCAGCCCGATGCGGCGACGCTACCGACCGCTGCGGATCCGCTGCGACCACGCCAGGTAGGCGATCATGCCCCGCAACATCTCGCGCTTGGACTCCGGCACGCCCCGGCCGAACGCCGTGTGCCAGCGCCACGCGTAGTAATCGCCCCGCAGCTTGGCGCCGGCACCGATCAGCAGCCGAAACGCCGCGAGGGCCGCCGGCGGCAGATCGCGGAGCACACCCACGCTAGCGGTCCGCGCCGCCGGGGTGCAGCCCCGAGCGATCGGCCCCGGCCTCGACGATGGCGCGATGCCAGCCGACGGTCTCGGCCAGCCCCGCGTCGAGGTCCACGAACGGCCGGTAGCCGAGCAGGTCCGCGGCGCGATCGATGCGAGCCAGGGAGTGCCGCACCTCGCCGTGCCGCGGATCGGCGTGCCGCGGGTGGGGAGCATCGCCGCCGACGAGGCCCTTCAGGACGCCGGCAAGCTCGTTGAGCGACGTAGCGGTGCCGGTGCCGATGTTCGCCAGCGCGCCCGCTGGTGGCCCAGACGCCGCACCGGCCAGCAGGTTTGCCGCCACGACGTTGGCCACGAAGGTGAAGTCGCGGGTCTGCTCGCCGTCGCCGAAGATGACCGGGGCCTCGCCCGCCAGCATCGTCCGCGCGAAGGCGGGGATGACCGCGGCGTAGGCCGAATCGGCCCGCTGCCGAGGCCCGAACACGTTGAAGTACCGAAGGGACACCCCGTCGATGCCATAGGTCCGCGACCAGGTCTCCACCAGGTGCTCGGCCGCCAGCTTGGAGGCGGCATAGGGCGAGAGCGGACGCGGCGGCTGGGATTCGTCGCAGGGCGAGCGATCGCCGCCGTTCGCCGGGTCGCCCTGCCCGTAGATCGAACTCGAGCTCGAGAACACGATCCGCCCGCCGCCGGCCGCCCGCAGCGCCTCGAGCACCCGCATCGTGCCCGTGGCGTTGACGTCCCACGCGCGGGCGGGCTGCTCGATCGACAGCGGCACCGATCCCACGGCCGCGAGATGGAAGACCAGCACGGGCCGGCTCGCGCCGTTGCCCGGGTCCGCCGGCTCGAAGGCGAAGGCGTCCGCGAGGGCATCGCGGTCCAGGATCGATCCGTGCACCACCGCGACACGCTCGGGCTCCAGGTCCGCCAGGTCGGCCAGGGCGGCGGCGGACGAATTCGAGAGGTCATCGATGACCCGCACCCGAGCGCCCAGCGACACCAGCGCATCGACCAGGTGGCCACCGATGAAACCCGCGCCGCCCGTGACCACCACGCGGCGACGCTCGAACGTCGCACGAACGCCCTCGATCATCTCGGCCGGGAAGCGGAGCACGGCGGGATGGTAGTCGCCGCCGGAGCGCACGCCCCGCGCCGTGGCTCCGCGCCGGATCGGCCACGCTCACGGTGGATCGCCGCGGCTACCGATACGCTACTCCGTGAGCCAGCCGCCCCCCGACCGCACCCCCGCCTCGCTGATCGGCCGCGCCTCGCGTGTCTTCCTCGTCGGCATCGGCGGTGCGGGCATGTCGGCCATCGCCCGCGTGCTGGCGGCCCGTGGCGCGGAGGTCCACGGCTGCGACGCCACCGCCACGCCCATCACCGACGCTCTGGCCGCGGACGGGCTACGGCTGGCCATCGGGGACGACGCGGCGCTCCCGGGCGGCACCGATCTGGTCATCGCCTCGGCCGCGATCCCGGCCGACCACCCCGTCCGCACCCGGGCCGACGCCTCGGGCGTGCCCGTGCTGGGCTACTCGGCCGCGCTCGGTGGACTGATGGACCGCCACACGGGGATCGCCATCGCCGGCACCCACGGCAAGAGCACCACCGCCGCCATGCTGGGCGCAGCCCTCGTCGACGCGGGCCTCGATCCCACCGCCATCGTCGGCGCCACCAGCCGGCAGCTCACCAGCGGCGCGCTCGCCGCGGACGAAGGTCCGGTCGGCTCCCGCCTCGGAGCGCCGGTGGTCCCCCGGGGCCCGCTCGCCGGCCGCCCGGGCCTGCTCGTCGCCGAGGCGTGCGAATTCAACCGCTCCTTCCTGGACCTGCGGCCGACGATCGGCTGCATCGGCGGCATAGAGGCCGACCACCTCGACCAGTACGGATCGCTCGGCGCGGTCGTCGACGCCTTTGCGCGCTTCGCGGCGTTGCTGCCGCCCGCCGCCGACGGCGGCGTGCTGCTCATGGGCCACAACGACCCCCACCGCTTGACGGTGTCTGCAGCAACCTCGGCCCGGGTCGAGACGGTCGGCTGCAACCCGCACGCCGACTGGACGGCGACCTACGACGAGCCATCGGGAGTCGTCTCTGTGCGGCACGGCGGGACCCAGGCCGCGTGGCGGCAGCGGATGCCCGGCCCACACAACGCCGAGAACGCCGCCATGGCCTTCGCGGCCGCCTGCACCGCGGGCGCGGACGCATCGGTTGTCGCCGAATCGCTCGGGGCCTTCCGAGGCGTCGACCGACGCTGCCAGTTGCTCGGCGAGCGCCCGGTCGCCGGCGGCGCGGTCCGCGTCTACGACGACTACGGCCATCACCCCACCGAGGTCGACGCCACGCTGCGGGCCATCCGCCGTGCCGAACGGCCCGAGGCCCGCGGCGGGCGGCTGATCGCGGTCTTCCAGCCCCACCAGCACACGCGGACGCGGTTCCTGCTCGACGGCTTTGCGGCCTCGTTCTCCGCCGCCGACCACGTCGTCGTGCCCGAGATCTACCGCGTTCGCGAGACCGAGGCCGACCGGCGCTCGGTCGGCGCCCAGGACTTGGTCAATCGTGTGCAGGCGCAGGGCGTGGACGCGGTGCACGTGCATCCGTTCGCGAACGTGGTCGCGCACCTGGACCGCGCATGCCGACCTGGCGACGTCGTCGTCGTCATGGGCGCCGGTCCGGTGTGGCAGGTCGCCCGCGACTTCATGGCCAACGGAGCGCCGCGGGACGCAACCCGGCCGGCGGTCGCCCATGCCTGACCTCGCCGGCGTCGCCATCGGGCCCATCGCCCGCATCCCCACGTGGTTCCGCATCGGCGGTGGTGCGGACCGCTACGCCGACGTGCATTCGGCCGCCGACCTGCGGGCCTGCCTGGAACTCGATGCCAACGCCCTGGTGCTGGGCCGCGGCGCCAACCTGCTGGTGCTCGACGGCGGCGTGCCGCAGCTGGTCCTGCGGCTGGCCGGGCCCGAGCTGGCCGGCATCGAGATCGATCGCGACGCCGGCGCTCTCCGAGTCGGCGCGGCCGCGGACCTCCAGCGGACCCAGATCGTGACGGCCCGCGCCGGCCTGCGCGGGCTCGAGACCCTCGCCGGCGTGCCCGCCAGCATCGGCGGCGCCATCGCCATGAACGCCGGCGGCGCGCACGGCAGCACGTTCGACCACCTCCGCCGCATCACCGCCATGCGGCGCGATGGGGCCGTCGTCGACCTCGATCCCGCGCAGCTCGGCGCCACCTACCGCGACGGCGGCCTGGGCGATGCCATCGTGCTCGCGGCCGAGTTCGCGCTCGAATCGGACGACCCGGCGGCCGTCCGCACCGACCTGAAGCGCGTCATGGAATCCAAGCGGACCAGCCAGCCGCTGGCCTCCCGCAGCGCGGGCTGCGTGTTCAAGAACCCGGTGGTCGACGGCGGCATCGACGGCGTGGCCTCGCCCGGGCAGCGCACGAGCGCGGGGCTGCTCATCGATCGCGCCGGATGCAAGGGCCTGCGCCGCGGCGGCGCGGCCGTGAGCGATCGGCACGCCAACTTCTTCGTCGTCGACGCTCGCTCGGCCCGGGCCGCCGACGTGCTCGAACTCATCCATGACGTGCAGCGGCGGGTCCACGAGTGCTTCGGCGTGCGGCTCGAGCCCGAGATCAAGATCTGGGGGACGCCGTGACGCCCGAACCGAGAACACGGGTGCTGGTGCTGGGCGGCGGGCCCGACGCCGAGCACGCCGTCAGCCTGGAGAGCAGCCGGGCCGTCGCCGACGCGCTCGCACAGCACGGCGGCTTCGAGGTACACCGAGAGGTCGTGGGTGCGCTCACGCAGGCGGATCTCGCCGCCCTCCCCGGCGAGGTGATCTTCCCGGTGCTGCACGGTCCATGGGGCGAGGGCGGGCGGCTGCAGCGGCTGCTCGAGGGTGACGGGCGGCCCTTCGTCGGCTGCGGCTCCCGCGCCGCGCGGGCCGCCATCGACAAGATGTTCGCCAAGCAGGTGGCCATCACCCTGGGCATCCCGACGCCGCCGGCAGCGGTGTTCCACCCCACCGACGACGCGCCGCCCCTCGATCCGCCGCTGGTGCTCAAGCCCGTGCACGAGGGCTCGAGCGTCGGGCTGCACATCTGCCGGTCCGCCGAAGACTGGCACGCCGCGCTGCCCGAGGCCCGCGCGTCCATCGCGCGGCGCGAGACCGCCTGCTTCATGGCCGAGCGGTTCACGCAGGGGCGCGAGCTGACGGTCGGCGTCCTGGCGGGCCGTGCGCTGCCTCTGATCGAGATCGCACCGAGCGCAGGGGTGTACGACTTCGCCGCCAAGTACGAGCGGGACGACACGACCTACGCCGTCGCACCGGGGCTGCCGCCGGGGGTGACCGAGACGCTGCAGCAGCAGAGCCTGGCGCTGGCGGACGCGCTGGGCTGCGGCGCGATCTGCCGCGTGGACTTCATCCTTGATGGCAACGGGCGGGGCCAATTCCTCGAAGCCAACACCATGCCGGGATTCACCGCCCACTCGCTGCTGCCCATGGCCGCCGCCCACGACGGGCTGGACATGCCCGCCATCTGCGGCCTGCTCGTGGAGCGGGCCCTCGCGCACACGCCCGACGCCGCGGGACGATCCGCGTAGGCTGGACGAGACATGGCACGATCGAGCACCAAACGCGGATCCAAGAAGGCCACCAAGAAACGCGGCTCGTCGCGGGCCGCCGAGACGCCGACGGCGTGGCCCGCCCGGCGCATCGCGGTGCTGGTGGCCAGCGTGCTCATCGCGACCGGCGTCGTGCTCGCGGGCGGCCTGGGCATGCCCGCGCTCCGCGACCACGCGGCGGGCATCCTGGGGACCCGCCAGCCCACCCTCGCGCTGCACCTCTACCCGCCACGCTGGATGCCGCGGGACGAGGCCGAGCGCATCCGCCGGCTGGCCAGCGACGCCTACGCCGAGACGGCCACGGATGCCGCCAGCCCGAGCCGCGAGGCGCTCAGCGCAGCGCCTCTCAAGGCGATCCACGACGTGCTGGTCGATACCGGCTGGGCCGCAACGCCGCCCCGCGTCCGCCGCGGGCGGCTGGAAGCCGCCGCCGACGCGGAAGCCCGCCCGCGCAGCGACGTCATCGTCGAAATGGCCTGGCGACGCCCCGCGGCCGTGGTCCGCTGGGTCCCCCGCACGCTCGACGGCACCCGCGGCGCGATCCGAGATACCGCCATCGACCGCGAGGCCCGGGTGCTGCCGCTGGCCGGCCCCCCCGAGTCTCTCGCGGGTTGGCCCGTGATCCTCGTGCCCCAGGATACGCCCACCGCCACCGGCGCCGCCGGCACCACATGGCCGGGCCGGGACGTCGCCGACGCCCTGGGCCTGCTCGAACTGCTGGCCGACGAGGAGTTCTTCGAGCAGGTCGCAGCCGTCGACCTGGCCGAGTACGCGCGCGGCCGCCGGATGCTGCTGGTGTCCAGGCGGGGTGGCCGCGTGGTCTGGGGTGCACCCGAGGAGGCGGGCGTCTTCCAGGGCGAGGTCGACGACGCCCGCAAGCTCGCCAATCTCCGAAGTCTGGTGCAGGCCACCGGCTACATCGACGGCGGCGAGGCCCGCACCGAGATCATGCTGTCGGGCCCGGTCGTGCTCGAGGGCGACCCCGGCGCGCCATGACCGCCACTGACGAGCAGGCCGTCCGCGGCTCGCCCGCGCACGACCGCTGGGCGCACCGCCGCGCCGAGCCCCGAATGTTCGCGTTCCTGTGGGCGGTCTACCTGCTCGCCGCGGGCCTCTCGACCCTGGGCGTGGCGCTCACCCGCGGGCCATGGACGCTGCTGGACAAGTCGGTCTACCAGCACGCGGCCCGCATCATGCTCGTCTGCGTGGCGCTGGGCGTGGCCGTGCTGTGGCCCATGGTCCGCCTGAGCCAGCAGGTGCCCGCGAGCGGCCGATCGTGGCGGGCCATCGCCAAGGACCTCGTCGTGCTCGTGCTGCCGGTGCAGGCGGTGCTCTGGGCGCAGGCCGCGGCGCGATCGGGCTGGGCACTCGACCTGATCGCCGCGATGTCCGCGGCGCTGCTCGCCTGGCCGCTGCTCCTCGGCGCGCTGCTGGCCGCCGTGCTGCGCGGACCCTCGCCCGCCCCCCGCGATGGCGCTCCGCGGAGCGTCTTCGCCGGCGTGGACGGGCCATCGGCGGCGACGCGCTCGCTCGCCATGGCCGCCGTCATCGCCCTGGCCCTGCTGCCGCTGCTCGCCCTGGCGACCGGGCCGGCCTGGGCGGCCATGCTCTCGCCGGTCTCCGCCGTCGTCGATCTCGCCCGCGAGCGCGACGTCGGCCCTGCTGCGTCGTCGGTGGTCGACGGCCGCTGGGCCGCCCTCGCCGCCCTGGGAGCCGCCGCGGTCGTGGCCTGGCTCGGCGTCTGCCTGCTGGAGATCGCCAGCCCTCCCGCTCGCGGTGAGGGCCCTGAGGGCGCACGCCCCGGGGGCGAGGGCCCAAGTGGTCGCTCACCGGCGGACCAACTAGCATCTCCTTCGGTCCCGGGCACGGACGACCACGCTCAGGCGGGCCCTCGCACGGAGGAGCACTCCCCCATGGACATCATCACGCCCGAAGAGAAGGCCAAGCTCCAGCAGCGGCTGGCCGACCTCATCGCGAACCGGCCCAAGATCTCCGCCCGCATCGCCGAGGCCCGCGCCCTCGGCGACCTCAAGGAGAACGCCGAGTACCACAGCACCCGGGAACTCCAGGGCCTCGAGGAGGCCGAGATCCGCCGCATCGAGGAGCGGCTCGGCACCGCCCAGGTGGTCGACGACGACCTCGCCAAGGACGCCCAGGTCGTGTTCCTGGGCTGCATGGTCAAGATCCGCGAGGTCGGCAACGACGTGGACGAGATGGTCAAGCTCGTCGGCGAGTTCTCGGACGATCCGCCCGACGACTACGACGAGGTCACCGTCGCCAGCCCCATGGGCAACGCCCTGATGAAGGCCCGCGTCGGCGAGACCGTCCGCGTTAACGCCCCCCGCGGCGTCAAGCGGTTCGAGGTCGTCGAGATTCTCTAGGCGCTCCGCAGCGGCCATCCGGCCGCACACCCGCTCTTGCGGCGGGGCCGGCATGCGTCCGGCAGGCCCTGAGCCGACCTACGCCACCCCGCGCGACGCGGGTGTGACCGGCTTAAGGCCCTCGACGACCAACCCGACGCCGAAATGCGGCCGCGACGGATCCCAAGCCTGCGGTACTCTTCGTGTATCGCAATGCCGACGCGGGCCCGCACGCGGACCGCGCCGGCGGAAGGAGGATCCCCATGGCGGCACCCGGCACACTGGCGGCGATCCGCAGGACCGCGGCGTGCGGCGCACTGGCCGGCGGCGTGGCCGCGGGCGGCGTCGCGGCCGGCCTCTCCAGCGGCTGCGCGTTCCACGGCTCGCACTGGGGCCACGCCTCGTACCACCAGGCCGACTACGAGCTCAGCATCTCGGCCGAGCACCCCGGCGAGCCGCCCGACCTGGTCAAGGTCGAGAACTCCAACGGCAGCGTCCGCGTGGTCGAACACGACGACGCGAGCACCATCGTCATCGACGCCACCGTCCGCCTCCGCACCGACGACCGCGCCGAGCGGTTCGACATACTCGCCTCGGTCGAGGCCGGCAACGTGCTCCGCGTTCGCCCGCTCTGGCCCGAC
Source organism: Planctomycetota bacterium (assembly GCA_039819165.1). Classification (NCBI taxonomy): domain Bacteria; kingdom Pseudomonadati; phylum Planctomycetota; species Planctomycetota bacterium. The sequence goes on from JBCBSM010000001.1 coordinate 1,385,366, forward strand.
GGCCGCAAGCTCGGCAACGAATCGTGCTCGTTCCGCATCGCCGCACCGCGAGAGACCGCGCTGGACGTCCGCACCAGCAACGGCAGCATCGTGGTCGAGGGCGGCGACGAGGGCGCCGTGCTGCGGAGCTCCAACGGGGCGATCACCGTCGTCGATCGCGCGGGCTCGCTCGTTGCCACCACCTCCAACGGCAAGATCACCGTCCTGCGCACCCGCGGCGAGCTCGACCTAGAGACCTCGAACGGCGGCATCCGCGTCGAGGACGCCCACCTCGGCGACGGCGCCCTGCGCGCGGTGACCAGCAACGGCAGCATCAACGCCGAGATCGGCGACGCCCTGCCGGGCCGCGTCTACGCCCGCACCACCAACGGCACCGCCCGCATCTACCAGCGGCCCGAGGGCGGCTCGACCAAGACCATCGCGCGAGGCCGTACGCTGGAGCTGGCCATCGGCGACGCCTCGGGCGAGGTCGACCTCCGCAGCTCCAACGGCTCGGTCACGCTGACCACCCGCTGACCACGGCCGCCTGCAATCCCAGAAGCTCCAAAAGAACGAAGCTCCAAAGAACAAGGCCCCGGACGCTTCCACCCGGGGCCTTCGTTGTGTCGTCGTGCTGAACCGTGCTTCGGCGTTGCTAGTCGCAGCCGCCATCGAAGGCGGTCTGGAACGCCAGGAAGTCGAAGATCGTGAAGCTGCCGTCGCCGTCGAAGTCGGCCCGCGGGTCGCTCGTGTCGAAGGCGGTCTGGAACGCCAGGAAGTCGAAGATGGTCAGGCTACCGTCACCGTCGAAGTCGGCCGGGCAACTCGAGCAATCGATGGTCAGGATCTCGAAGGCGTCGATGCCCGCCTCGGTCACCGAGTCGTTGGGGTTGTCGGCCACCGAGAAGCGGATGCGGAACGTCGTCGTTGCGGGCACGAAGTCGGCGATGCGGTAGGCGTGCAGCGCCCACTCGTTGGGACCGCCGCTGAACTCCTCGACCTCGGTCCAGGTCGAGCCGCCGTCGCCCGACACCTCCACGAGCAGCGAATCCTGATCGGCGTCATCGTTGGTGAACCACTTGGCGAAGCGGACGTAGGCCTCGTCGCCCAGATCCGACACGTCGTAGACGGGGCTGGTCAGGATCGTCGGCCCGCCGTCGACGTCGGTGTTGCCGCCATCGGGACCCGTGAGATAGGCACGGCCCGAGCCGTCGAAGTCGCTGACGGGATCGCCGCGATCGCCTGATCCGCCGGGCAGCCCGCGGGACCACGCGCCGTCGTCGAGGTCGACGTTCTGGACGCTCCAGCCTGTCGAGGTCTCGAAGTTGTCGGCAAAGATGACGTCGGTCTCGCCGACGACCTGCGCCTTGTAGGCGATGAACGGGGCCGACAGCGGAGCGCGGAATAGCCGCCCGTCGGTGGCCTCGGCCTCGAACCAGTAATCCACGTTCTCGAGGCAGGGCAGCCCGGGCAGGGTGGCCTCGAACTCGCCGCCGCCCTGGGCGAACATCGGCACGACCACCGGATCGGGCTCGCCCGGCACGCTCAGGTGCATCCGCACCCGGTCGTCATCGACCTGGCCGGCCAGCTCGTTGATGCTCACGCGGACGGTCTCGCCGAAGGGGGCGAGCGTTGTGGGCGCGCCGCCGATGGGCTCGATCTCCAGGCTCGCCGCGCCGTCGGTGCCAACGTCAAGGATGAACAGGCCGCGCTCGATGTCCGAGACGATCACCACGCCGCTATCGAAGAACGGGTAGGTGCTCCACGCGCCGTTGAAGGACGGCGAGTCGCTGCCCGGGAAGGTGTCGAAGTAGGCCACCTCGGTGGGGTTCAGCGGATCGCTGCCCACGTCGAAGACGCGCAGGCCGCTGCGGTAGTTGGCCTGGTACAGGTAGTCACCCGCGAGGTAGTTGTTGTGGTCGACCGCCCGCCGGCCGCTGGTGAAGGTGCTCACCAGGCGGGGATCGGTGATGTCCGACACGTCGAAGACGCGGGTGGTCGTCACGCTGACGGTGTCGCCCTCGTCCAGCTCGTCGTTGAGGTAGAGCAGCTGCTTGTCGTTGCTCAGCCAGGCTTGGTGGGTGTACCGCAGGTCGGCGTAGCTGGTGCGGCCGACGCGGAACATGTTGCCCTTGTCGGTGACGTCGATGATCTCCAAGCCATCGAAGCCGTTGGAGCAGAACGCGATCTCGCGGCCCGCGTACGGGCCATCGGTGTACGTCACGACCTGGGCGTCGTGCACGTAGTGGGTGCTCCACGAGCCGACGATGGTCGGATCCTCGGGATCGTCGAGGCTGACGGCGATCAGGCCGCCGTTGGCGACGTTGGCGCCCACGAGGTAGAGGTAGCCCGAATCCGGGTTGGCCACAATGTTGTGCGTCGTCTCGTGGCCGAGCTGGGTCTTGTTGCGGACGAGCGTGACCTCGCCGGCATCGATGTTGCGCAGGTCGATCACCTGGATGCCGGCGCCACCCTCGCTCACGCCGTAGGCGTACTCGCCCATCACCTTGATGTCGTGCCATTGGCTCGAGGGGCCCGCGATCGAGCCGACGATCTTCGGATTGGTCGGATCGGTGATCTCGACGAAGCCGAAGCCCCGCTGCAGGCCCATGATGGCGTACTCGCGGCCCGACGGCGAGGTGTATCCCCAGCAGTCGTTGCCCGCGCCGTGGCCGCCCGGGAAGGCGCTCAGCGGGATCCACGACAGCAGCGTGACGTTGCTGGCGCTAAAGCTATCGGTCGGATCGTCGGGGCCGCCCGGTCCGCCATCCTGCATGGACAGCGACCACATCGGCGCCTCCACGGCGGGCAGCGCGTCGACCAACTTTCGCCAGCTGTCGTGCGCATCGGCGCTGGTGGACAGCAGGCCCGCGGCGCCCACGAGCAGGAGCGGCGAGGTCCAGCGCAGCGTGCGCACGAACGACGAGTGCGTTATCTTCATGTACGTTACTCCCCAGGCACGGTACGCACCCTTACTACGCGCTCGTTTCCCAGAATCCGCGTTGCGGCATCAGTTCTTGGAACGCAAGGCCCGACACGAGCGTTAGGCCTCCGGGGCCCCAGAGCGGGCCCCGCACTCCCTTCGCGCACCAACCCCATGGAGTTCCACGTGCTTCCATCCATAAGCAGAACGGTCTGGGCCGCCCTGCTGCTCGCGGCCGCCCTCGGCCTGCCCGGCGGGTCGGCCGCCGCCCAGGAGGGCCAGCGGCCGCTGTTCATCGACGACGCCGAGAGTCCCACGCTCTCGCTCGTGTGGATCCAGAAGGACGGCGAGCGGATCGAGCTCACGCAGACCCAGCCCTGGGGCACCAAGACCGATCGGCAGTGGCTGGGGTACAACGTGGAGTCCTTCGTGGCCGTCGGCGGCACCCGCATCGACCTCCAACAGGGGCACCCGCTCGGATCGGTCGTCCGCGTCGGCTTCTATAAGACCGATAACAAGGAACCCTTCTTCGTCGACATCAAGCCAGGCTCGGTTGTTGAGATTCACCTCTCGGGAGTGCGATTCCTCGAGGACGCCGAGCCGACCGTCGCGACGGCGATGCAGCACCTCCAGTACACGCTGGCCGACGTGCAGAGCTGCGGCCTGGACCCCAGCGCCATCGACCAGTACAACACATCCAATCCCGAGGACACCCTGGGCGACCAGGTGACCGAGCGGAACGCCCGGCCCGGCGTCCTGCGGCTTGTGGCGGCCGGCGAGCCCACCGAGCGGCGGCGGACGCTCGAGCCCTACGAAGCCGGCCGCAGGGGCCGCGACGGCGAGCCCGCCGAGCGGCGGGGCACGATCGAATTCCGCCGCGACGCCGACACCGGCGCGATCGGCTTCGTGGCGCAGATTCCATACGAGCTCTTCCGCCACGTCCGCGATCCCTGGCACCGGGCGGACCCGGGCACCTTCTTCGAGCCCTACCACTTCCACATCGAGTTCGAGTCGCTGCCGACGCGCGCGCTGGCAACCCCGGACGGGGCAGCCGCGGATCGCTGATCCGATAGACTCGGCGGTGGTACACCGACCGATCTTTGACGGCCACCTCGATCTGGCGTACCTCGCCGAGGTCGGCCGCGACATGCACGCCGAGCCCGACGACTGCCGCGGCACGCTGCTGCCCGCCGCCGTTACGCTGCCATCGCTGAAGTCCGCGAACGTGCGCGGTTGCCTGGCGACGATCTATACCGCCCCCGAGGACACCAACGGCGATCCGGGCTCGCACCTCGGACCCTCGGGGCACGCCTACCCCGCCGGCGATGCCGATGCCGCCCACCGCTGCGGCCTGCGGCAGCTCAAGCTGTACGAGGCCTGGCGCGACGCGGGCGTGGTGTCGTTCCTGGATGATGATCGCGACGCCCCGCTCCGCATCGGCGTGCTGATGGAGGGGGCCGACCCGATCCGGACGCCCGATGAGGTCGCGTGGTGGGCCGAGCGGGGCGTCGTCGCCATCGGCATGACCTGGGCCCGAGGCACGCGGTACGCCGGCGGCAACGCGAGCGGCGGCGGGCTGACCGACGCGGGCCGCGACCTCGTGCGGGCCATCGACGAGGCCGGCCTGTGGCACGACGCCTCGCACCTCAGCAATGCGTCGCTGGATGAACTCCTCGAACGCTCGACGGGCAGGATCTTCGCGAGCCACAGCAACGCCCGCGCGCTGCTCGACGACAACGAGCGGCACCTCACCGACGACGCGATCCGCGCCATCGCCGGCCGGGGCGGCATCATCGGCGTCAACCTGTACGCGGGCTTCCTAGATCCTGCGTTCCGATCGGGTCACACGAGGCCGCCCCTGGCGAGGGCCGCCGACCACGCCGACCACCTCGCGTCGATCGCGGGCCGCGACAGGGTGGCGCTGGGCACGGACCTGGACGGCGGATTCGATGCCTCGTGCCTGCCCGAGGGGGTCGAGCATCCGTCCGATGTTCACACCCTCTTCGGGTTGCTGGCCGATCGCGGCTGGAGCGAGGCTCAGCTGGCCGGCTTCGCGGGAGGCAACTGGGCGGCGCTGCTGGGCGTCGCCTGGCCGCCGGCGTGACCGCCCGAGAGACGGGCGGACCAGCGGTCGGCGAGCGTGCGCGGCGGGTCGTCATCGACGCGGCACACGGCGCACCAGAGGACGGGCGGGCCGAGCGAGGCGCCCTCGCCCGACGGCGCGGCCGACGGCGGCGGCGCGGGAGGCAACGCCGCGAGCGGCCGGAGCATCCGCTCCTGGTAGCGGGCGGGGCGGCGGTAGGTCGCCTCGGAGGCCTGCGCCTCGGCAAAGTCGGTCTGCAGCAGCTGCTCGATGCGGGCGATGCGGGCCTCGGGATAGGGGTGCGTCGAGAGGAACTCGGGCGGCCGCGCCGCGCCGGCGCTCATCGAGCCGAGCACCTTCATGACCTCCAGCTGGCCGCTGGGCTTGTAGCCGGCGCGGGCCATGTACCGCATGCCGAGCATGTCGGCGGTGAGCTCGTCCTCGCGGCCGTACTGCAGCAGCACGAGCTGGCCGCCGACCTGCAACGCTGGCACGCCGAGCTGGCCGTAGCGGCTGAAGGCGCTGTCCTCATCGGACACGCCGACCGCGATGGCCGCACCGGCGATGGCGATCTGGAGGAGTTGGGCGTTCGCAAGCCGCTCGTTGCCGTGGCGATCGGTGACGTGGCCGATCTCGTGGCCCAGCACGCCGGCGAGCTGCGCCTCGCTCGTGAGGCGAGACGCCAGCCCACGCGTTATGAAGACCTGGCCGCCCGGCAGCGCGAAGGCGTTCAGCACGTCGGAGTTGAGGATCTGGAACTCCCAGGGCAGATCGTCCGGCACGCCCTCCTCGACGTGGGGCACCATCGAGAAGCCGACCTCGGAGACGTACCGCCGGATGTTCTCGTCGGGGATGGGGCCGCCGAATTGCTCGGTGAAGCCGGGCGCGGCCTGGAGACCGAGGGCCGCCTCCTGCTGCCAGCTGATGGGGCTAAAGAAGCGATCACCCGTGGCCGGGCTCGTCTGGCAGCCCATGAGCGGGACGATCGCGATCAGCAATAGCAGCACGCGGCGAATCGGGGACATTCCACGGACCTCCATGGACGGGCGTCGGGCGGCGATATCGTGGAGGGTATGGAGCAGGGGCCGCCGAGTACGTCCGAAAACCAAGACCGCCCCGGCGCTCCGCCGCAGCCCGCCTGGACCGACGAGCGGCTCGCCGAGGACCCCCACCGCGATGCCGAGAAGGCCGACCGCGTGCAGCGGATGTTCACGGCGATCGCCGGCAGCTACGACCTCAACAACCGCGTGCACTCGCTGCTGCTGGACCAGCGGTGGCGGCGGCACGCCGTCAAGACCGCCGCCGTGCGCACGGGCGACGTCGTCGTCGATGTCGCCTGCGGCACGGGCGACCTCACCGAGGCCTTCGCCGCCACGCCCGCGGCGCGGGTCATCGGCGTGGACTTCACCTTCGCGATGCTCGAGCGGGCGCGGCGCCGCCAGCGATCGCTCGCGGGTGCGATGTCGGGCAAGATCGCCTACGTCGAGGGTGACGCCATGCGGCTGCCCCTCGCTGACGCGTGCTGCGACGTGGTGTCGATCGCCTTCGGCCTGCGGAACGTGCAGGAGCCGGCGCGGGCGCTCGCCGAATTCCGCCGCGTGCTGCGGCCCGGCGGGCGGCTGGTGATCCTGGAGTTCGGTCGGCCGCGGTTCCCGCCGGTGCGGTGGGCCAACGACCTGTACACGAAGGTCATCATGCCGCGGACGGCGACGTGGATCAGCCGCGATCGATCCGGTGCGTACAAATACCTACCGCGTTCGATCGAGACCTTCCTGGACCGGCCGACGATCCTGGCGATGCTGGGCGAGGCCGGCTTTGCAGAAACCGGCGCTCGGTCGCTCTCGGGCGGCATCTGCGCCTGCTATAGGGCGATCGCTAACGGGGAGTAGCCGCGATTTATCGGACAGCGCACGCGTTGCGGGCGATTGCTGCCGGCCCCCGAGATTGACGATCGATCCTCACCGATGCGAGCCCGTTGCGGCGATAGACCCCCGCCCGGGTCGGGCGACGCCGCCCGCCGGACACGCACCCGTATGGCCCCGATGCGCTGGGGCGGTGGAGGCTCAACCATGTGCACGGACGCGCTGCGGCAGCGGTTCTTCGACGTCCTGGTGACCGGCGATCGCGCCGGCGCCCGGGCGGTGGTCGACAAGGCGATGGAGACCGGCGAGTCCGCCGCCGACCTCATCACCGAGCTGTACTGGCCGACGTACGAGCGGATCGAGAAGCTCTTCCGCGGCGACCAGCTCAGCAAGCTGTGCCACCACTACGCCACGCGGCTGCTCCGCGTGCTGGCCGACCAGACGGCGGGCCTGATCATCCCGCAGGCCTCCAACGGCCGCTCGGTGCTGGTGTTCTGCGGACCGCGGGACTCGGACGACCTGGCGGGGCAGCTGGCGGTGGATTTGCTTATCGGACGCGGTTTCGAGGTCCGCTACGGCGGCGGCGGCGTTCCCAACGACGAGGTCATCGCCGAGGTCAAGGAGACCCAGCCCTCGATCCTGCTGATGTTCGCCAGCGGCTCCAACGACCTGCCGCACATCCGCCAGCTCATCGACACGCTGCACGAGATGGGGGCCTGCCCCGACCTGCAGATCGCGGTTGGCGGGGGCGTCTTCAACCGGGCGGCGGGCCTGGCGGACGAGATCGGGGCCGACATCAGCGGCGTGGATCCGCTGGACGTGGTCGAGCTGCTGATCGAGGAGCCCACACGCCGCAGCGGCAAGGAGCGGAAGGCCCGGGGCCCTCGGTCCGGCCAGGCCGTGCGGGCCGCCTGAGGCCACGGAATCGGAAGTTGGCGCGGGCGGACGGGGTGGTGGCCCCGCCTGAACGTCCAAGAACGACGCCGATGGTGGCGGACGGTCCCCGGCGGGGGTGCAACTCCGCGGGGACCTTGCTGTATAGTCTCGGTATCGCGGAGACCCACTCCCCATGGATCGCCTGAGCGAGCGAGAACTGATCGGCCGCGTGCTGGGTGGCGAGCGCGAGGCGGCGGCCACGCTGATCCGGGCCCACCAGGCCTCGCTCTATGCGTACATGCTTCGGATGTGCGGCAAGCCCGAGGTGGCCGAGGACGTGGTCCAGGAAGCCTTTGTCCGGGCGCTGACCAACCTGCACCGATTCGATCCGCGGTTCCGGTTCTCGACGTGGCTGTTCACGATCGCCAAGCGGCTGTACCTGAACGCGGCGCAGAAGTCGTCGCCGGCCTTCGACACCGACCGGGTGGGCATCGCCGCGGGAACGGGCGAGACGCCGCACGCCGCCGCCGCGGAGGCCGAGGCGCATGCGGTCGCGCGCAGCGAGCTGGGCGAGGCGCTCGCGATGCTGCCGGAGGTCCAAAGAGAGGTGCTGGTGCTCTTCCACCAGTGCGATTGGCCCATCGCCCGCATCGCCGAGCACCTGCTCATCCCCGAGGGCACGATCAAGAGCCACCTGCACCGCGGACGGCGGAAGCTGCGGGCGGCGCTGACGCGGGTACGCCTGCACGCGATGTCTCCCGTGCGGGAGGCGCAGCCATGAGCGAACGCATCCCGGAGCGGCAACCCAACGCCGACGCCATGCCCAACGCCCGGGATCTGGTCGATGCGTTCTTCGATGGCGAACTGGCCGCCGACGAGCGGGGCCCGCTGCAGAGTGCGCTGGCCGACGACCCGGAGCTGGCACTCGAGTTCTCACGGACCAGCGAGGCCGTCGCGCTGCTGCGGGCCGAGGGCGCCCGCGAGGCGCTCGACGTCGATCTCTCCGAGCGGGTGCTGCTGGCCTGCGAGCCCGGGCAGGGCTTCCTGAGCGGGCGGCAGCGGCGGTTCGTGCGGGCGGGCCGCGTGGCGGTGGCGCTCGCGGCGGTTGTGCTGGCGGCGGGCGTCGTCGTGTGGTACCGCGTGACGCCGGCGGAGCTGAGGCTGACGCCGAGCGAGCGGCCGCTGTCGGGCCTGGTGCCGCAGCTGCAGGACGACGCGGGCCAGGTGGGCCGGGCGTCGCCGGTGCTGGCCGAGGGCCTGCGCGAGGCCATCGACGGGGGCGAGCGGGACGCGGTGATGCTGGCGTGGAACCTGGACTCGGACCCCGTGGCGGCCTTCCCGCTGGCCCGCCGCGACCAGCGTGCGCCCCACGCCGAGGACCCGTTCCTGGCACGGCGCGACCTGGTTGCGGGCGACGGCCTGCTGCCCTCGACGGCGGGCACCGCGCTCGGCATGCGGTACGCCGATGAGTCCGATCGTCGCCGGCCTCCCTCGCTGGCATCGTCCGTCGACGCACCGCCGATGATCGAGCCGCTGCGGATGCGGCCGCGGATGGCGGCGCGGGTGACGCGGTCGTTCGATGCGGGGTCGGACCTGGGCTGGCCCCGGGGCGGCGCGGCCGACGGCGTGTGGCGGCGGACCTTCGCGGCCCCGCCCAGCGTGCCCTCGGGCGACGCGTTCCGCGCGACGCTGCGGATGTGGGTCGGGGTGCCGCTCGAGCACCTCCCCGAGTGAACACCATGCGATACGCCGGCTCGCTGGCCCTCGCGTTGATGCTCGCCCTGGCGGCGCCGGTGCTGGGATCCTCGCCCGAGTTGCTCTCACGGTTGCCCCGCGAGACCTCGATCGCGATCGCCGTGCGAGATGGCGCGGGCCTGCGTGGGGGCGCGATCGGGCACGCGGTGCAGCGATGGATGCACGAGCAGGGCGCCCTGGAGTCCTCGCGTCGAGCGTGGGGCGTGCTGGCGCGGCGGCTGGGCGTGGAGGAGGACGTCGCGTTCGACGGCCTGCTCGGGCGGAGCGCGGCGATCGCATTCGCGAGACGGACGCCGGGGGATGAGCCCGCGTGGCTAGTCGTGGCGGCGGTCGATAGCGCCCTGGATGCGCGGCTGGCGCGGCGCACCCGGGCGGTGCCGCGGCGGCTGGTGCACGGCCGGGCGGTGCTGGGCCTCGAGGAAGAAGCGTTCCTGCTGGCGACGCTGCCGTCCATGCCCGACGGGCGGCGGGTGCTGGCGTTCGCACCCGCGGAGTCCGGGTGGCTGCTGTCCCGCACGCTGGCGGTAGCGTCGGGCACGGCCCCGTCGTTGCCGGCCGAGCAGATCGCCGAGGTCCCCGAGGGCTCGCGGATCAGCGCCTTCGTGCGGGACGAGCCGATGCCCAGCCTGCTGGGGCCGTGGGTGCGCAACCGGCTGCCGCTGGTGGTGTCGGCGTCGACGCGGGACGCCCACGTCGACGTCCGGTTCCGCACGGCCCGCGGTGCACTGGATAGCGCGCCGCAGCGACCGGCGAGCCCGCTGCAGCCGGTCGACGAAGCGTTGATGGTCGTCCGCGGGCCGACGGACCTGGCCGTCCGCGGCGTGCTGGACCACGCGGGGCTGGGCGGGGTGCTTCCCAGCGGCGTGGCGCTCGCCGAGGGCGTCAGCGAGATCCGCGTCGTGCGTGAGGGCGGCGGCACGCTGGAGCTGACCGCCCGGGTGGCCGTCGAGGGCGGCGCGCCGCGCCGGTTTGCGCGCTTCGAGGCCTTCGCGGGCGAGCTGGTCGAGTTCGACGTCGAGCCCGTGCGGCTGGTGCGGATCCGGGGGCTGAAGGACACGCCGGCGTCGCGGGCGCTCTTCGGGCCCGAGTCGTCGCTGGCGTGGACCACCATCGACCACCGCGACGCGACGCGGGACCTGGTGCTGGCGGTCACGCCGGGGCGGGCCGACGGCCGGCAGACGCCCGCGGTGGCGGCGGTGCTGGGCGTCGCCAGCGGCGGCCCGCTCGACCCCGACGGCTTCAGCGGCCTAGTGCGGCCCTACGACCTGTGGGCCCGGGTGGCCCACCTGGGCGACGAGGGCGGGCTGCCCGCGCTGGCGGCCCTCTTCGAGAGCGTGGAATGGTCGGCCCACGCCGAGGGCGATCACCTCGGCGGCTCGGTCGTGCTGCGGCTGCGGTAGCCGGCCCCGGAGCAGCGCTGGGCCCCACCACTGGCGTACTACCCTGTGCTCCGATCCGGCGCGTGCCGGCGGTCACGCACGCCCCGAGATCCAGAGCACCTATGGCCGACCACGGCATCCGCAACGTGGCGATCATCGCCCACGTCGATCATGGCAAGACCTCGCTGGTGGACCAGCTGCTCCGCCAGAGCGGCAACTTCCGCAGCGGGGAGCTCGAGAAGCTGGCCGGCGGCCGCGGCGAGCTGATCATGGACTCCAACCCGCTCGAGCGCGAGCGGGGCATCACGATCCTCTCCAAGCAGTGCGCGGTGACCTACCAGCGGCCGGGCGGCGGGGCGTACGCGATCAACATTGTGGATACGCCGGGCCACGCCGACTTCGGCGGCGAGGTCGAGCGCGTGCTCCGCATGGCCGACGGAGCGCTGCTCTTGGTCGATGCCTTCGAGGGTCCGATGCCGCAGACACGCTTCGTGCTGGGCAAGGCCCTCGAGGCCGGTTTGCAGCCGATGGTGGTCATCAACAAGTGCGACCGTCCCGACGCGCGGCCCAAGGAGGTGATCAACGAGGTCTTCGATCTGCTCGTCGAGCTGGGCGCCGACGAGCTGGCGATGGACTTCCCGGTGGTGTATTCGTCGGCCCGCGACGGCTGGGCGGCCGCCGAGATGGACGACGCCCGCGAGGACATGCGGCCGCTGTTCGAGGCGATCATCGAGCACGTGCCGGTGCCCGACGACGATCCGGCGGCGCCGCTTCAGGCGCTCATCACCACGCTGGCGTACAGCGAGTACGTCGGCCGCATCGGCATCGGGCGGGTCTTCGCCGGCGAGCTGAAGCAGGGCCAGCAGGTCGCGATGGTGAAGCGCGACGGTGGCCAGAAGCTCGTGAAGATCGGCGGGCTGCAGCGCTTCCAGGGACTGGGCCGCATCGACGCCGACGCGATCGGCGCGGGCGATCTGTTCGCCGCCATCGGCGTCGAGGGCGTGGATATCGGCGATACGCTGGCCGACGCGGACAAGCCCGTTGCGCTGCCGCCGGTCGCCATCGACGAGCCCACGGTGTCGATCGTGATGCGGATCAACGACTCGCCCTTCGGCGGCCAGGACGGCAAGTACGTCACGAGCCGGCAGATCCGCGATCGGCTGGACAAGGAGCTGCAGAGCAACGTCGCGCTGCGGGTCGAGCCGGGCGAGAGCGGCGACGAGTTCGTGGTCGCGGGTCGGGGGCTGCTGCACCTGGGCATCCTCTTCGAGACGATGCGCCGCGAGCAGTACGAGATGAGCATCGGCCGGCCCCGCGTGATCATCAAGGACATCGACGGCGAGCCGCACGAGCCGCTGGAGCAGCTCGTCGTGGACTGCCCGGCCGCGAACGTCGGCAAGGTGATGGAGCTGGTGGGCGCCCGCAAGGGCGAGCTCAAGAAGATGGAGGACCGCGGCGCGGCGAGCCATCTGGCGTTCGAGATCACCAGCCGGTCGCTCATCGGGCTGCGCAGCCGGCTGCTAACGGCGACGCAGGGCGAGGCGATCATGAGCCACCGCTTCGACCGCTACGTGCCCATGAGCAGCGAGCGACCCGAGCGGCCCGCGGGCGTGATGATCGCCACCGAGGCGGGCCAGGTCACCGCGTACGCCGTCGAGCAGCTGCACGACCGCGGCGTGCTGTTCGTCAAGCCGGGCGAAAAGGTCTACGGCGGGCAGATCGTGGGCGAGCACAACCGCGACAACGACATCCCCGTCAACATCGTGCGGCTCAAGGCGCTGACCAACATCCGCAGCGCCAACAAGGAGGCGACCGTCACGCTCAAGGCCCCCAAGACCCTGAGCCTGGAGGATGCGCTGGAGTACATCGAGGACGACGAGCTGGTCGAGCTGACCCCCGCCAGCGTGCGGCTGCGGAAGCGAATCCTCGACGAGGGCCAGCGCAAGCGGGCGGAGCGGCAGGCGAAGGACAGGGTGAAGGCGGGGGCGGCGATCTGAACTTCGGTCGCCACCACCGAGAATCCAAGCTATCATCTCGGCTCCGCCGCGGGACGGGCTTCAAGCCGGGGGCTGCCGCCCCTGCCCCGGGTCTCGTGCGGAAGATGGTTGGGCCCCTCGATCGGGCCGGGTGAGCGGATGTACGCGATCATCGAGGAATCGGGCGGCCAGCGGAAGGTGGCCGAGGGCGAGGAGATCCTGATCGACCTCGTCGAGGGCGGCGAGATCGAGAAGGGCAAGGCCATCACCTTCGACAAGGTCCTGGTCATCGGCGAGGCCGGCGGCGGGGCCAAGGTGGGCACGCCCTTCGTCGACGGCGCGAGCGTGGCGGCCGAGGTCGTCGAGCCCGTGTCCAAGGGCGAGAAGATCTTCATCTACAAGTACAAGCCCAAGAAGTTCTACCGCCGCAAGACGGGCCACCGCCAGCGCTACACGAAGGTGAAGATCACGGGCCTGAAGGGCTAGGTCATTTTCGATCGCTCCGTAGCGGCCGTCCGGCCGCGACGCTCGCTTTCGAACGGCCTCGCCGGAGTGAATCCGGCGGGCCTGAGCGGACGCACGCGCTACATCTGGATCGAATCTGCTCTAGCGATCGCCCTGCAGCGCGCGACCGAACGAAAGCGCCCGCCGATCGGCGGGTGTTCTGCGTTGGTGGGTCCGTGCCTGCGCGGATCTACGGGCAGCCGTTCTCGATCAGTTGGATGGCGGTCATCACGTCCATGAAGTCGAGGGTGCCGACGGGGGCGGCCAGGTCAGCGGTCATGTCGCCGGCGTTGTAGAGGTTGATGTAGGCCAGCAGGTCGAAGATGTTGAGGCTGCCGTAGCGATCGTCGAGGTCGACCACCGAGCACGGGCCGACGTGGACGACGCGATCGGCGAAGTCGCCCACGGTGCCCGCCAGGACGGTCGGCGTCCCGCCGCCGGGCCACTCGATGGTGATGGTCACCGCGTCGGCCTCGTCCACGCTCGAGCCCAGGCCGAAGAAGGCCTCGGCGGGCTCCTGGCCGGCCATGCTGGTGCCGGCGGTCAGGATGCGGGACATGAACAGCGACTCGGCGGCGCCATCGACCTGGACGCGGACGACGGTGCCGATGGCGTGGAAGTTGGCGCCGAGCTGCCGCGGGCGGATAGTGAGCCAGCGTGCGTCGGCGGCGTCGAGCGGCTCGTTGCGGAGAATCTGGAGCTTGGAATCGTCGCAGCCGGTGGCACCGGTGAGCATCAGCGTATGGATGACGTCGAGGTCGCCGTCTCGCTCCAGGTCGGCGGCGACGATGCACGAGCCACGGTTCTCAGCGTTCAGGTCGGGCGCGGGCATGTCCCAGAAGGCGGGCTGCACGCCCGGATCGGCGGCGTTGATCATCATGCGGGCCAGATCGAGGCAGTTGTTGAAGCCGTTGGTCATGGCCAGGTCGGTCCAGCCGTCGCGATTGAAGTCCTGGAAGGTGGCGCCCCAGCCCACGCCGAAGTCGCCCGACACGCCGGCCTCGCGGGCCCGCTCGACGAACTGCACGGGGTCTGCCGAGCGGGCGACGTAGAAGTCGTTGGTGATGGCGCTGTCATCGCTCTTGGCAACGAAGACATCGAAGAGGCCGTCGTTGTCGCAGTCGCCCAGCGTGGCGCCCATGTCGTTCTCGGGGATGGGGCTGGTGGCGCCGGCGGCGAAGGTCACGTCGTCGAAGGGGTTGAGCAGCCGGACGCCGGGGCGGGCGGGGTCCTCGTACGTGCCGGTGTTGAGCCAGAGATGGTTGTGGTCGAAGTCGATGGCGGCGTAGACGTCGAGCAGGCCGTCCTCGTTGAAGTCGTGCATCAGAATCTGCCAGAAGCTGCCGAAGTGGTCGGTGCCGGGCTCGGGCACGCCGGGCGCCATGGTGGCGATGGTGACGTCCTCGAAGCGGCGGCCGCCGGTGGCGTCGCCGGGCACGTTGAGCAGCAGCCGGGCGCCGATCTCGTAGGGCTGGTTCTCGCCGGCCTCCTGCCAGAGCCCGATCATGACGTCCATGAAGCCGTCGTTGTTGAGGTCGCCCGCGGCGATGCTGCCGGCGTGGCGGCGGAAGATGGGGATCATCGCACCGGGCTGGAAGGCGGCGTGGTCGCCGAGCATGTCGATGGCGTCGATGCCGGTCTCGGTGCTCACGTCGGCGAACGTGCCGTCGGGCAGCTGGCGATACAGCCTGGGCTGCGTCCACGCCTCGTCGATCTCGGCGGTGCGCTCGGCGAAGGCGTCGCCGCAGACGATGAGGTCCAGGCGGCGGTCGCCGTCGTAATCGAACCACAGGGCGGCCCGGTTGCGGGGCTTGGCGGGCAGATCGCATCCCGAAACGCCCACGGCCTGTGCGATCTCGTCGAAGGTGCCGTCGCCGCGGTTGGCGAACAGCAGATCGCAGTTGCCCTCGCTGTTGGGCACGAACAGGTCGACGTCGCCGTCGTTGTCGAAATCGGCGGCGGCGACGCCCATGGTGTAGCCGTTGGCGGCGGCGTACGGGTGGGCGGTCACGCCGGCGGCGTCGCTGGCATCGATGAGTTCGAATGGCGTCTGGGCCGTGGCGCTCGCAGCGGCGAGCCCCGTGAGTGCAAGTGCTGTTGTACCAATAGATAGCGTGTGCTGGGCGAGCATGCCGAATCCCCCACGGCGCTCCGCAGCGGTGCTGCGGGAGCGCAGGCTCTCCACGAAGTCGGCATTCCTCGCGGCGCGATTGTCGCGGAATGCGAACTGCGTGTCAAGACGAACTAGGGCGAGGGGGATGGCGGCGGATCGCCCGTCGGCACGAAGGTGCCCCGCGTGCGGTCCTTGGCGACGCCCGGGAAGCGCAGGGCCTGGCCGTGGAAGACGCACCAGACGCCGGGCTCGAGCACGGCGGCCGCGAAGAGGGCCTCGGTGAGGTTCTGCAGGCCGTCGCTCCGCTGCATCGCGAAGGGCCGCATCGCGCCCGTGAGCACGATGGGGGCGGCGGGCCGCGGGAGCTCGTCGTGCAGCCGACGGCCCGTGTCGGCCAGGGTGTCGGTGCCGTGCAGGATGACCACGCCCGTGGGCCGGTTGGCGAGGGCCTCCCCGGTGGCTTGCACGATGGAGTCGCGGTCGGCCTCGGTCAGATCGAGGCTGTCCTTGCTCATCAATTCGCGGACCTGGACCTCGGCGTCGGCCAGACGCAGGCGGCGGAGCATCCGCCGGACGATGGAGCGGTGGTTGGCCAGCTCGCCGGTGAACTCGTCGTAGGTCTTCTCGATCGTGCCGCCGGTGGTGAGGACGGCGATCCGGCGGGCGTGGTCGGCTTGGTTCGCGGACGCTGGCATGGGCGGATTATCCGCGGTCGATTCCTAGGATTCCGCCAACGGAGCCAGCAGCTCATCATCCGAGCCCCCGCACCATGAGGGATCACGCCGTGCCGACATCCACCGCCGCCGACGCCCTGACGCAGTACCAGTGGGAGCCGCAGCCCGAGGCGCAGGCCCTGGTCAATCGCCTGCTCGCTCGGGCGAGGGCCGCGTGCCCGCAGATCGAGAATCTAGCGGGCCGGATGCTCGACGAGACCGCCACCCGCTTCCAGGACTGGGTGGACTTCATCGAGGTCGAGGACGATGCGGGCATCCGCGATGACCTCGACCGCGTGGGCTTCGAGGCGGCCGAGCGGCCGGGAGCCGAGCAGGCGTTCCACCACCCGGGCGGCATCTTCCCGATGATGCTGCTGCGGCGTGGCGGCGGCGCGGATCGCGTGGGCCTCAAGGTCGATAGCGTGGCCGACTTCCTGCACGCGTGGCCCGTGATGCTCGATCCGGCCGCGACGGGGCGGTCGGCCGAGGTGGACGCGACCATCGAGGGCGGCCCGGGCACAACGCTGCGGATGGCTCGGGCGTTCGCCGGCGGCGGCTGGGAGCTGTGGGCGGTGGAGCGGCACGGCGACCGCGGCTTCGAGACCCGCGCAACGCAGCCCGCGTTCGCGGCTGCCTGGTTGCGGCACGCCGAGGCCATCTACAACCGCCGCCGGGACTTCGAAGACGCCGCCGACGGCTTTGCGCACGCGATGGACCTGGTCGACGCGGCCATCGGCGATCTCGGCCGCGACGCGGCGTGCGACCTCTTTTTCGAGGGCGAGCGGCGGTACTGGATGCGGCGCAACACGGCCGCCCGTGTGCAGTACGCGCGGCAGTGCCGGCTCGGACTGGGCTGGGCCAACCACGACCACCACACCTACCGGTCGTCCCGCGAGCAATTCCCGCGGCTGGTCGCGCTGCTCGAGAAGCTGGGCTTCTACTGCCGCGAGCGGTTCTACGCGGGCGCGGAGGCGGGCTGGGGCGCACAGGTGCTCGAGCAGGACGAGACGGGCATCGTGATCTTCGCCGACGTGGACATGAGCCCCGAGGAGGTCACGGGCGACTTTGCGCACGCCGGTTTTGCCCCGCGGGAGGGCGACGAGCTGGGCACGGTCGGCCTGTGGGTGGCGCTGCACGGCGAGGCGGCGATGCAGGCGGGTATGCACCACCTCGAGTGCATGTTCGACCACCACGCCCTCGTCGAGCAACTCCAGGGCGAGAGCGGCATCGCGACGATGGACCCCTTCACTACCTTCCCCTACCTGCGGCAGGCCTTCACCGAGGGCGAGCGGTGGATCGTGCCGTCGCACCGGCTGAAGCCGCTGCTGGATCGCGGCACGATCTCACGGGAGCAGGCCGAGCTGTTCGCGACCAAGGGCGCCGTGGGCAGCCACCTGGAGAACCTGGAGCGCAACGACGGGTACAAGGGCTTCAACCAGACCGGCGTGAGCGACATCATCGCCCGCACGGACGCCCGGAAGCTGGCGGCGACGAGCTAGGGAGACGACGGCCGGCGCAACGTGTTCCGCCGCGTGGCCGCTATGTTGGAATGATGGGCCGCTCCCGATCGGAAGGCTGCGTAGGGGTGCTGGACGTTCTTGCGCTCGCGACGCTCCCGGTTGCCGGCGGCGGCGGCCCGATCACGCTCCTCAGGCTGGCTGCATCCCCGGCTATGCAGCGGCCACGATGACGCTCTCGTGGATCTACCGGCCATCGTGCATCGACGACTTCGACGCCGATGGTGAGCTGACGCTGTTCGATTTTCTGGCGTTCCAGAACGTGTTCGGGCTGGGTTGCCCCTGAGCGTTCGGAACACGTCCAAGATAATCAGGATCCATCTCGGATCGTGCGTGATCGCGACATCGTCCGCCGTGTCAGACGACTAAATTCTGCCACGAAGAGCTGCCAGATTCGCCTGTACGTCCGACCTGTCATGGAAGAATGTCATAAGATCGTCGATCGCCGCGAGGATCTCGTCCCGCTGCCGACCACTTCTGATCTGGTTGATGAGCTCGGCAACCAACAGGTCACCGATGAGCCCCGGGCGCACGGCATCGGCGATCGCGTAGAGCTCGGTGCGGTAGGCATCGATGGCCTCGCGGCCGGTCTGCATCTGCCGCAGGGGCGACCTGGCCTCCCGACGCGAGAGAAACACCCAGTGCGTCGAGTTGAGGAGGATGTCGAGGAATACCTCGCGTCCGTCGGGGCCGTCGGCGCCGATGGGTCGGAGCAGCGATGCGCTGTCGAGCACCTCCGCGCACCGGTCCGAGGGCGCCCCGTCGGACCGCGTCGCGACGAGCAACTGGAAGGCGAGCTTTGCGCCGGCGAACTGCTCGGAAACGGCCGCCGTCGCCTGCTCGAAGAGAACGGTGAGTTCCTCCGGCCAGTCCGTCGTCGATGAACCAGCGAGCCGCTCGCCGTAGTGCTCCAGCAGCGTCGCGGAGATCTCCGCGTCACCCCAGCACGTTTCGGGGAACAAGCCGACGACCTTGTCCGTGTGACTGTGGTTGCTCGCAGCAACGTACGCATCGATCACGTTCCGCAGGATCGTGATGAAGCTCGGTCGTTCCAGTATGGCCGGCTCGCGCTGGAACGCCTCGAGGATGGCGATCATCCGATCGCGGTCCGAGTTGGAGTAGCTCTCGCCCAGATCGAATCGAGTACTCAGGATCATCGCTTCCAGGAAGAGCTGGTCGATTTCTAGCTGCTTCTCCACCGCGGCCGGCACGGCGTTTCCGGCGATATCGGCCGAGATGGCCTTGCGCTGTGCATCAAATCGCTCATCCAAGGTCGTATCGAGCGATGACTCGATGGCAACCATGCGGCCCTCGATGTCGGCTTCGACCTTCCGGTCGAATGCCTGCTGGAAGACGTAGCCGATGATCGCAAAGACGCCGACGATCGCCACGGTCGTGAAGCTGGCGATCGTGCCCACGATGAGGCCCACGCGGCGGAAGCGATGATCTTCACGCTCCGTCGCAAGCCTGTTGACGCGCTGGGCGACCAGCGAGACGACGGCCTCGGTGCGCTCCTCGGCGCTGAGCACCTCGCCCGCCCACGCCCCGCGCACCCTGGCATCTTCCGCGTCGCGCTCGATGGCGTTGCGCCACGCGCCGAGATGGCCCGGCGTGATGGACACCTTGAGTTCTACCTGCTCGGCGTGCTGCCCCCCCTGTTCGAGGGAGTCGAACTCGGCCTGGGCACGCAAGATGGCACCGAGCATGGCCTCGCGGTAGTTAGATTCGGTGTTATTCGGAGCAATCGGCATGTGACCGTCCCCTATTTGCGGGTGAAGGGACCCTGCGGACTGCAAGGCGCAGCGGCACGAAACGCCTATCTGCTGTTCTAATGCGGCGTTACTAACGAGCGGCGGCTGTCGAGCAACGCCAGCCGGAGCGATCATCTAGATGTCGGAAGACCCAACGTTAGAGAGCCATCGCCACCGCGACGCCGATCCAGAGGAAGGCCGCCGCCTGCACGCCGGCGACGAGGTCGTCCAGCAGGATGCCCCAGCCGCCGGGCGTCCTCTGGACGATGTTGGCGGGCCACGGCTTGAGGATGTCGAAGCCGCGGAACATCAGGAAGGCCAGCAGGGCCGAGCCGAGGGCGCCCGCGCCGCCGCCCAGCGGCGGCATGAGGGCGATGGTCAGGGCCATGCCCGCGGTCTCGTCGGCGACGACCTGGCCGGGGTCCTTCTTGCCGAAGCGGGCCTCGGCCCGATCGCCCAGCACGACGCAGGCCAGCGAGAAGACGATGGCGCACGCGAGCATGGCGACGCGGATGGCCCCGTCGCTGCCGAGTCCGAGCGCAAGCCCGAGGACGCCGGCCAGCGCGGCGGGCGGCAGCGAGCCCCAGGTGCCCGGCGCCGGGCGGAGGTGTCCCAGGCCCCCCACCGTCAGCCACGCGAGCCGAGCGTCCTTCTTGAGCTTGGCGGATCCGATCATCCTGGGGCCTCCGCATCGACATCGCCCGCCCCGGCTTCCGACGAGGCCCGGACCGCACGCATGAGATAGGGCACCGCCGACCAGGCGGTCACGAGCGTGGTGGCCCAGGCAGCGGCGGCGATGGCCCAGGCAATGCCGCGGGGCTGCTCAATGGGCCAAATGGCCACGGCGAGCAGGCAGGCGGGGATTACTAGCGATTGCATGATCATTTTCAATTTGCCGCTCAGGCTCGCCGAGAAATCCACGCCCCGGGCCTCGAAGGCCCCGCGGATCGAGGTCACCAGCAGCTCGCGGCCCAGGATGACCACGACCATCCAGCCCGTGAAGCCTGCGGCGGGCGCTCCGGCGGGCCCGGCGGCGAAGGCCGGCCCGGCGAGCATCACCAGGGTGCCAAGCACCAGCAGCTTGTCGGCAAGGGGGTCCATGACGCGGCCGAGGATGGTCACGGCGTTCCACCGGCGGGCAAGAAAGCCGTCGAGGGCGTCGGTGGCCGCCGCAATGGCGAAGAGCGTCGCCGCGGTGAGCAGATCGGTGCGCGGGCCCACGGCGACGCCCACCGGGTCGGCGTCGGCCAGGAGCGCGACGACGGTGGCCGCCAGCGCCAGCCGCAGGATGGTCAGGGCATTGGGGATGTTCTGGCGTGGCCCCGTGGCCGCGGGCTGCTGCACGCCGCAGCGTAGCCGCGGCGCGGGGCGACCCGGACCGCCGCCGGAGCGTGTGCGCCACCACGCTGGACGCTGTTGGACGCTGGCTCTATCGTCAGCCCTTATTCGCGGATCGGAGGCTCCCGACTGCGGGCGTGACGCGCTCGCCCGATGGTCGGCACTCGGCCCGCGCTGTCCGAGGCGGTGTCGAACGTGATCAGCCCCGTGTTGCTCTACCTCGCACTAGCGATCGGCGGCGTGGGCGTTGCCATCTCCATCCCGAGGAAGCGATACCAGGCCCAGCTGATCGGCGGCATCGTGGCGGCCACGGGCGTCGGCCTGCTGATCCTGCCGCTGGGCTTCACGAGCCTGGCGCGCGAGGACGGCCTGCCCAACCCCTTCTTCCACGTGTTCGCGATCATCGCGCTGGGCTCGTGCCTGCAGGTCATCACCCACCGCCGCCCGGTGTACGCGGTGCTCTACTTCGTGCTGAGCATCCTGGCGAGCGCGGGGCTCTACGTGCTGCTGGCGGCGGAGTTCATGGCGCTGGCGCTCGTGGCGATCTACGCGGGGGCCATCCTGATCACCTACGTCTTCGTGATCATGCTGGCCACCCAGCAGCCCACCGAGGACGACCTCGACGCCCTGGCGGAGTACGACGCGGTGGGCCGCGGCCCGCTGACGGCGACCATCGCGAGCTTCGCGCTGCTGGCGGCCTTGACCACCATGCTCTTCCGCGGCATCGATGAGCTCCCCGAGCCCTCGGCGGTCGACCAGATCGCCGTGCTGGACCGCATCCCGGGCCGCGTGGAGCGGGTGCTGGAACGCGAGGAGCTGATCCAGTCGGGCGACCGCGTGCTGAGCGTGGCGGCCGTCGCGGGCGAGCCACGGGCGATCGTGGAGACCAGCGGCGGGGGCACACGCCAGGTCGCCCTGCCGGCCGACCTGGCGCCGTACAACAGCGAGGCGCTGGGCTTCAACCTGCTGGCGGACTATCCAGGCACGATCGAGATCGCGGGCGTGCTGCTGCTGATGGCGATGGTGGGTGCCGTGGTACTGGCCCGCAAGTTCGCGCAGATCGACGAGGAGGAGAAGGCGGCGGCGGCGATGGCGGCGAGCGATCGCCTCGGTGGCGCGGGGGGCGGCAACGATGCCTGACGCACTCCTGCACGCCTCGACGCTGCTGGGCCAGGCGGCCTTCCCCGAGCCCATGGCGGCCTCGCACCTGGCCCACTACCTGGTGGTCTCGGCGGCGATGTTCGCGCTGGGCGTCGTCGGCTTCCTGACGCGCCGCAACCTGATCATCATGTTCCTGTGCACGGAGATGATGTTCCAGGCCGCTGGCATCGCGCTGATCGCCTTTAGCCGCTACCACCTCAACCACGACGGCCAGACGTTCGTGATCTTCGTGCTCACGGTGGCGGCGGCCGAGGCGGCCCTGGCGCTCGCGCTGGTCGTATTCCTGTTCCGCAAGCGGGACTCGCTGAGCGCCGAGGCGTGGTCGGAGCTGAAGGGATGAGCATGGACCTGCTCTCGGGCATCGGCACCGGCCTGCTGGCCGCCGCGGACGGGCCGTTCATCCCCGGCGGGTCGGCGCCGGCGTTCGTCGGGCTCATGCCGCTGCTGCCGCTCGTTGGCGCGGCGCTGTGCGTGCTGCTTGCGTGCCTGGGCGTCAAGAGCAAGCTGCCGGGCTACGCCACGGTGGGCCTGCTGGCCGGTTCGTTCGTGGTCGCGGTGCTGGCGTATCTCGGCGGCAACGACGGCGACAGCTACGGCGTGGCGACGATGTTCCGCTGGATCCACGCCTCCGCGGGCGATGCCACGCTCGTCGCGAACTTCGCGTACTACATGGACGGCCTGTCCATGCTGTGGATGCTGTTCGTGACCGGGCTGGCGACGGTCATTGCGCTGTACTCGACGGAGTACATGAGCCACGATCAGGGACTCGGATACTGCCGCTTCTTCTTCGCATTCAACGTCTTCGTCTTCAGCATGTCGAGCCTGGTGATGGCCGACAACTTGCTGCTGCTCTTCCTGGGCTGGGAGGGCGTGGGCCTGTGCAGCTACCTGCTGATCGGCTATTTCTACAAGAAGCCCGAGGCCATCGCGGCGGCGAAGAAGGCCTTCATCATCAACCGCATCGGCGACCTCGGCCTGCTGATGGCCATCGGCGCGATCTACGTCGTGTTCGGCACCATCGAACTGCGGCCGCTGTTCGAGATGATCACCCAGGGCGTCGACGGCAACGGCGGCGCGATCGACGGCACGTGGGTCGTTGTGGTCATCCCGCTGCTGCTGACGGCGGGCGCCTTCGGCAAGAGCGCCCAGCTCTTCTTCTATGTCTGGCTCCCGGACGCGATGGAGGGCCCGACGCCGGTGTCGGCCCTGATCCACGCGGCGACCATGGTCACCGCGGGCGTGTACCTGATCGCGCGGATGTTCCCGCTCTACGCCGCCGACGACGCGATGATCGCGCTCACGGTGGTCGCGTGGTCCGGGGCGATCACGGCGTTCTGGGCGGCGACGATCGAGTTCGCCCAGTACGACATCAAGCGGATCATGGGCTACAGCACCATCAGCCAGCTCGGCTACATGTTCGCGGGGCTCGGGCTGCTGGGCACGACGGGCGCGGTGTTCCACGTGTTCACACACGCGTTCTTCAAGGCCACGCTGTTCCTGTGCTGCGGGGCGGTCATGCACGGCTTCGGCGGGCAGCTCAGCCTCCGCCGGCTCTCGGGCGTCATGAAGATGCCCGGCTTCCAGATCACGGGCATCTGCATGTTCATCGGCTGCCTGAGCCTGAGCGGCGTCCCGTTCACCGCGGGCTACTTCTCGAAGGACATGATCCTGGCGCAGGCCTTCGCCACGCCGCAGGAGATGATCGGTGGCTCGTTCCTGATCGGCCTGCTGCTGCTGCTGACGGCGGCGATGACGGCGTACTACACCTTCCGGGTGTTCTTCCGGGTCTTCGTCGGCCCCAGGCACTTCGAGCCGGGCGACGACGACCACGGCGATGATCATGACAACGGTCATGGCCACGACGGGGACCATGACCCCGCGGACGAGGACGAAGGCGACGTGCTGCACACCGGCTTCCACCCGCACGCGCCGGGTTGGGCCATGAACACCGCCATGGTGCTGCTGGCGGTGGGCACGATTGCGGCGGCCGGTCTCTACTTCGTGAACAAGAAGGACCACGGCTGGGCGGGATCGATGGTCGGGCAGTCGAGCGCGGCGTTCGCGTCGCCCGGCCTCAGCCACGGCTCCACCGGGGGCGAGGGTCACACGTTGCGGCCGGAGCGTTCGGACGGCATCCTGCCCGTCGCCCTCGGCGACGCGGACGGCGCCGCGTCCGAGGCCGCGGCGGCGAGTGCGGCCGACGACGCGGTCGAGGCCGGCACGCTGCTCGGCCAGGATCCCTTCAAGATCATGTACTACGTGTCGGCGGTGCTCGGGCTGATCGGCATCGCGACCGCCGCCTGGTTCCACGGGCCGCGGGGCGTGTGGGGCCTGGGCTTGGGCAACCGCCGGACGCCCAGCGCCGTGCGCATGGACGCCGTCGCGGCCCGCTTCGGCCCGATCCCGCGGTGGGCGGAGCACAAGTGGTACGTCGATGAGTTCTACCACGCGCTCATCGTCCGCCCGCTGCGGGTGGCCTCGGAGTTGTTCTTCATCGTCGATCGGCTGCTGGTCGACGGACTCGTGGACCTGTTCGGCGCGGCGCCCCGCTGGATCGGGCACGCGCTCCGGCCCGCGCAGAACGGCGTGTTGCACGCCTACGCGTCGGGCATGGTGGCGGGCACGGCCGTGCTCATCCTGGTGATCGTCGTGGTGACGCTGCTCTAGACGGGGGACCCCCTTCGCGATGGACTCGGCGATGCTCTTCCTGCTGATCCTGCTGCCGCTGGTGTTCGCGGTGGGCATCGGCGTATCGCCGCGGCAGCACGCCCGCGGCATCGCGACCATCGGCACGCTTCTGCCGATCATCCCGATGGTGATCGCGCTCGTGCGGTTCGATTTCGCCAGCCCCGGCCTGCAGTTCGTCGGCTCGGTGCCCTGGGTGCCGCAGCTCGGCCTGGAGTTCGGCGTGGGCGTCGACGGCGTGGCGCTGCTGCTGATCGCGCTCACCGTGCTGCTGGGACCGATCTGCGTCATCGGCAGCTACAGCGCGATCCAGGAGAACCAGAAGACCTTCTACGGCTGGCTCGTGGGCCTGCAGGCGGCGATGACCGGCGTCTTCGCGGCGACCGACCTCGTCTTCTTCTACGTGTGCTTCGAGTTCACGCTGCTGCCCATGTACGTGTTGATCAACCTGTTCGGCTCGGCGAACCGGCGGCGTGCGGCGACCAAGTTCTTCCTGTACACCTTTACGGGCTCGATCGTCGCGCTCGCGGGCCTGGTGTATGTCGTCTTCCACCACCGCAGCCTGACGGGCCAGTGGACGATGGAGATCGCCGAGCTGGCGGCGACGGCATCGACGATGCCGCTGGACGTGCAGGCGCTGGTGATGGTCGCGCTGCTGCTGGGCTTCGCCGTCAAGGTGCCGCTATTCCCGTTCCACACGTGGCTACCGCTGGCGCACACGGAGGCCCCCACCGCCGGCTCGGTCATCCTGGCGGGCGTGCTGCTGAAGCTGGGCACCTACGGCATCTTCCGCTTCGTGCTGGGATTCGTGCCCGACGCCGTCATCGAGTACGCGGCCATCATCGCGGCGCTGAGCATCATCGGCATCGTGTACGCCGGCCTGATCTGCTGGCTCCAGAAGGACGTGAAGAAGCTGGTAGCCTATTCGTCGGTGAGCCACCTGGGCTTCTGCGTGCTCGGGCTGGTGGCGCTCAACAACGTCGGGCTCACCGGCTCGGTGCTGTACATGATCAACCACGGGCTGTCGACCGGCGCCCTGTTCCTGTGCATCGGCATGATCTACGAACGCTACCACACCCGCTCGATGGACGAGCTGGGTGGTCTGGCGGGCAAGATGCCCATCTGGTCGTCCTTCATGGTGTTCTTCGTGATGGCCTCGGTGGGCCTGCCGGGCCTCAACGGCTTCGTCAGCGAGTTCATGTGCATCATCGGCACGTTCCAGAGCAATGCGGCCTGGACGAGCGAGGGCCGCATCGGCGCCGAGGGCGGCACGCTCGGCCCCTGGTTCGCGCTCGCCGCCGGCACGGGCGTCATCGTGGCGGCGATCTACCTGCTGTACATGACCGGCCGCGTGGTCTTCGGCACCCTCCGCGAGCCGAAGGGCCACGATGGCCACGGGCACGATCACGGCGCACTGCCGACCGACCTGAACGCCCGCGAGATCGGGCTGCTGAGCGTGCTGGGCGTCGGCTGCCTGGTGCTGGGCGTGTACCCCACGCCGCTGATCGAGGCCATCGAACCCTCCGTGGGCCAGACGCTAGCGCAGTACGAGGATCGCCTGGAGGCGCACGCCGAGGCCCTCGCCGAGGCGCCCGCAACGCTCGCCGAGCCGGACGGGGAGGGCTGAGCGGCATGGCCGACAAGATTGCGCTGATCTGGCCCGAGATCGTCCTGTTCGCGACGACGTGCATTGTGCTGGTGCTCGGGCTCTCGCCGAACAAGAAGTCGAGGATCCTGTGCCTGCCGGCATCGATGATCGGCATGGGCGTGGCGGGCGCGCTGGCGCTGGCGCTGGGCGGCGGGCCGGATGCCGCGCAGGCAACCGACTCGGTGCTGCCGATGCTGCCGAGCTTCGCGAAGGTCGCCATCGCGGCCGTGGGCCTGCTGCTGCTGCTGCTGCAGGCGGGGCTGATCGATCGCCGCGAGGAGGCCTTGGTCGCCGCCGGCGGCCCCTACCGCCCGCTGCGGATGAACCGGGCGGAGTACTACGCCCTGACGCTGTTCTCCCTGACGGGCCTGATGCTGTGCGCATCGGCCGACGACCTGATCTGGCTGTTCCTGGCGCTCGAGCTCACCAGCCTGCCGACCTACGTGATGGTCGCGATGTCGTCCTCGCGAGACCGTGCGCAAGAGGCGGCGGTCAAGTACTTCTTTCTGGGGGCGCTGGGGGCGGCCACGTTCCTGATGGGCTTCGTGCTGCTCTACGGCGGCACGGGCACGGCCCACCTGCCCGAGATGGCGGCCTTCTTCGCGGCCAACGGCATCAACTCCGTCGCGATGGCGGGCATCCTGATCTCGATCGCGGGGCTGGGCTTCAAGATCGCGGCCGTGCCCATGCACTTCTACACGGCGGACGTCTACCAGGGCGCGGCGTCGCCGGTGACGGCCTTCCTCGCGTTCGTGCCCAAGACCGCGGGCTTCCTGGCGCTGCTGCTGGTGTGCGCAACGGTGGGCTGGAACCAGGGCGGCGAGGCGGGCGGGCTGCCCGAGGCCGTCCGCATCCTGCTGTGGGTGATGGCGGCCGTCACGATGACCGTCGGCAACGTGCTTGCGATCGTGCAGCACTCGATCAAGCGGATGCTGGCCTACTCGTCGATCGCCCACTCGGGCTACATGCTCGTCGGGCTGCTCGCGGGCCCGGGCGACGGCACCTTCGCTACGAGCGGCGTGTCGGCGGTGGTCTTCTACCTGGCGGCCTACGGCGTGATGAACACCGGCGCCTTCGCGGTGCTGGCCTGCCTGGAGCGGCGGGCGGCCGACCGTGGCGAGCCCCGCGAGATCGAGAGCTTCGAGGAGCTCCGCGGCCTGTGGAAGCGCGAGCCGCTGCTCGGCGTGCTGCTGGGGATCGTGGCGCTCAGCCTGCTGGGCTTTCCGCCGCTGCTGGGCTTCCTGGCGAAGCTGCCGCTGTTCACCTCGGGCATCGCGGCGGGCGAGATCACGCTGGTCGTGATCCTGGGCGTCAATTCGGCGATCGCCGCGTTCTACTACCTCCGCATCGTCAAGGCCGCCATCATCGATGCCCCCGAGGGCGGGGACGACGGAATCTCGTGGCACCCGCAGCGGGCCCAGCGTCTGGCGGTCGCGGCCGCGTCGGCGTTCGGTGTGATCGCGCTGGCGCTGTCGGCGAGGCTGATGGCGAGCGCCGCCGAGGCGTCGGCCGCCTACGTCCCGCCCGTGCAGCAGGCCGACGGAAGCGAGCCCGGCGATGCCCGCGTCGCGGCGGTCGACGAGCGCGGCCGCTAGCTGTCGTCGAGCCGGCGGAGCACGAAGCGCTGGATGGCGACGCCCGCGACGCCCAGCACGAGCCAGCCGGCCGCCAGCACCTCGGGCCGCACGGCGTCAAGATCCATCGATTCGCCGCGAGCCGAGAGCAGCAGTCCTGTGCCCAGCGGCCAGAGAGCAGCGCCGAAGAAGGCCGTCGCGGCGGCGTTGATCCGGCCGGGCGACGACGCCCCCACGACCGCGCCTCCGATGCCGGCCGCGACGATCGCGAGCAGCGCATAGCCGCGGATGTCCTCGGGGATCTGGCCCCACAGGTCGCGCAGGCCCTCCTCGGCCGCGGCCGAAGCGTCCAGAGTCATGGCGGCGGCGGGATCGAGGTCCACGAGCGGCGAGGCGGCCTGGATGGCATCGGCGGCGGTGGCCTGGATGGGCGTGCCGTCGGCAGGCTGATGAGCCACCAGGGGCTCGAACCCAAGCCCCAGCGCCACGAGGATGCCGGCGGCGACCAGCGCGGACGCGACGCTGCCTGCCACGAGGCACACGATGGCCCGCATCGCCGCCAGGGCCGCGATCACGCCGATGGCGGCCCCGACCGAGGCGGCGAGCAACGCCGAGGGCACGCCGGCGACGTCCTCGATGGGCAGGTGCCGGGAGGCCCACAGCCCGCCGGCGAGGCCCAGCGAACCGCCGACGGCGGCGAGGGCGATGCTCACGGCACGCGCGCCGGCGGCCCACAGCATCAGCCCGACAACCACCAGCACGCCGGCGGCCTCCGGCGAGCGTGCGGCCGCGAGGGCCTGCATCAGGATGTCCGTCGAGCCCATCTGGCCGTCCACGGCTTGCATCCCCCGACGCCGATAAGGTACCTCCCGGCGTCCGCTGCGACCACGAACCGTCCCGGTATCCCGGGCTGGTTCGCGGGCTTGATCGACCCGCAGCAGGCCGGCATCGGAGAAAGCAAGCGACGGCGGCCCGCGGCCGCGTCGGATTGGCCGGGCTCCACCGGTTGGATCCCCTGTGCCGCCGCCTATCGGCCGCGTTGGCTGCAACCCGCCGCGCACCGGCCGCGTACGGTCTGCCCGGAGCGTCGTCCGGCTGGATCCGGGCGGCACCCCACAGAGCCGGCCCCCGCATGCCGGCCTGAGAAGCAGGCCGCAATAAGCCGGCAGCACGCCGATGTCCGGCTCGCGAGCCGCGCGAGAGCACCCGGACACACAGATGCCCGAGGCAGCCCCGCGGTGCGGCCGACGCCGGCCGGCATTGCGTAGGCGCCCGCGGACTGGGAGCAATCGATGACGCAGCTACCGAGCAGCAGGATTTGTCTAGCCTGTGGCGGACCTTCCTGATATGCTTGCGGACGCTGGAGGCGGCGGGGTGCGGCCCCACCAGCGCGAGGACGTGAGACCTGCTTCGTACCCACCCGGCGGCCCCTGGCACGGTGCCCGGTCCGCCACCCACGCTCGCCCGAGCGTGTGACGCGCTCGCCCGCAGCCCGCGGGCGGCGACGGGTCGATCCGCCCGCCGGAGCGACCAACCATGCCGGCCCCGGCCCACCCCGGCCGGCATCGATGCCCCGAAGATGCACCGTGCAGCACGGTGTCGCATAGAGCCAGCGAGGAGCGGTCATGAAGCCCAACCGCCGTTCGACGACCCGCCCGTACGTTCGCCAACGCTCCGGCCTCAAGAAGCAGGACGCGCACGGCGCGGCCTCCCGCTTGGCCGATCTCGCCGGACGGGCCCAGCGGCCCGACGTCGAGCCGCTCGAGCCGCGGCAGCTGCTCTTCGCCCTGACCGTCGACCCGTCGTCGGTGGACCCCACCACGGGCGTGGGCATCGCGACGGCCTACTTCGGCTACACGATTCCCTACCTGCAGTTCCCCGATGACATCGGCGACGACGACGACGAGCTCGTCGACGAGGACTTCGACGAGGAGGGCGGCAACGGCACGCCCGTGATCTCGCAGACCGTCTTCGACGGCTCGAACCTGTTCATCCAGCACAACATCACGCCGTCGGCCGACATCCAGCTCGTGTCGCCGCCGGGCGTGGACCCGAGCCAGAGCGACGAGGCCCGCGTGCAGGTGCTGCTCCAGGAGGGCGAGCAGTTCACGCTCTCGCTGGTAGCCTCGGAGGACCGCACCGACCTGATCCGCGCCGTCCGCAGCGTGCAGCTCGACTTCTTCGCCGCGCCGGGCTCGACGCAGGGGCTCGACCTGCAGAACACCCGGGTCAACCTGTTGTTCCAGGGCCAGGTCGTCGAGTCCTTCGAGGGCGTCGCCGAGCTCGAGGCCTTCCGCCAGGGCGGCGTGTCGGGCTCGGGCGTGGGCACCTTCCTGTTCGCCGCGTCGCCGATCCTGTCGGGCGAGGCCTCGCCGGCGTTCGACTCGATCCAGTTCGTGTCGATCGGCGGCCCGAGCGCCGCCTTCCAGTTCGACAATTACGCCGCAAACGTCCCGCCGGGCAACTTTGCCGACCTGATCGAGGGACGCATCTTCGGCGTCGAGGTCACCCTGGCCGGCTTGCCGGGCACCACCGCCGAGTTCTTCGACCTCTACGGTCGACCGATCATCCAGACCATCGCCGTCGGCATCCCGGATGCCGACCTGGAGCTCCCGATCGTCGATCGAGACGATAACGGCGTGCCGGACTTCAACGATGGCATCGGCCGCATCATCCTGAGCAACTACGACGCCGCGACGACGCTGACCATCTTCGGCGGCACGATCGAGGCCGGCGACCCGGACCCCGACGCCGACTTCTCGCAGGGCGGCTTCAACTTCGTCGGCGTCCAGGACCTGCTGGGCTTCGGTGATCAGTTCGAAGAGGCCGGCTTCGGCTTCCGGCTCGTGCCCGATGGCGACGGCGAGGTCGACGGCCTCCCGCCGGCCGCGGGCTCGGTCGCGCTCGGCTCCCCGTACTTCCGCGACAACACCTCGCAGGCGTCATACAACCCGGCGGGCCTGCCCGCGACGCGGAACTTCGTGGACCCCGATCAGGGCATCTTCGCGCTGGGCACCCAGCCGCTCGGCAGCGTGATGCTGCACGGCATGCTGTTCGGCAACTCGGTATTCAACGGCCCGGTCGACCGCCTGGCGTTCATGCCGGTGTACGGCTCGGTCACGGTCAAGGGCGACCTGGGGACCTTCGTCGCCGGATCCGAGGCGGGCCACTGGGTGCCCGACGACACCAACGACATCACCAAGACCGGCGGCCAGCTCATCGTCGAGCGCACGCTGGGCCAGGTCCACATCGCCGGCCGCTCGCTGCTGGACACCACCGTGGTCGGCGACCTGAGCTCGCCCGCCACCCGCCCCGCGGGCGACATCATCACCTACTTCGAGCTCGAGTTCCCGCTGGGCATCGATACCGATGGCGACGTCGACACCCGCACGACCATCGAGGCGCTGCTCTTCGGCGGCGCGATCGGCCGGGCCGAGGCGGCGATCTCCAACACCATCAGCCCCGTCGCACGGTTCGACCAGGCGCCCATTACCGGCGGGAGCTACTTCCGCAACGATTCGATCGGCAGCGCCGAGTTCATCGGCAACGCCGGCAGCCAGGTCCAGGTCATCGGCGACATCGGCTACGGCGACCCGGTCAACACCGCCGAGGACGCGGTGGACGTCTACGCGATCGCGCTGGACGGCACCCGGCCGGTCATCATCGAGGCCAGCACCACCTCGCCGGCATGGGAGATCCGGATCGTCGATGCGCGGGGCCGGCAGGTCGCCGCCGTGGCGAACGACGAGACGCTGATCAACACCGGCCGCTACTTCCTCGAATACACCCCCGAGTACGCGGGCGTGTACTACATCGTCATCTCCGATGCGCCCGAGGGCGATCTCGCGGGCGGCTTCTTCTACGCGCTCAACATCAGCGGCCTGGCGCCCGTCACGCTGGGCACCTACCGCACCGGCTCGGGCCTCGGCACCCCGGCGGTCGCCTTCGAGCCCGGCGTCTCGACCACGAGCGGCTCGATGTCGCTCAACGTGCTCTCGGGCGCGATGGGCTCCATCCGCGCGGGCACGGGCTATTCCTCCAGCGGTGGCGGCCAGGTGAGCGCCGACGAGGCGATCAACTTCACCGACGAGGGCACCGCAACGGGCGATGCGCCCGACGAGCGGGCCAACCTGGCCGCGGGCAGCTACACCATCACCGGCGGCGACCTGTTCGAGATCTATGCCGGCTCGGACATCGAGACCACCGCCGAGCCGCTGACCTTCCAGATCGGCGGCAACCTGGGCTACCTCATCACGGGCCAGTCGCCGATCATCGGCGTCAACCCCAACGAGGGCGACGTGCTCGCCGGCCCCGCCCTGACCTTCAACGTCTCGGGCAGCATCGGCTTCCTCGACATCGCCGGCGGCCTGGGCATCGACCAGGACGTCGATACCCTGCCGATCCCCGGCGTGGGCGCACCCAGCTCGATCTCGTTCCGCACGGGCCTCGGCGGCGGCGCGGGCGACATCGGCTTCATCCGCGTCGGATCGCACGTGGGCGCCGACACGGTCAACATCGTCACGTCGCCGGGCTCGACGATCGGCGGCTTCGTCATCGTGCAGGACGTGGCCTTCGATCCCGAGCAGATCTTCCTGGGCATCGACGGCGGCACCTTCGGCAACGCCGTCAACCTTGATCTGGGAGCGGGCAGCGACCTGCGCTTCTTCGACACGCCCCGCATCGTGTCGCAGGCCTCGGCCCGCGCGGGCCTCGACCTGCTGATCGGCGAGACCATCGAACTCGTCGACGACGCCGGCGGCACGTTCACGATTACCGTGAGTGGCGGCGGCGCACCGGGCACGAACGTCGGATTCATCCGCTTCATCGCCATCGATGGCTCGGACGGCGTGGCCCTGGGCACCATCGAGGTCGACCTCTCGGGCGGCCGCACGCTGACCATCAACGGCGTGGACGGCACCGCCGACGACGTCATCAGCATCGGCCGCATTGACGTGCAGAACGCCGACGGCCAGTCGGACATCAACATCACCGGCGACGTGCAGATCGACGTCTGGCAGATCGTCCAGACCGGCGGCGGCGCGTTCGACTCGATCACCAACCAGACGCCCGGCGGTGACATCGTCGCCATCGACGTGGCGGGCATCAACACCGTCGACATCGAGGGCGATCTGGGCCGCACCCAGGTGTCGGCCTTCGGCCCGACCCGCATCTCGCCGTTCTACGGCATCAATGGCAGCGGCATCCAGGGCATCCTGGGCCCCGAGACCTTCCAGATCATCGCGGCGACGATCGAGCCGGACTGGAACGGCCAGCTCTACCGCCCCATCGGCGATACCAACTACGACGCCGGCAACGGCTACCTGAGCGATCTCGGCTCGCCGCTGGACCCGTACCTCGACGGCCTGTTCGTCCGCGGCGGCAACGTCGCCCTGGTCTCGGTCGAGGGCTCGGTGGGCGACATCATCCTCGCGCCGACCGCGACGCTGACGCAACTCAACGTGGATGACGACGACATCACCTCGGCGAGTGGCTTCGACGGCATCTTCGGCACGATCTACGCCGGCGACATCAACTCCATCGACGTGGGCGACGGCGTCGTGGCCCCCACCCAGAACTCGCTGTCGACGTCGGGCATCTTCGCCGCCGACGACATCATCCAGCTGATCGCCGAGGACGCGGTGATCGCCGCGAACATCATCGCCGGCAACGCGGTCGCCGAGGGCGGCTTCGGCGGCGACAACGGCATCATCGATCTCGACCTGAGCAACACGCTCATCACCGATGCGTTCATCGGCGCCAACAACCTCGACGTCTTCTGGCTCTCGATCAACTACGGCGACGACTTCCTCCGCACGGGCGAGGTCCAGAACATCATCGGCACCGACGGTACGCGGATCTTCCGCACGCAGATCTCCGCGGGGTCCTACGACGAGATCAACATCGATGGGGATCTCGATGCCGTCCAGCTCGACTCGGCCGGCGATCTCCGCCTGATCCAGGCCGCCAACATCATCAACAGCACCGCCGGCGGCACCGCCCGCGAGCTGTTCCGCTCGCTCTTCTTGATCGACGGCGACGTGGATGACATCATCCTCGGCGACGGCAGTTCGGCGGGTCCGTTCGCGGGCGTCCTCTCGGACACCACGTTCAACATCTCCGGCGAGATCGAGAACGGCATCGACGCGCGGCTCGTGCAGCGTTCCGACATCGGCGTCGCGGGCACCATCAACAACTTCGACGCCGAAGAAATCCGCTCCACGCAGATCAGCACGGGCCAGATCGTGGACTTCGAGGTCGTCGGAGCCATCCGCGCCTCGGAGATCAGCGTCTCGGGTCCGCTGGCCAGCCTGGTCGCCGACGAGATCACGGGCACGGCCATCAGCATTACGGGTCCGGACGGCCGCCTCGACCTGCTCCAGGTCCGCACGCTGTTCGACGGCGCCATCCTGGCCACCGGCCCCATCGCGCTCGTCGAGGCGACCGAGGGCGACCTCAAGGGCAGCCTGATCACGCGGACCGCCCGCGGCAACGTCGACGCCCTGGTCGCCTCCCGCGACATCCTCCTCGAGACCGACATCAGCGGCACGCTGACGAGCCTCGATGTCGGCCGCAACCTCGGCGCCATCGACAACCCGACGGTCTTCCTCGTCCGCGGCGACCTCGCGGGCGCCGACATCTCGGGCGGCGGCCTGTATTCCGACCTGCGGGTGGGTGACAACGTCACCGGCCCCATCGTCATCGGCGGCCTGCCGGGCCTGCCGGGCAACAACCAGATCCCCACTGGCACCATCGAGGCCTTCGGCAACATCGGCCTAGTCACCATCAACGGCGACTTCGGCGGCAGCATCATCAGCCACTCGGGCGGCATCGGCGATGTCATCATCAACAACGGCTCGCTGCTGCCGCAGGCCAGCGTGTCGGCCTTCAACTCCAGCATCAACAATCTGGTCATCAACAGCGGTCATCTGCTGGGCGACGTCCACGCCGACCGCGTCATCTTCAACATCACCCTCAACGGCTCCGAGGATGGCGTCTTCGGCGACATCGGCGTCAACCCCGAGCTGTCGAGCTTCGCGGCGGCGACCAGCCTCCGCAACCAGCTGCCCCCGGGCGTGGGCGTCAGCATCGCCTTCGACGGCCCGCGGATCACCGCCGGCGAGGACGTGGGCAACATCCTGCTGACCAACGGCTCGATCTTCGAGACGCTGATCTTCGCCAACGACGCCATCGGCGGCATCCGCGTCACGGGCAACATCCAGAACGACGGCTCGACCTCGGGCTTCGGCACGCAGATCGTCGCCGGCAACTCGATCTTCCTGGTCGAGGCCACCGGCAGCATCAGCAACGCCTTCATCGGCGCGGGCATCTTCGACCTGGGCGCCGACGGCCGCGCGGGCGGCACGGGCGACAACGCCGACGCCGTCAAGTCGGGTCGCGTGCGGACCGTCTCGGCAGGCGGTGACGCGACCAACGTCGCCATCGCTTCGGGCATCGTGGCGGGCGCCGACGGCATCTACAACACCGCCGACGACCTCCACGCGATGGGCATCTCGATCATCCAGACCGTCACCGTGGGCGGCGCCGTCACCAACGTCAGCGCCCACACCGACACGGGCCTGCCCAACGCCACCGCCGGCATCACCACGGGCGGCCAGGCGACCCCGGTCGCGGGCGGCGCGCTCGCGACGATCGGCTTCGTCGCCGACCAGTCCACCTTCGACTTCGCCTCGCTGGGCACCGTGCTCACCGCGGGCGAGGCCTTCGAGTTTACCCGCGGCGTCGCCACGGGCACCATCACCTTCTCGGGTCCCGGCACCGCCATCTGGGATGCCGCCCAGGGCCGCCTGCTGCTGGTGAGCACCAGCATCGCCTCGACGGTGCAGATCTCCAACGTCAGCACCGGCGCGCTCGAGGACTTCGACATCATCACCAACGACGACGCCTCGATCGGCCGCATCGACGTCGACGCCGTGCTGTTCGGCGACTCGGACATCATCATCGACGGCTTCGCCAACGAGATCGTCGTCGACGGCTTCTTCGGCACCGGCGACATCTTCGTCGGCAACGACATCCAGCTGCTGCAGACCGGCACCGCCGAGAACCCCGGCTCGCTGCTCACCGAGGGCGAGATCCGGGCCGTCTTCCTCCGCAACCTCGTCGTCACGGGCGATCTGGGCGGCGAGACGCCGCAGCGGCCGGGCGAGTTCACGACCCCGACCATCACCATCTTCGGCACCGCCGGCATCGAGGTCGGCGGCGGCATGCGGGCGGTCATCAGCGCCGACAACGGCATCCAGGGTGCGCTCTCGGTCGCCGGCGGCATCTCCGATAGCCGCATCCGCTCGGGCGACGGCATCGGCCAGGTGAACTCGTCGAACATCATGCGGTCGCGGATCTCGGCGGCCAACGGCATCGCCGGCGTCACCGTGCCCGGCTCGGTGTTCGATACCTCGATCATCGCCGGCGCCGACCTGGGCCGCGACGGCTCCTTCGGCGGCACCGGCCTCGACGCCGACAGCACCAACGGCGGCAACATCGGCGCCGTGACCGTGGGCGGCAACTTCCGCGAGAGCGACGTCGTCGCCGGCCTGCTGCGGGGCCCCGATGGGTTCTTCGGCACCAGCGACGACCTGGTCTCGGGAGGCCGCTCGAATACTGGTCCGGTCAGCATCGCCGGCAGCGACGTCGGTTCGAACCGCGGCTCGGAGTCCTACGGCGTGTTCGCGACCGGCGAGGTTGGCCTGGTCACCGTGGGCGGCCTCGAGGTCGACGAGTTGCTCAACTTCTCGGTCGACCTGCAGGACACCCTGCCGGGCGTCTTCACGGTCGAGGACATCAGCGTCGCGTTCGACGGCGGCGTCTACATCGCGTCGATCACCTTCAACCAGGCCATGGACGCCGCCTCGGTCCGCGAGGGCCTGCTGATCAGCGAGGTCCGCGACGGCGGCGTGGTCACCATCCGCCTCAACGAGGGCGTGGACTACCTCTTCGATTTCGACGACGACTCCAACACCGCGCTGGTCACCTTCCTGACGACCGTTACCGAGCGGGACCTGCCGCTGCTGCCGGGCCTGCCGGCCCCGGGCCTGTACCGCTTCGAGCTCGACCCCGGCATCGTGCAGGCCCAGAACGTGGCCGCCCGCCTCGATGCCGACGGCGACGGCTTCGCCGACGAGGACACCTTCTTCTCGGCCGACGCCTTCGTGGGCGACGTGGGCGACAAGATCAACCCGGGCGTGGTCACCGTCGATCGCGGCCTGCTCGGCCCCGGCCGGGTGGACTTCTACGGCCCGGGCAGCCTGGACGTCGCGCTGGACGACAACCTGCAGCCCGACGCGCTGCCCGACATCAACACGACCTTCACCCTCCAGGGCTTCCTCGGCGACCACCCCGACAGCGACGCTCAGGCCTTCGCGCTCGCCAGCGACGTGGACGTGTACACGATCACGCTGCAGGCCGGCCAGATCCTCCGCCTGGGCGCCAACACGGGCTCGGCCTTCAACGCCGGGATCCTGCTGCTCGACGAGGACGGCTTCGGCCAGCTCGGCTTCAACACCGCCAGCATCACCCTGCCGGCCGACACCAGCCAGCTGCTCGAGGGCGTCACGACCTTCGGCAACGAC
Organism: Planctomycetota bacterium; assembly: GCA_039819165.1. Classification (NCBI taxonomy): domain Bacteria; kingdom Pseudomonadati; phylum Planctomycetota; species Planctomycetota bacterium. The sequence goes on from JBCBSM010000001.1 coordinate 1,422,787, forward strand.
TTCCTCATCACCGAGACGGGCACCTTCTTCCTGGTGGTCACCAATGGCACCATCCAGAACATCTTCGACGACGACGGCGTGGAGAACATCCTGCCGGCGGCGGGCCTCGTGGGCAGCTACGAGTTCACGCTGCAGGTCTTCGACGACGGCGACTCGGGCTTCACCGCCTCGACCAACTCGGGCGACGGCCGCCGCCTGATCGAGGCGCCGAGCGCCAGCGCCTTCGCCGGCGCCGATGGCACGCTGGGGACCACCGATGATCGCGCCTCCATCACCGTGGGCGCCTTCACCTTCACCGTCGACGCCGCCACGGGCGAGGTCACCGGCACCGACAGCAACGGCGTGACCTCCTCGCGGGACGCCAGCGGCACGAGCACCGTGCTCATCGAGTCGGCCATCGGCAACCCGGGCGCCCGCGGCCTGCCGGGCGACATCACCGCCGACGTCGACGTCTACCACCTCAACAACCGCCAGAACCTCCAGGCCGGCGACCTGCTGGAGATCACCGTCAAGCTGTCCGAGACGGGCGCCGATCTCGGCGGCCGCCGCTTCACGGGCACGCTGGAGACCATCACGCAGGACTTCGCCGGTTCGGTGCAGCTCGCACTGTTCAACACCACCAACTCCACCGGTGTCGCCGACGGCGAGCTGGTCTTCTCGCCCACCGAGTTCCTGCCCAGCGCCGCCGAGGGACCGGCCGTCTTCGCCGAGGACGACATCCTCAGCTACGGCACCGACGAGAACGGCGACTTCTTCATCGTCACGCAGGTGCCCGAGACCGGCACCTACGCGGTCTACCTCCAGGGCGTGTTCAACGCCGACTACCAGATCGAGGTCCAGCGCAGCGTCGTCGCGCCGGGCGTCGAGGCCTTCGCCGGACCCGATGGCACCTTCGGCACCTTCGACGACATCGAGCGCCTGCTGCAGGGCCGCTTCCGCTACACCTTCAACGCCGGACCCGATGGCACGCCGGGCACGGCCGACGATTCGGTCGACGGCGCGCTCATCCCCGTCTCGCAGAACGTGCTCATCGAGTTCGATGGCGGCGAGATCGATTGGCTCGAGGTCGGCGGCCAGATCACCGAGCTGCTGCCCTACAGCAGCTCCGCCCTGGGCTTCACGGGCACCATCGACGACATCCCCGTCGATCGCTTCGTCCGCGATCAGGTCGTCGACAACCTCAATTCCATCTTCCAGTCCGCGGGCTTCGACGTCACCTTCTCGGAAAACGCCGGCGACTTCGAGTTCCAGGACTTCTCGACCGTCTTCGTCACCGATACCGCCGACCCGGTCAACTTCACCTTCTCGGCCGACCCGCTGGGCTTCTTCTTCAACCCCTTCGCCTTCGAGATCGGCGGCTTCAATTTGGGCTTCGAGGAGATCTTCGGCTACTCCGAGCGGTCCGACGCCTTCAACATCGACGGCTCGGACGAGGCTGCCGTCTTCGTGCCCCAGCTCATCGCGCTGGGCTTCAACCCCAGCGAGTCCGACGTCACCGAGCTCACCGAGTCGCTCAGCGCCGCCATCGGCCGCCGCGTGGGCGAGCTGCTCGGCCTGCGGACGACCACCGGGGTCTTCCCCTCGCCCGCCGTCGACGTGCTGGCCTCCAACTCGCCGGGCACCACGCCCACGGGTGGCGGCTCCTACGTCATCCCCGACGCGCTGCGTCGCCTCTCGACCGACTTCGACGCGCTGTCGGACACCGACTTCTTCCTGGGCGCGCAGAACTCCGCCTCGCTGCTCGACCTCATCCTGGCCGACCGCTAGGCGAACGCCACCCGACCGGGCGACGCGAGAAGCCCGGCGGCATCACCCAGCCCCATCCCGCCCCGCCGAGTGCAGCCCTCCGGGCCACTCGGCGGTTTTACTTCTGGGGCCGCCGACCTCGATCGATCGTCAGCGACTGGCGTCGGCCGCCCGGACGACGTGCGTGCCGGCGGGCACGTTCGTCAGCGTGGTCCGCAGGCCGTCCGCGCCGGGCCAGAGGATCTCCACACGCTCGGCCGGCGCACCGCCGAGAGCCGCGTGCACGACGAACGCGTGCTGCTTGCCCTGGTGCCCGCCGATGCCGACGAGCTGCCTCGATTGCGTGATGCGTTCGCCGCCGACGACCGCCGTCACCCGCACGATGGCGCCCAGCGGGTCGCGGGCGACGCCGCGCTCTGGGGCGCCCACCAGCCGCAGCACCAGGCCACGCCGCGCGTCGCCGTCGGCGGCCCGGTTCTCGAAGATCCGCAGCCGGGGCGTCCGGCCCGCCCGCTGGCTCGCCGGCAGGCGGTTGAAGCTCTGGCCCACGACAATATCGAGATCGCCGTCGCCGTCGAAGTCGGCCAGCGAAGGCTGGCCCGCGCCGATGTGGTCGATGCCCGACCAGCTCGTCACGTCTACGAGGCCGCCGTTCCGCTGCGCAAAGATCCGCAGCCGCTGGTTGTCCGGGTAGTCGCTCGAGCACAGCAGCACATCGAGGCGACCGTCCAGGTCGAAGTCGGCCAGCGCGCCGTAGATGTCGCCCTGGTTCCAGCTGCGGACGGCCGGGTCGGCGGGCACGCGATCGAGCGAGAGGCCTTCGCGGGCAACGAACAGCGGACCCGCGAAGCCGTCCTCCCGCAGCAGCACCCGCGAGCGGTCGGAACTTTCGCCCGCCCAGCCGTGGGTGATCTCGGTGAGCAGCACGTCGAAGTCGCCGTCGTTGTCCACGTCGCCGACGGCCGCGTCGAAGGTGTTGCCGTTGGCGCGGAAGGGCCGCTCGTCGTCGCGCTCGAACCTGGGATCCGTGCGTGCGCGCTCCTTCAGCCATTCCGGATAGCGGCCGTGGCGGATCGCGTCGCCGTCGAGCTTGACCGACGCCGCGACGTCCACCGCACCGCCCTCGGTCGGCCGCCACAGCCGGTTCCACCGACGCCCGTAGTTCAGCTCGAGGATCTCGGGGACGACGCCGCTCCGCGAGTCCTCTAGCAGGTCGGCGACCAGCACGCCGTAGGTCGGCCGCCCGCCCGCGTCGGCCTCGCCATCGAACGCGACGCCGTCGGTCGGCCACGGCAGTCGCTCGAAGCCACCGTCTTCGCGCTGGCGGAGCACGTCGCTGGCGAAGCCCGCGAGGCCCCCGCCATAGCGCTCGTACCAATGACCGACGACGAGATCCAGCCGGCCGTCGGCGGGCGGCAGGTCGGCCACCGCGATGGCGCACGCGGTCGCCCTCGTCGCCGCGTCTATGGGCGTGAACGCGCCCACCGGATCGCCGAAGGTGCCGTCGCCGTTGCCCCGCAGCCACGCCAGCCCCCGCGGCGTGCCCGCGGGCGGCGGCTCGAAGTCGGGGTTGTTCACGTCGAGATAGCGGGACACGATCGCGTCGGCCATGCCGTCGTTGTCCACGTCGGCGAACACCGTGATGTCGCCCCGCCGCCGCTCGGGCAGCCCGCTCCGCTCCACCTCGACGAATCGCCGCGCCCCGCCGCCGGCCGGCCGGTTGAGGAACACGCGGGTCCGCTGCACGATCAGGTCGTCGAAGCCGTCGGCGTCGAGATCCGCGAAGGCGGCGTGCTGGGCCTCGATGCCGTCCAGCCCGAGCCGCGCGGTCGCGTCGGCGAAGCGCACCTGCGCGGCCGCGCCGCTCGCCGCCACGACGCCGGCGAGACCCGCCGCGATCCGCGTCCGCCGCACGACCATCTCCCGCCTAGGCCCGCGCCGCCTTGCGACGGCCGCCGGCCTTCTTCTTCGCCGCCTTGGTGCGCGACGACGCCGGCTTGGCCTCGACCTGCGCCGACGAGGCGCGCGCCGCCTTCTTCGTGGTCTTCTTGGCCGCACGCTTCGGGGCCGACTTGCTCGCGACGGCCCTGGGCGTCGGCTGGGCGCGGCGCGAGCGGGTTGCCGTGGCCGACTTTGCGGCCACCTTCTTGCTGGCCGCCTTCTTTGCTGCGGCCTTCTTTGCTGCGGGCTTGGTGCCGGCGGCCGACGCCCGCGCGGTCTTGGCGGCGGCCTTCTTGGCGGGCGTCTTGCTCGCCGCCGACTTTGCCGCCGCCGGCTTGCGGGCCGCCCGTGACTTGGGCGCCGCGGGCACGCCGCCCTCGGCCAGCTCCTCCACCACGCTGGCGAGCTGGCTGAGCTTCTCGACCGCCGCCGGCGAATTGCCGGTCTCGGCCTGCAGCTCGCTCGCCGCCGCGTGCGCCGCGAGCACCGCCTCGTGCAGCGCCGCCCGCGAGGCCTCCGCCCGCTCGGCCGCCCCGGTGAGGGCGTCCATCTGGGCCTTCACGTCGCCCTCGGACTCGGCGATCGCGTTGGACACCTCGACCTGGCGATCCAGGACCGCATCGATGGCGCCGCGGCCGGCGTCGGCGATCGCGTCGATGGCCGACTCCAGTTCCGCCTGCGCGCCTTGGGTGCCCTCGATGGCACGCTGCCGGAGCGCGTCGGCCTCCTGCGTGGCCTTCGCGAGCGCCTTGGTGTGCTTCTCCAGCTCGCCCTTGGCGGCCTGGACCGCGTCGCTCCGCACCGCGTCGACGTCCTTGGTCAGGTCCTCGACGAGCGAACGCAGCCCCTCCGCGTGCCGGCGGACCTCCTCCTCGGGCACCCGCATCGATTCCTCGATCTCCTTGCGGCGCTCGACCATCGCGGCCTCGGCCGCCTCGGCGAGCTTGGTGGCCCGGGAGATCGATTGCTGCAGCGCGTCCCGCTGCTCGATGACGCGGTCCATCCACTGCGCGATCGAGTCGATCGACTCCGACAGCGCCCGCCGCGCCTCGTCGGCCTGTCGCCGGCAGCGATCACCCGCCTCGGCCGTCTCGTCCATACGCTGGGCGGCGTCGGCGGCGCGATCCGCGATCGCCGCCAGCGTCCGCGGCGAGGGATCGGGCACACCAGCGCCTGCGGTCTCGAAGATGTGCTCGGCCCGGGCGCACAGCCGGCGAACGCCGTCGAGATCGTGCTCGAACACCGCCCGCGCCGCCGCCCGAGCCTCGCCCGCCGTCTCGAGCGCCGCCCGCGCCTCGTGGCGGACCTTCTCGACCATGGGCTCGACGCGCTGCTCGACGTACTTCGTCGCGTCGGCGCCGATGCTCTTGGCCTTGGCCTCGTGCGCCGTCAGCGTGTCGGCAAGCCGCGCCTCGGCCTGCGAGACCGTGTCCCGCGCCGCCACGTCGGCGGCCTCGACCAGCTCGTCGATGCGGCCCGTCAGCCCCGACACCCGCTCGCCCAGATCGCCGTGCGCCGTGTCGCGGAGCTCCTGCAGCTCGGACGTCGCCTGCGTGCGCGCCCCGGCGATCTCGGTCCGGGCGGCGCTGGCGGTCTCGCGGACCGCCTCCAGCGACTCGTCGCACGCGGCGTGCGTCTTGGTCTGCACCTCGTCGGCGAACTGCAGCAGGTCGCTGCGGACCGCTTCGGCCCGCTCCTCGGCGGTCCGCACGGCCTCATCGCGGTGGCGGGCCATCGACTCGATTGCGTCGCGGGCCGCCTGGGACACCTCCGATGCCGCGGTCTGGCTGGTCTCCTCGACCGCGGCGTTCGCGTCGTTGCGCAGCCTCGAGATGGTGGCGACGCCGTCGTCCCGCAGCTCGGACAGCGCGGCGGTGCCCTCCTCCACCAGCGTACCGACCTGCGCGACGTGCTGCTCCAGCTCGCTCGCGCGGCTCTGGCCGATCTCCTCGATGCGGAGCACCGCCTCCTGGGCCGCGGCCGCACCCGCCTCGAACACGCGGTGCTGGGCGCCCTCGAGCATCTGCTGCATCCGCTGCTCGGCCGTAGCCGCCCGCTCGGCGCTGGCCTCGGCCCGCGCCGTCGACGCCTCGATCGTTTCGAGCTTGGCGTCCATCTGGCGGATCAGCTCGCTCGCGCGGCTGAGCTTCTGGTCGACCGATGGCAGCAGGTCGCCGATGGCCCGCAGCGACTTGTTCGCCTCGGTCGCCGTCCGCCGGAGGTTGTCGCCCTCGCTGGCGGTGGTCGCCAGCAGCGTGCGGAGCATCTGGGCGTACTCGTCGAAGGCCACGCGATCGACCACGCGGGGCGACACGAACGCATCGCCCGCCTTGGCCTCCATCGTGCCCGCGCCCTTCTCCCGCGGCCGCCGCGGCGCAGCCTCCGGCGGGGGCTCCTCGGCGGTCGAGCCCTTGCGGCGATCGCGTCCGGGTGCGTAGATCGGTGTGGCGGCCATGCATCACCTCCGCTGCGCGCAGCACGTTGGGGCATCGGCATCGTGCCGCGCGCCCCTGCAGTCATCCAGCGAGCATACTACGAGCCGGCGGCGGCACCAACACGCCTCGCGACCATCCCAAAACCGGTCCGGGGCCAGCCTCGCGTACGATCCGCCAGATGACAGCAACCGACAACACGCTCCGCGATGGCTCCCGAGGCGAGCGGCTGCAGCGCGTGCTCGCCGACGCCGGCGTCGCCTCCCGCCGCGCGTGCGAGGAGATCATCCGGTCCGGCCGCGTCGAGGTGAACGGCCTGATCGTCACCGACCTGCCCGCCTGGGCCGATCCTGCGCTCGACGACATCCGCGTGGACGGCCGCCGCGTCCGCGTGCCCGACCAGACCACGACCGTCATCTTCAACAAACCGCCGCGGACGCTCACGACGGCGGCCGATGAACCGGGCATGGACCGCCGCACGGTCATGGACCTCGTCGAGCACCCCGAAGCCGACCGGCTTTTCCCGGTCGGCCGGCTGGATTACGACACTACGGGCCTGCTGATCCTCACCAACGACGGCGAGCTGGCCAACCGCCTGGCCCACCCCCGCTACCAGATCCCCAAGACCTACCGCGTGCTCGTCAGCGGCGTGCTCGACGACGACCGCCTCAAGGCGCTCAAGCGGGGCGTCGTGCTGGCCCACCGGACACAGGGCCGCACCGAGGGCGCCCAGCGGACCGAGGCCATCGGCGTGCGGGTGCTCAGGCAGGACCGCGACCGCACCCGCCTGGAGATGACGCTGCACGAGGGCCGCAACCGCGAGGTCCGCCGCGTGCTCGCCCGGGTGGGCTGCCCGGTGCGGAAGCTCGAACGGATCGCCATCGGCCCCGTCAAGCTGGGCCGTCTGCCCCGCGCCCACTGGCGGGACATCCGCCCGAGCGAGCTGCGGAACCTGCGGGAGGCCGTCGGACTCATCCAGCCGCGGCGCCGCAAGCCTGGCAATCGCGGGCGGAGGGCGGCCCATGGGTGAGCGCTGGTCCTGGTTGCAGCAGCCCAGCCGCGAGGAGATCTCGCGGGCCGTGTACGTCAGCCGACTGGCGCTCCGGGGTCTGCTCCGCTCGCGGCTGCCGCAGATGGCCGCCGCCCTGAGCTACCGCACGCTGTTCAGCCTGCTGCCGGTGAGCATCGTGGCGCTGGTGCTCGTGCGGTCGTTCGTCTCGGATGCGGAGCTGGCAGCACTCGTGAAGCAGGCCATCGAGTACAGCGGCATCGCGGAGGTAATCCGCACCGACGTCGCCGAAGAGCGCTCGGCCTGGGGCGATTCGGGCGGGCTGCCTCTGGTCGGACCGTTCGAGACGCCGTTCACGGGCCCGCTGGCGGGTCCGCCCGCGTCCACGCCCGAGAGCCCCGACAGCCAGGCCGCGCTGGGAAATGGGGCTGACGCGCCCGAGGAGTCCCGGGCAACCGACGCCCCGAGCACGCCCAACCTCGACGCGAAGATCGAGGAGAGCATCGGCAAGCTCGGCCAGGTGCGCTTCGCGGCCATCGGCGTCATCGGCGGCATCGTGCTGATCTACGCCGCACTCTCGATGCTCGTCGAGATCGAGCGGGCCTTCAACCAGATCTGCCGCGCCGAGACCGGCCGCAGCTGGGTCCGCCGCATCACCCAGTACTGGACGCTGCTGACGCTGGGCAGCATCTTCCTGGCGGGCACCTTCCTGCTGACCATCCAGGTCCGGGGTTGGGTGGACTCCTTGGCCGATGGCGGCGACGCCTGGGGCCGACTGCTCGTGGGCGTGGCGGCCTTCGGCGTCACCACCGCCATCAGCACGCTCCTGCTGCTGCTGGCCTACTCCATCCTGCCCAACCGCAGGCTGCGGCTGCGGCCGACCGCGGCAGGAGCGCTCGTCGCCGCGGTGTGCTGGGAGGCCGGCAAGTGGGGCTTCACGCAGTACCTCGAGTTCGCCTCGACCGGCGCCTATGCGACGCTCTACGGCTCGCTGGCGCTCGCGCCGCTCTTCATGCTCTGGATCTACGTCACCTGGCTCATCGTGCTGTTCGGCCTGCAGGTGGCCTACGGCGTGCAGATGCTCGAGGACGGCGTGGACGAGGCCGCCGAAACCGACACGCCCCAGCTCGTGCTCGGCGGGCCGGGCGTGCTGATCGACGCCGCCGCGGTGGTCGCCCGCCGATTCCAAGACGGCAAGGCCGCCAGCACCGCGGAGGTCGCCGGTGAGCTGGGCATCCGGGCGCGGCAGGCAGATCGGTTATTGGACGTGCTCGCCAAGGCGGGCTTCGTCCGCGAGGTCGACGAGGACATCCAGGGCGTCACCCTCGCCAGGCCGGCCGACCGCATCCAGCTCAAGGACCTGCTGGACCTCGCCCGCACGCTGGCGAGGATCGGCGAGCGGCAGGATTCGGCATCGGGTGAGATCCTGACGGCGGCCGAGCAGGCGCTGGGCGGCGCTACGCTTGCAGAACGGATCTCGGGCCCGGATTCGGCCGAATCGGCAAAGGACGAGGCATGCCCCACCGACGACCCACACGCACGGCTCCGCATCGAACCCGATCCATCCGGGTCGGCCGATGGTGCGCGGGGATCTCCCTAGCAGCCGGGCTGCTCGCCCAGGCCGGCTGCTACGAGCGGGTGGTGCAGTCCCGCGGGCTGGGCTCGAGCAGCTCAAAGCTCCGCAGCGAGCACGAGTCTCGGCCGTTCAGCGGGCTCACCGTGGAGCAATCCAAGAAGCGCAAGGGCGACGGCTACAAGTCGGATTACAAGCGATAGCACGAGGACGGCCGGACGCGGCCGCAAACCATCGCAGCGAGGCACCCATGGGCATCGAAGCCGCACTCCCAACCGACGCGATCCTGACCACGCAGCTCCAGCGGGTCATCAACTGGGCCCGCCGCAGCAGCATCTGGCCGATCCCATTCGCGACGGCGTGCTGCGGCATCGAGCTGATGGCGACGGCGTGCAGCCGCTACGACCTCGCCCGCTTCGGCATGGAGCGGATGAGCTTCAGCCCCCGCCAGAGCGACCTGGTGATCGTCGCGGGCCGCATCGGCATCAAGATGATGCCGGTGCTGCAGCGGATCTACCAGCAGGTCAGCGAGCCCAAGTGGGTCATCTCGATGGGCGCGTGCGCCTCGACGGGCGGCGTCTTCGACACCTACGCCACGGTGCAGGGCATCGACCAATTCGTGCCGGTGGACGTATACATCCCCGGCTGTCCGCCCCGGCCCGAGATGCTGCTGGAGGGCATCATGGCCATCCAGCGGATCATCGACAACGATGGCATCCCGCCCAAGGGGCCCGACGGCAAGCGCATCCCCCTGGGCGTCACCGTGCAGCCCACGCACGCACCCTCGCCGCAGCCCGTGGGCGTCCGCGTGGGCGTCTAAGCGCTCGAACGCGGCCAACACTGCACCCATGAAGCACGCACGCTCGAACGTCGGCGGCCTCCTCGCGGCCGTGCTCGTCCTGCTGGGCCTCGCCATCCCGGCCACCGCCCAGCAGCCGGCCCCCGGCGGAGACGCGGCGTCGCTCGTCGCCGCGGCCCTCGAGGACGCCATGGCGCAGCTCGAAGCCGACGTGGACGCCGCGGTGGCGGGCGCCGAGCGGGCTCGCACCATCGCCATCGCGTACGCGCCACCAGAGGGCTACGCCCTCATCGTCGAGGCCATCGAGGCCGAGGCCTTCGCGCAGCTCGCGGCCCGCAGCCCCGAGGCACTCCGCGGCACACTGCAGTCCATATGGAACGATCGGCCCGCGCTCGCGCGGGCCCTGGCCCGGGTCGCCGAGCCCACGGACGACGCCACCCGCACGGTGCTGCTGGCCGGCGAGATCGCAAAGAAGGACGCCGAACTGGTCGACCAATATGCCGAGCTGGCGGCCGCGATCTGCGTGGTGCACGACATGCCCCGCGTCTACCCCGGCGTCGGCCCCGTGCGGCCCGATCCCATCGGCATCTTCGATGCCTTCGTGTTCGCCGATCGGGAGCGGCGGGTGACCGACCTGCCCCTGGACGCGACGCCGGCCGAGATGCTCGTGCACGTCGTCGACACCAGCCTGACGCCCGAGATGCTCCGCGAGTTGGTGCTCGACCGCCGCGGCGGCGACGTGGCCGAGTTGTACGCCGACGTGCCCTACGTCCAGCCCGAGTTGCTCGGCGGCGAGGCCGCCCTGCCGCCCGAGCAGTACGCCCTCAACGCCATCCGTGATCGCGGCGGCGACGGCGCTATCCGCAGCTTCTACGCCGAACAGATCGGCCAGGCCTTCGGCGTCGCCGCCACGATCGCCACCGGCTACGGCGGCGATGAGCGCTTCCAGGCCCCCGCCTACATCACCGTGAACCGCGGGACCGCACGCTGGAGCTTCGACCTGCTGCCGGGCAACGCGGGCCAGCCCGTTGGTGCGTACGTCCACCCGTCGTCGGCGATCACCGTGCCACTGTCCGATCTCGAGGTCACCGCGAGCCTGGCGACCGCCGGCACGGCCGCCGCCGACCGGGCGTGGGCCCTGCTGCGGGCGGCCGAGCACCTGGCCTCGGGCACGACCGGGCCGCCGGCGGACGCGCGGGCGGTGATCGGCGCCGATCCGCTCCGCGAGGTCGGCACCCCCGCGGCCCTCGAGATGCTCCGGGCGAGCATCGCGGCCTGCGACGGGCTGCCCGGGGCCCACCGGCTGTTCCTGCGTCTGAGCCTGGAGCAGGCGGGTGGCGACGCACCGGGCTTCCGCCGCGTGGCCGGCGAGTTCCTCGATGCCGCCGAGCGCGGCGGCTATCTCTTCTTCGCCGTGGGCGAGGTGCTGGCAACCCTGGAGCGGGCCCCCGCGGCCATCAACCCCGCCGAGACCACCGAGTGGATCACCCAGCGAGTCCGCCGCAGCGAGACGCTTACGGCCCTGCTGCAGGTCCGCCTAGGTGACGGGGCGCTGGCCGCCGGGGAGGCCGAGCGGGCCGCCGAGATCTGGAACGCCACGCTGACACGGTACGTTGACGACACGCCGCTGGCCCTCGAGGCCTTCGACCGCCTGGATCGCTACTACGCCGACCGGGGCGAGGACGAGCAGCGGATGCAACTCTTCGCCCGCAGCCACCGCCGCATGCGGGCGCCGCGGACGGGCGACGAGGCCGCCGTGCGGGCGAGCGCGTTCTACCGCGTCGGGGAGCGCTACGAGGCGCTGCTCACGGAAGCCGGCCGCGATCGCGAGGCGGAACGGCTGCGCAGGAGCCTGGATCAGGCCATCCGATAATCGTGCGGGCTGGGGATCGCCCCGTGCGGCGCTCTCCAGAGGAACGTGGAGGCGCCCGGAGGGTGGCTATTTGCCCAGGCGGAGCGTGCGGCCCATGCGGCGACGCCGGTTGATCATCTTGCGGCCGCCCCGAGTCCGCATGCGGGCCCGGAAGCCGATCTTGCGGGCCCGGGAGATCTTGCTGAGGCGTCGTGGGTAGTGCATCGTTGTTCCCCGCAGGCCGCCCGATCGACGGAACGGCTGAAACCACCTGAACGAAGAGTGTAGGGCGGGTGAGATCGGGGGACGAGCGGGCTGTCGCCACAAGGCGTAACCCCTGACTAGAAATCGCTTTGATATCCGCCGATGTTCGAGTAGACTCCGCCTGATCGGTTCCCGCATCCCGCTGTCGTCGGGGGTCGGCCGCCGGATACCGGAACCTCGCGGTGCGTATAGGGTGCTCGCCACCAGGGTGGACGAGCCAGCCTGAGGTATTCATGCGCGATTCCGGCGAACTCTGCATCGAGCAATCCGAGCGTGCCATCGGCTATCGCTTCCGCGACACCAGCCTGCTCGTGCGGGCCCTGAGGCACGCCTCGGCCACCGACTCCCGGCTCGATTCCAACGAGCGGATGGAGTTCCTGGGCGACGCCGTGCTGGGGCTGATCGCCTCCGATCGCATCTTCACGCTCTTCCCGGACCTGCTGGAAGGCGAGATGACCAAGATCAAGTCCACCGCGGTCTCGCGGCGGACCTGCGCGGACATCGCCGACGAGATCGGCCTGATCGATCTGGTGTGCCTGGGCAAGGGCATGCGCAACGGCAGTCCGCTGCCGCGCTCACTGTCGGCGGCCGCCCTCGAGGCGATCATCGCCGCGGTCTACCTCGACGGTGGCCTCGACGCGGCGCGCAGCTTCTTGGTGCCGCTGCTCGATGAGCGAATCCGCCGCGCCGCGCGGCTCGGCCACCAGGAGAACTTCAAGTCGGTCCTGCAGCAGCACGTGCAGCAGCACATGGGCGCCACGCCGTGCTACCGCGTGCTCGAGGAACAAGGCCCCGACCACGCGAAGAACTTCAAGATCTGCGTCGAGATCGAGGGCCGGCGCTTCCTGGCCCAGTGGGGCCAATCCAAGAAGCGGGCCGAGCAGCTCGCGGCCCTCGAGGCGCTCCGCGAGATCGGCCTGATCGAGCGAACCGCCGACGGTGAGGTCCGCGTCGTCGAGCCCGACGCCGCCGAGGCCTAGCTCGCCCGAACCCGAGTCACCGCGCCGGCACGATGTCCAGCACGAGCGGCATGTGGTCGCTGGCGCGCGAATCGTCCGCATCGACGCCCAGCCGCGCCAGCGCCGCCTCGCCCAGCAGCGTGGTATCCAGCACGAAGGCGTTGGCCGCGCGCGCGGTGCTGTCGCTGTAGAGCATGAAGTCCAGCCGTCCGGGCGTGAAGGCGTTGCCCGCGTCGTACCAGGTGTGCATCGCCGCATCCCCCAGCACCATCGCGTCGGCGACGGCGAGGGCGCTGCCGTCGCCATCAAGGCCCACGGAGATGGCGTCGAGCGGCGGCCTGGAGCCCACCAGATTCAGGTCGCCGCCGAGCACCGTGGCCCACACCCCCGACGCCGGCTCGGCGCCCAGCGCCTCGTCCATCATGCGGGCGATGAGCTCGGCCTCGGCCATCCGCTGGCGATCCTCCGAGCTGTCCTTGGAGCCGCAGCACTTCAGGTGGGTGCTGCCCAGGGCAACGGGGCCGTTGGGCGTCTCGACGACGGCCCCCAGGAAGCGGAGCGCGCGGTCGGGCCGCATCGGGTTGGGTGTCGTGGGGTCGGTGATGGGCGTGAGCGGATGGGGCGCCGCGATCGCTACGCCCCAGGCCGGCCCCTTTATCACGTCCCAGGCGACTTCGTCGGACACGTGGGCGGTGAGCCACGCCTTGATGTCATTGGCGTCGCCCTCGGTCCACTCCTGGAGCAGGATGGCGTCGGGCCGCAGCACCGCCAGCAGCCGCGCGAAGGGCTCGGGGTTCTTTGCCGGCGAGGTGTGCTCGACGTTCCAGCTCAGCACGCGGACGCCGCTGGCCGGCCGCTCGGGCACGCGGACATCGACACCTGCTCGGGGCTGGGCGGACGGCGCATCGACCTCGAAGGGATCGGCCCAGGCCGCTACCTCCCCCGCCCGATCGAGCATCGCGACGACGCCCGCGACCCGGCCCCGGCTCGCGAGCCCCGGCGCGGCGAGGCCTAGCTCCTCGGCGGCGTGCCGCGCGATGCGGCCCTCGTACCACTCGGCGGCGTGCGACGGCGTGAATGAGAAGCCGAGCGCGTCGTGCGGCACCACGCGGGATTGGCCGTCCGGCCCGTGCACGCGGAACATGAGGCCCTGGCCCGTCCGCGGGGCGTCGGGGTCCCGCGGCGAGAAGACGATCTCGATGTCGGCTCCCAGCCCACCCTCGACGCGGGGTTTCTCGATCGCCCGTCCGGTCGACGGATCGCCGTCGGCGTCGATCCACATGGCCACCGGCGTCTCCATCGATTGGAGCGTGCGGGTGTCGCCCTCGAGCTTCATGCGGAAGTAGAGCCAGTGCTCATCGGCCACCACCGCAACGTCGTCCGGCCACTCGCCGATGTCGCCGTCCAGCGTGATCGACTGCGAGCCCGACCACTGCCGCAGGCCTACGACCTCCAGCGCTTCCGCGGCTGGAGCGGCTTCGGCGGCGGTGGACGCGGGCGTGGCGCTCGTGCCGCCGGACTCCGAGCAGCCCGCGGCGAGCGCGCACGAGAGGAGGAGGGCGGCGGCAACGGTCATCGGGTGGGGTGCGCGTGGCATCGCCAACGGTACCCCGCCCGAGTGCGGCGGCCAGCGCCGGCCCGCTGTGGTATCAGCTCGCGACGATCGCGATCGCGGCCACGAGCGTGCCGGCCATGCCCAGGCTCATCACGATGGTCAGGGCCATGAGCCAACGCTGGGCCCCCAGCAGCGCGCGGCCGAGCCGGGCGTCGCGATCGGCCTCGTGCCGCCGCATGGTCTCGATGGCCTGCGCGAGGCGGTCGTTGGTGCCCGAGACGGCCTTGATGGTCTGGCCGATGTCGAGCATGCTCTGGGCGAGCCGCTCCTCCCGCTCCGACGCGCGGTGGATGGCCTCCGAGATCGCATCGAGCCGCGCGCCGTGGTCGGCCAGGGCCCGCTCCATGCGGGCCTGGCCCGCACCCACGCTGTCCCGCAACTCGTCCATCGACGCGAGCACGCCGTCGACCCGCTGCTTGATCTCCGGCAGGGCGGCGGCCGACCCGCGGATGTTGTCGAGCACCGACATCGCCTTCTCGAAGCGGCTGTTCTGGGCGTCGACGTGGTTGCGGAGCTTGTGGATCAGGTCCACGACCTCGCCGATCTGCGGGCCGCTGGGCTCGAGGGCCGGCTTGGGGGCGACCGCGGGCGCCCCCTTGGTCGGCGTCGGCCGCCGGCTGGGCGACATGACCTCCACCGGGCGCTCGGGCGCGGTCGGCATCGCCGACGACGGCTTGCTCGGCGCCACCGCCACCGATCCGCTGGACGACACGGCACGGCGGGCGCTGGGCGACGGCTCGGCGCTGCCATTGCGGGCAACCCGCATGCCCGGCGTCGCCGTGGCGGCCGCGGGCTGCGCGGGCGTGAAGATTCGCATCAGCTTGCTAATCAGGCTCATCTGGACATCCCTCGGGTGCGCTCCCCGACGCGGCGAGCCGCGCTCCACGCGGTCGGCTCCTCGTGCGAGATCGCTAGCGTCGCAACTCTGGGTATCGGCGGGCCCGCGCGCGCATCACCACGTTTCCGCGGCGGCGCCCAACACGAACGTGCGCCCGCTACCGGGGCGCCACGGTCGTGTTCACGGTCGAGAACGCGATCCGCGGCTCTCCCTCGAAGGTGACCTGCACACGGCCCGCGAATGCGCCGGGCGTGAGCGCCCGCAGATCGAAGCGGATGGGCGTGGTCTGGCCCGCCGGCACGGGCGTGTCCATGCGGTAGACGCGGTACTGCAGCACCTGCTCGCTCGATTCCGGCGGGGGCTCGATTGAATCGGCGGAGAAGCCCTCGAGGTAGTCCGTCTCGATCTCGATGGTCTCGAGCACGCGGGTGGCCGGCCCGTCGTTGCGGATGCGGATCGTCAGCTCGAGCGGATCCCCCACCGCCGCGGCGGAGGGTGCTTCGGCGGCGACCTGGACGCCCTCGGGAGCCCACAGGATGCGGGGCCCCAGGAACCACACCGCCGCACCCCACGCCGCCAGCGACAGCACGGCGAGCGCCGCCGCGAGGACGAGGATGACCTGGATCGCTCGCTTCACGCAGCCTCAGGCGATGGTGATCGCGTCGTCGAGGTAGACGTCCTGGATGGCGTGCAGCAGCTCGACCCCGTCCTTCATGGGCCGCTGGAAGGCCTTGCGACCCGAGATCAGCCCCATGCCGCCCGCCCGCTTGTTGATGACCGCGGTGCGGACGGCGTCCTTCAGGTCGCTCTCGCCGCCGCTCGCACCGCCCGAGTTGATCAGCGGCACGCGGCCCATGTAGCAGTTGGCGACCTGGTAGCGCACGAGGTCGATCGGGTGGCCTCCGCGGCCCTGCTCGTCGCCGCCGGCGAGCTTGGTGTAGATCTCGTTCTTGAACTTGCCGTAGCTGCTGTCGCCGGTGTTGAGCGCAACGTAGCCACCGTTCTTGGTGGCCATCTTCTGCTTGACGATGTCGGCCTGGATCGTCGCGCCCAGGTGGTTGGCCTGGCCCGTCAGGTCGGCGCTGTCGTGGTAGTCCACCGTCTTGCCGTCGGGCCCCGTCGCCTTGAAGGCGTTGTTGCGGGTGTAGCACCACAGCACGGTGACCATGCCCAGCGCGTGCGCGTGGGCGAACATCTCGCTGACGTAGCCGATCTGCTCGCGGCTCTCCTCGCTGCCGAAGTAGATGGTCGCGCCCACCGCGATGGCGCCCATCTCGAAGCACTGCTGCACCGTGCCGTACAACGTCTGGTTGTGGATATTGGGGTAGGTCATCAGCTCGTTGTGGTTGAACTTGACCAGGAAGGGCACCTTGTGGGCGTATTGCCGTGCGACCGAGCCGAGCACGCCAAAGGTGCTGGCGACGGCGTTGCAGCCGCCGTCGAGCGCGAGCTGGCAGATGTTGGCCGGATCGAAGTACTCGGGGTTGGGCGCAAACGAGGCGCCCGCCGAGTGCTCCACGCCCTGGTCCACCGGCAGGATGCTCACGTAGCCCGTGCCGCCCAGCCGTCCGCTGTTGATCAGCGTCTGCATGTTGCGGACCACCGGCAGCGAGCGATCACTGGCGGCGAACACGCGATCCACGAAGTCCGGCCCGGGCAGCTGCATCGCGCTCGCCGGGAAGCCCGTGGCCGAGAAGCCCAGCAGGTCGTCGGCCTCCGATCCGAGGATGGACGCGATGTCGCGATCGGGTTCGGTTTGGGCAGCGGCGGCGGTCATCGTCGTCATGGGCGGGCTCCGGTCATCGTGGCGCGTGCGGCATTCTACGAGGCTCCCCGCGCACGGCCCCTCGCGCCCCGGCGAGGCAATCCGTCGCTCGGTGGACTCGCCGGCGGGGGCGTGGCATCAAATCTTGCAATATACTCAAATTGACTTGACTTTCTCTTAGATATACTCAATATTCTGCATCGTCAATTCAACTATGTCCAATTCGGCTGCCCCGGCGGATGCCGGAAGCCTCGCGGAACTGCCGCTGGGGCAGCTCTCGGCCGACGATCTGGCGCTCGTCACCGAGTTCGTGCTCTGCTCGGGCTCGCTCAAGGACCTGGCCAAGCGGTACGGCGTCAGCTATCCGACCATCCGCTCGCGGCTCGATGGCGTCATCGAGCGGCTGGGGCGGGCGGTCGAGGGGCGGCCCCGCGACCCGCTGGCCGAGACCCTGGCCGAGCTGGTGCAGCGGGGCGAGCTGTCGGCGACAGGCGCCCGGCGGGTGCTCGAGGCCGCCCGGGAGCGGGCCTCGATCAACGAAAACGCGAACGGACGGCCAAGCGGACAACCCAACAGACAACCACGACGGGAGGTGTGAGCATGTGGTTCGACGAGCAGACGGCGGGCATCGTGGGGGCGATCATCGGCGTGGTCCTCGGGGCCGGCTTCGGCGGGCTGGGCGGCGGCATCGGCGGGCCGCTGGCGGCCGCCGGCCGGGCCCGGACGCTCGTGCTGGGCGTCTTCGCGGCGGGCATCCTGATGGGGCTCGGGCTGGCGGCGACCGGACTGCTGGCGCTCGTGCTGGAGCAGCCCTGGCACGTGTGGTTCGTGTTCCTGATGCCCGGCATCACCTCGACGCTGATCTTCGGCATCCTGCTGCCCGTGATCCGCAAGCGGTACGACGAGGCCGACCAGCGACGGGTGGACGCGCAGGCGATCCGGACGGCGTAGCTATCGTCCCTTGATGGCAGACACCAACCCCGCCCACGCGAGCCCCAACGACACCTACACCAGCCCGCTCGCGTCCCGCAACGCGAGCCCCGAGATGCTGCGGATCTGGAGCCCCCGCCACAAGTTCGACACCTGGCGGCGGATCTGGCTCGCGGTGGCCGAAGCGCAGCGGGAGGTCACCAAGGACTGGGACGCGCCGCTGGTGTCCGAGGCGCAGGTCGAGGAGCTGCGCACCGTCGTCGAGCGGGGCATCACCGACGAGGAGATCGCCCGCGCCAGCGCCATCGAGCGCGACCTGCGGCACGACGTGATGGCGCACGTCCACTGCCTGGGCGAGCAGTGCCCGACCGCGAAGCCGATCATCCACCTGGGGTGTACGAGCCAGGATGTGGTGTGCAATGCGGACCTTGTGTGCATCATTCGGTCGCTTCGCCTGACCAGCCGGAAGATCCATGCCGTGCAAGTTGCCTTGGGCAGGCGTGCGGGCGAGACCAAGCACGTCGCAACGCTTGGCTTTACGCACTACCAGACGGCTCAGCCTGTCACGGTCGGGCGACGGCTTGCGCAGTATGCCTACGAGCTCGAGCTTGCCGATGAGCAGATCCGACGCTTCCGAGATGTGCAGACAGATCTTTCGCTGGATGCACGAGGCTTGCGGGGCGCGACAGGAACGGAGGCCTCGTTTCTGGCGCTCTTCGATGGAGATCACGAGAAGGTCGGCCTGCTCAACGCACTCTTTGTCGGATCGTTCAACACGTGGTTGGACGACGAGGTGGAGGCCATACCCGCCGGTGTTGCTGCGCAGCACCTTGAACTTGTTCAACGCAACATGAAGGAGTATCCCGGGGCGGCCGAGGACTTCCTGTTGATCGGAAGGCTGCGGATCACGGGACAGACCTACCCGCGCATCATCGATGCGCAGATCATTGCATCGCTTGCCTCCACCGCCGCCGTCCTCCACAAGATCGCTACCGACATCCGCCTGCTCAGCAACCGCAAGGAGATCGACGAGCCCTTCGGCGACAAGCAGATCGGCTCGTCGGCCATGCCCTACAAGCGCAACCCCATGAAGTGCGAGCGGATCTGCGGGCTGACGCGCTTCGTGATGAACCTGGTGGGCAACGCCTACGACACCGCCGCCACGCAGTGGCTGGAGCGGACGCTCGATGATTCGAGCAATCGCCGGTTGTCGCTGCCCGAGGCGTTTCTCGCTTTAGATGGCGCACTCGACCTCATGCACCAAGTCGCGTCGGGTCTGATCGTGCACGAGGCGATGGTCCGCAAGAACCTGATGGCCGAGCTGCCGTTCCTGGCCACCGAGAACATCCTGATGGAGGCCGTCAAGGCCGGCGGCGACCGCCAGGAGCTGCACGAGAGGATCCGCGTGCACGCGCAGGACGCCGGCATGCGGGTGAAGCAGGAGGGCCTGGACAACGACCTCATCGAGCGGCTCCGCGGCGACCCGGCCTTCGAAGCCGTGCACCACCTGCTGACCGAAGACGAACTCCTGGACCCGATGAAGTACGTCGGCCGCAGCGTGGAGCAGACCGAGCGGTTCCTCAGGGACGTGATCGAGCCGCTGCGAGAGCGGTACGGGGATGGGCTTGCGTCGCTCGGAGGGAGCGATCGGGGGGTGTAGCGTCGCTGGTCCGCGGCGCCGCGAAGGCCTGCCGGTCGGCCTGGATGAAGGGCACGCCGGGGATGTTGGGCCGGCAGCCGGTAAGGGCGGCGAGGGCCGCCACCATCGCGGCCGCGCCCGTGCGACGCAGGGCCTTCTTATTGAGCTCCATGCCACCTCCCCGAGAGCCCGCACCGCGATGCGGCTGTCGCTCTGCGGGACATCGGTCCGACGATCGCCGAAAGCTGAGCGATTGCTCCAACGGCCACTAGCGACCCAACGGGTTTTCCCGAAGTCTTGTGAAACGGGGTGGGCAGGGGGAACACCGTCGTCGCTTTGGAGGGTTGGCGTATCGTCTGAATCACACCTGGCCGCGGCGTCGCCGAGAAGCGCTGCCGGCGTCCGAGGCCGTCCGAGATCGATGGAAGGAGCTCCCCGATGACCAGCCGCACCCTCAAAGTTGCGCTCGCCTGCGCCGCGTTCGCCGTCGCCGGCACCGCCGCCCCCGCCGCCGCCCAGAACCAGCCCTCCCAGCCGGCGGCCCAGGCCGAGAAGAAGGAGCCCGTCCGGACCATCAGCGAATGGGATCTGCCCAAGCGGGGCGAGAAGCTCGCCATCGGCGGCTATGACCCGGTGGCCTACTTCCCCGAGGGCGGCGGCAAGGCCAAGAAGGGCAAGAAGAACTTCTCGCACACCTACAAGGGCGTGACCTACCGCTTCTCGAGCCAGAAGCACATGGACATGTTCAAGAAGGCCCCCGCACGCTACGAGCCCGCCCACGGCACGTGGTGCAGCTGGGCGATGGCCCACGGCGACAAGACCGAGAGCAACCCCAAGAGCTTCATCGTCAAGGACGACCGGCTGTTCCTCTTCTACGACGGATTCTGGGGCAACACCCGCAAGGACTGGCTCAAGGGCGACCACAAGAGCCTCGAGGCCCGGGCCGACCGCGAGTGGAAGTCCAAGAGCAAGGAAGACAAGCGGCAGATGAAGGTGCCGGCCTAGGGCCGCCCGCCCGCTAGAGCGAGGCCAGCGCCATCCATCCGAGCGCGACCACGATCGCGAAGATCACCAAGAACCCCGCAACCACTTTCCACCCCGGCACACGCCGGGGTGGCGTCGTTTGGGCCACCACCGCCCGGGCCGGCAGCGCATCGGGGAAGTCGTAGCGGGTGCCGCAACCCCCGCAGGCGCCGGCCCGCATCTCGGCCAGCGGCGTCTGGCAGTGCCGGCACCACAAGCCGCGTGCGGCCGCGAAGATCCGCAGCTGCTCGGCCCGGACCACGGGATCCGGCGACGACGGATACTCGGGGGCCAGCCCGCACTCGGGGCAGGTGGGCGCGGGCCCCGGCAGCCCGGCGAACGAGTACGCGCAGCGGGGGCATGCCGCGGGTGGCATGGTCGACTATACCGCCGGTGCGGGCGGCAGCCATGCGTCTGGGCGGCCGGCGGGCGCACCTCTAGAATGCCCGTCTGGCAGACGCACACCCCGCGACACGCCGGCGCACCCGCCCGCGTGCCCATTGAAAGGATCCGTCCCATGGCCACCCCCGTGATCGTCTCGGCCAAGCGCACGCCCATCGGCAAGTTCTTCGGCAGCCTCGCCGGCACGCCCGCCCCGATGCTGGGCAGCTACGCCATCAGGGCGGCCATGGACGCGGCGCCCGGACTGTCTGCCGACCAGGTCGACGAGTGCGTGATGGGCTGCGTGCTGCAGGCCGGCCTGGGCCAGAATCCCGCCCGCCAGGCGGGCCTCAAGGCCGGGCTACCCGACACGCTGAGCGCCAAGACGATCAACAAGGTCTGCGGCTCGGGCCTGGAGGCCGTCATGATGGCCGCCCAGTCGATCAAGGCCGGCGACAACCACGTCGTCGTCGCCGGCGGCATGGAGAACATGACCGCCGCCCCCCACTTCGCCGCCGTCCGCACGGGCATCAAGTACGGCTCGGGCGAGCTGACCGACGTGATGCAGCACGATGGCCTGCGGTGCGCCTTCGAGTGCTGGATGATGGGCGACGCGGCCGACCACATCGCCCGAAAGTACGGCATCAGCCGCGAGGAGCAGGACCGCTTCGCCGCCCAGAGCCACAACCGGGCCGAGAAGGCCACCAACGATGGTCTCTTCAACGATGAGATGGTCGCCCTTACCGGCGAGCAACTCGGCAACAGGAAGGTCCCCGGCCCCGAGGGCGGCTGCAGCGCCGACGAGGGCATCCGCCCGGGCTCGAGCGCCGAGACGCTCGCCAAGCTGCGTCCTGCCTTCGACCGCGAGAATGGCACCGTCACCGCGGGCAACGCCAGCCAGATCAACGACGGCGCGGCGGCGGCCATCGTGATGAGCGAAGAGAAGGCCAGCTCGCTCGGCGTCCAGCCGATGGCGAAGATCATCGCCTACGCCACCAGCGGCGTGGCGCCCAAGGACATCTTCGCAGCCCCCATCACCGGCATCAAGGGCGCGCTCGACAAGGCCGGCCTGGGCATCGGCGATATCGACCTGTACGAGATCAACGAGGCGTTCGCCGCCCAGCTGCTGTGCAACATCAAGGAGCTGGGCATCCCGGAGGACAAGGTCAACATCGCCGGCGGCGGCATCGCGCTGGGGCACCCCATCGGCGCCAGCGGCACCCGCGTGCTGACCACCCTGCTGCACCAGATGAAGCGCGTCGGCGCCAAGCGCGGCCTGGCCGGCCTGTGCCTGGGCGGGGGGAACAGCGTGGCGATGGTGGTCGAAGCGGCTTAGCACATGCGAGAAATCTGGCGAGCGGCTGTCGTTCTGGTTTGCCTTCTCGGGCTTGCGGGCTGTGACTCTTTCGTCAAGCCCTACGACGTGCGTCTGGCCGGATACCTCCGGGGCCTGAACGACGGCTGGTTTGTACTGCGGGACGAGTGGAAGCAGCCACACCAGCTCCGCGACTTCACCCATGGCGAGATTCCTGCGACCAGCATGTCCGAGTACGCGTTGGCAGACTACCGCGTATATGTGCGGAAAGAAGCTGCCGATGATGCTCCCGAAGACACGGTGACGGTGGTAGCGCAGCCACTCGTAGAAGGCCGCGAGCTGCACACCTGCGTCCTCGGTGGGTGGGTCTATTACGGTGATAGAGCGAGAGACGTGCTCCCCTCCGACTTTCCAGCCGCGTTTTGCCTAGTTGGCCCATAAGCAGCCCGATCGCCAGCAAAGCCATGCCCACCGGCGACCCCCGCACACTCTCCGTCCTCATGCCCGTGCACAACGAGGCGCGGACGCTGCGGACCATCGTGCGTCGGGTGCTGTGCTCGCCGGTCGATGAGCTTGGACTCGAAATCCAGCTCCTCGCCGTCGATGACGGCAGCACGGACAACTCGCTGGCGATTCTGCGGGAGCTGGCCGAGGCCGACGAGCGGATCACCGTGCTCGGCCAGCCGCGGAACATGGGCAAGGGGACGGCCGTCCGTGCGGCGATCGCGGAGGCCTCGGGCGACATCGCCATCATCCAGGACAGCGATCTGGAGTACGACCCGGCGGAGTACCCCCGCGTGCTGGCGCCGATCCTGGAGGGCCGCGCCGACGCGGTGTTCGGCTCGCGGTTCGCTGCTTCGGGCCAGAGGAGGGTGCTGCACTACTGGCACAGCCAGGCCAACCGCTGGCTCACGCGGATCTGCAACGCGCTCAACGACATCGACCTGACCGACATGGAGACCTGCTACAAGGCCGTGCGGATGGATGTGCTCAAGCAACTGCCACTCAAGTCCACCCGCTTCGGCATCGAGCCGGAGATCACTACGCGGCTGGCCCAGTGGAACGCGCGCATCTACGAGGTGCCCATCAGCTACCACGCGCGCAGCTACGCCGAGGGCAAGTCGATCGGCTGGTGGGACGCGGTCAAGGCGCTCGCGCTGCTGGTGCGGTTCCGCTTCCTGGATACACGCTTCAGCACGCACGAGGGCTACTACCTGCTCGAGGGCGTCCGCCGCGCGCGCAAGTACAACCGATGGACGCTGGACCAGATCGAGCCGTTCATCGGCCAACGCGTGCTGGAGGCGGGCTGCGGCATCGGCAACTTCACCGAACAACTGCTGACGCGCGAACGGCTGGTCTGCGCCGACGACGACGCGCTCTTCGCCGACGTCACGAGGCGCCGCTTCGAGCACCTCGACAGCGTGCGGGTCGAGAGGCTCGATCTGGGCACGCCGTCCTCGTACGCGATCCTCGGCGGCGAGAGCCTCGACACCATCATCGCGATGAATGTGCTCGAGCACGCCCAGGACGACGCCGCCATCGTGCGCGCCTTCCACGACCTGCTGCCGCCGGGCGGGCGGCTGATCGTGCTCGCGCCCGCGCACCCCTCGTTGGCATCGAAGATGGACGACGCGCTGGGTCACGTCCGCCGCTACCCGCCCGACGACCTGCGCGACCTGCTGGCGCGCGGGGGATTCGAGGTCGAGTCCGCGCGGCGGTTCAACAAGCTGGGCGGACTGGGCTGGTGGGTGTGGGGCCGCCTCGGCCGCTCGCGCCTCTCGCCCAAGTCGGTCCGGCTGTTCGATCACCTGATCACCATTGCGAAGCTGGTGGAGCGCGTGCCCGGGCTGCCGAGCCTGAGCGTCATCGCCATCGGCCGCAAGCCTGTGTCCGCCGCCGAAGCACGACCCGGGCCCGGCGCAACCGTCGGGGCGTAGCCCGCGGGCGTGCCGCCGTCCCCCCGTTGCGCTAGCGCCGGAACGCGGACGCCGGCACGGGGGTGGATGCCTCGCCGCCTGGCGACCGCCAGCGCAGGTCGAGCGACGGCTCGCTGCCCGCCGACACGAAGTCGAGCCGAATCCGATGGCGGCCCGCCCGCAGCGGCATCATGCCCGATCGTGGCCCGGCACGCAGATCGACATCCTCGAGGAGGGGGCGGGCCGCGATGCTCAGCGATGCGCGCCCGCGGCCGGCGATCTCGAAGACCCACACGCCGGGCTCGGCCACCTCGATGAAGCCGTGGAAGACCACGCCCCAGCCCGTGTCCTGTGCGCCGGCCGACGCGAGGTCGATGCGATCGACGAATCCGCGCCCGGCCCGGGCGTCGGCGGCTAGATCGCCGACGCGATCGAAGGCGCCCTCGAAGGTGGTGTAGCGCAGGCCCGGCTCGACGCGGAGCGCCCGGCCCGTGGGCGGCACCGGGGTCGCATCGCGATACCGCGCCTCCGCGAGGTCGCCCGGCGGATTGCCATCCACGAACACGCGGGCCCGGACCGTGACGCCGGCATCGACGCGGACGGGACCTGCGTAGATCGTCGAAGATTCGTCGGGCTCGGAGCCATCGAGCGTGTAGCGGATGGCACCACCCTCGACGCGGCTCCGCAGCGTCACCTCTACCGAACCCAGCACGGTTGCCGGGTCCGGTTCGATCACCGGCGGGGGCGGAGGCACGGCCGCCGCGAATCGCTCGGCGTTCGAGGGTCCGGCCGGCTTCTCGATCGTGTGCATGTCGAGCAGCCGGCCACCACCGTCGAGCAGATCAAGCCGGAGCGTGCGTTCCGCCGCGTGCAGCATCGCGAAGTGCGGCCTGGTCCGCACGGCCGCGGCGTGCGCGCCCTGCGGGCCATCGCCATCCTCGCATCCGTCGCCCAAACGCACGTAGACCGTGCCGCGTTCGGCGGCCGATCCCTCTCGGACGGGCTTCGAACGCTCGTAGGAGCTTCCATCGCCCGAGACCACGAGGTCGACGCCGTAGCGGTCGCACAGCCCGAGGAGGCGATCGTCGTCTCTCGTCCTGACGCCACCGACCAGCGGCGAGCGGTGCCGGACGACGATGTTCCAGACCGCTGGCGAGCCCGCGAGTTGATACTCGAATCGCCTTCGCTGCGCGTCGCCGGCAAGTCCGTGGGCGTCGATCACGAAGATTCGTGCGTTGCCCAGGTCGACGGTCGCCAGCCGATCGCTGGCGGTGCGGAGCATCGATCGGTGTGCGGAGTCGCCCTCGGCGAGCGCCGCCACGATCGGCACCCGCGCCAGGAACGCACGCGCGGGATCGAAGAATCCTCGCCGAAGTCCAGCGGCATCCGCGCCGTAGCTCGTCAACCCTCCGGCGTGGACCGCGAGGTCGGGCCGCTGCTCGAGTGCCGCGGCCGCGTGCCCCTCCCAGGCGTCCGCACGCCCGCCGAAGACGGCCACGGCGGTCGGTGAGCCGGGCGGCGGCATGGTGCGGAGCGTCTGCGGTTCACCCTCGAAGGTCTCGCCATCGGCGGCTGCGCCCGAGACTCGATACCGGTACGTTGCCCCCGGCCGCAGCCCCCGCAGCCGCACGCGATGGAGGGTCCGGAGGCCCTCCTCCTCTTCACGCAGATCGACGTCGGCGTTCGAGCCGTCCGACGGCGCGATCCCAAACTCGACGACGGATGTCGCGGGCCGGGCCGTCTCCCACGCGATCGTGATTGCGTCGCCATCCCCATCGAGCAGGTACGGATGCACCACGAGCGGATCGGGGTGCTGCGGCGACGCCTCCTGGATTGACCACGAAGCTCGCGCGTGGACTCCCGCACCGGCCTGGGGAACGACCCAGCACGCCGCGATCGCAAGGCCGACCGCCGCCCGCATCGCCCGCCTGCCCCACGCTCCGTTCGCCCTCTCGTCCATCGTCCGAAAAGCTAGCCGCCGCGCACGGGGCGAGCGACCCCGATCCCCGCGGGCCACGTACGATTGGCCGATGCAGCCGAGACGCCCTACCCGCCCGATCTACGTTGGCAACGAGAGGACCGGCATCGTCCAGGTGGGCGGCGGGCTTCCGGATTCGGCCGGCCGGGCGACGTCGGCCGCGCCCGTCAGCGTCCAGACGATGACCTCGGGCTACACGCACGACATCGATGGATGCGTGGCGGAGATCCACAAGCTGCACGCGGCCGGGGCGGACGTGGTCCGTGTGGCCGTGCCCGAGAAGAAGGACACGATCGTCCTGCCCGAGATCCTGGCGCAGACGAGCGTGCCGATCGTCGCCGACGTGCACTTCCACTTCAAGCGTGCGCTCGAGGCCGTCGAGGCCGGCGTCCACAAGATCCGGCTGAACCCCGGCAACATCAGCGACCGCGCGCAGGTCATCGAGGTCATCCAGGCGTGCAAGCAGGCCGGCCTGCCCATCCGCGTGGGCGTCAATGAGGGCTCGATCATCGAGCGGAAGGACAAGCAGAAGCGGGCCAAGGAGCTGGGCGCCTTCTTCAGCGACCACAAGCACGGCTACATGCTCGCGATCATGATCGCCAAGCTCGAGGAATACCTCGATATCTTCTACGAGCAGGACTTCTACGACATCGCCATCAGCGCCAAGTCGATGGACGCCACCATGGTGATCGACGCGTACACCGAGATCGCTCACCGCTTCGACCATCCGCTGCATCTGGGCGTCACCCACGCCGGCCCGAAGGAGACCGGGTGCATCCGCTCGGTCGTCGCGTTGGGCAGCCTGCTGGCCCACGGCGTCGGCGACACCATCCGCATCAGCTACGCTAACGATCCGATCTACGAGGTCGAGGACGGCCTGGAGCTGCTGTACTCGCTCGGCCTCCGCGAGCGGAAGGGCGCCGAGCTCATCGCCTGCCCCACCTGCGGCCGCATCCAGGTCGACCTGTTCACGCTGGTGCAGGACGTGCGGGCCAAGCTCGCCAGTGAGATCGATGTGCCCATGAAGGTTGCGGTGATGGGCTGCGTGGTGAACGGGCCGGGCGAGGCCGAGGGCGCCGACGTCGCCGTGTTCGCCGGCAACAAGCGGGGCATCATCTACGTGCAGGGCGAGAAGGTCGCCAACGTGCCCGAGGACGACATCCTCGACCGCCTGCTGGCCGAATGCCTCGACTTCCAGGCCCGCGTGCGGGCCGGCGTGGCGACGCTGGGCGAGAAGAAGGTCGACATCGTCCCGCCGGATCCGCTCGGCGAGCTGGGCAGCGGCTGGGAGAAGATGGCGGCCGAGCGGATCCAGTCGTCCGCCCGCGGGGCATCGCTCACGATCGGGGAGTCCTAGCGGCATGGCCATCGCCAGCGGCAACACCCCCGCCACCATGCCGGCGATCGAGACGCGGCCGGTGCTCGAGTACCTTCGCACGCGACGGTCGCCGAAGCTGAAGCTATTGGCCGGCCCGGCGCCTAACGACGACCGGCTCGCGCAGATGCTGGAGATCGCGTCCCGAGTGCCCGATCACGGCCGGCTTGTGCCGTGGCGGTTCGTCATCATCCGCGGGCAGCGCCGCGACGACCTCAACCGCGTCATCGGCGACTGCTTCGAGGCCGATCACCCCGATGCGCCCGAGGAGCAGCGGAGCGAGGCCAGGCGGCGGATGTCGTACGCCCCGCTCGTCGTTGCGGTTGTCTACAGCCCCGCGGAGCACCCCAAGATCCCCGCGTGGGAGCAGATGCTCGCCACCGGTGCGGTCTGCATGAACCTGCTGCACGCCGCGCGGGCCCTCGGATTCGCGGGCCTCTGGCTCACCGAGTGGTACGCCTTCGACCGCCGCGTGCTCGCCGAGCTGAGCGTGGCCGAGCACGAGCAGCTCGCCGGCTTCATCCACATTGGGCGGAATGACGAGCCGCGGGAAGACCGTGCTCGGCCCGACGTAGCGGCGATTACGACCGACTACTAGAACGAACCCACGTCCCGACGGCCTGCATCGTTCGGGTCACTTCTGCGGCTGCGCCGTGGTCCCCGCGGTCAAGCCACCGTCGATCGCGAAGGCCGCCCCGGTGGCATAGCTCGACTCATCTCTTAGCAGGTAGACGACCATCGCGGCCACGTCGGCCGGCGCGCCCATCCGCTTGAGTGGCACCTCGGCGGCAATGTCGGCGATGGCGGCATCCCTGTCGGCGACGCCCGCGAGCAAGGCATCCCATATCGGAGTCAGGATCGCGCCGGGCAGCACCGCGTTGCAGCGGATTGGCAGGCCCCGCTCGGCGCAGTAGAGCGCAACCGAGCGAGTGTGGTTGAGCACGGCCGCCTTGCTCGAGGCGTAGGGCGCCGCGCCGCCGACACCGACCGTCGCGTTCCGCGAGGCGATATTGACGATCGAGCCGCCGGCCGCCCGCATCGCGCCGATGGCGTGCCGGCAGCCCAGGAACACGCCGTCGAGGTTGGTCGCATGCACGGCCCGCCAGTCGGCCAGCGCGCAGTGCTCGGGGTCCTGCGGGCCCAGCCCCTCGTTGAAGCCGCTGACGCCGGCGTTGTTGACCAGGCCGGTGACGGCGATGCCGCGGGCGGCAGCGTCCGCGAACGCATCCCGCCAGTCGTCCTCCGACCGGACGTCGAGCCGGCAGTAGGCCGCGCCCATCTCGGCAGCGGCGGCCTCGCCCTCGTCGTCGCGGATGTCGGTGAGCAGCACGCGGCCGCCCTCCCGCGCGCACGCCGCCGCGATGGCCCGGCCGATGCCCCGGGCGGCTCCGGTGACCACGATCCCGTGTCCTGCGAGTCTGTCGCCCATAATCCATCCGATATCGGCCCGAAGGGCCCGTGATTGCCCCCGGGACCGACGGCTTGTTGGAAGCCGACGCGCCACAAACCAATAAGTATGTTAATGAAGACTAACACCCAGGCTGGACCAGCCGACGTCGAGCAGGCCGACGCCCGCCACACCGACGCCAAGACCACCGACGCCGGCGACGCGCCGTCGACGACGACGCGCTCCCGCGGCAGGCGGTGGTGGCGGCGGATCCGCAACGCGGCGGTCGTGATCGCGGGCGCGTCCATGCTCGTGCTCGTGGCGTCGTGCATCCACATCGACCACCACAACCCGGACTATCCGGCCACCAACGCCGAGGTCCGCGAGGCACTCCGCGAGATGAAGGCCGACCCGATCGGCCACGAGCGCCCCATCGTGGTGCTCAGTGGCTATCGCTCGCCGGGCGCCGCCGGCTCGATGCTGGCCGATCGCATCCGCGAGCTGACCGGGGCCGACAAGGACCAACTGCTGGCCATCAGCTTCCCGATGGCCGACGACATCCCGCCGATCGCCGACGACGTCGCGAGCCAGGTGGCCGAGCGGTTCGGATCGGACGTCGACCCCGAGACGGGCCGAGCGCGGACCACGGAGGTCGACGTCATCGCGATCTCGATGGGTGGGCTGGTGGCGCGGACGGCCGCCGCCGACGCCAGCGCCGTGGGCCGCGCCAACGACATGGAGCTTCGGATCGGCACGCTGTACACGTTCGGCACGCCGCACCGCGGTGCGACGCTCGCCAAGAGGATCCACCTCGATGCGGCCGCGAAGCAGATGATCCCGGGCTCGGAGTTCATCCAGACGCTCAACGCCCAGCCCCGGGGCTACGAGATCGTGCCCTACGCCGTCCTCCGCGATGCCTGGGTGGGCGCAACCAACTCGGCCCCGCCCGACCAGGAGCCCATCTGGGTGCCGGGGCGGCTGCTGCTGAGCCACCACCTGATCACGCTGGAGGACCGCATCGTCGCGGATCTCGCGAGACGGATGCGGGGCGAGCCGCCGCTGGGCCGGCCCTCCAAGCCGCCCCGCAATTGATGCGGCCGCCCGGCACCGCCGCCCACCCCGGGATCCGCCGGCCGTCAACCCCGTACGATGCTGCGTGCTAGAGGATCATGACGCAAGCACGTCGCTCACGGCCGCGCGGCCGTATGCCGCGCCCTCCGAGGCACCGGGTCGCCCGCGGCTTGCCGGGGCGGCCGTCGCGCTGCCCAGTGGCGGTCTGCTGGCCGTGGGCGCGGCGCTGACGCCCTCGGAGGCCGGCCACGGCACGCACACCCAGATGGGCCTCCCGCCCTGCCAGTGGGTCACGGCCTTCAACAAGCCGTGCCCGACCTGTGGCATGACGACGGCCGTCACGCGGGCGGCCAACGGCGACCTCGGCGGGTCCTTCCTGGCCCAACCCGCGGGCATGGGCCTCGCGCTGGTTGCGGCCGTCGTGTTCTGGTGCGGCCTCCACGGGATGGCCACGGGCGCCGCCACGGTGTCGGTGGCGGCGAAGGCCTGGAGCCCCAGGCTGCTGTGGGTCGCCGGCGCAGTGCTGCTGGCCGCGTGGCTCTTCAAGCTGGCCACCTTCGATGGGTCGGGCCTGGGGGGGGGTGGATCGTGAGCCGAAACGCGTGCGCGTGCCGCTTCGTGCTGCTTGTGCTGCTGCTCGCCCAAGCGGGATCCCTGGCGGGGTGCAACATCTTCGGCTTCTTCGGCGTGCTCGAGCAGGAACGCCGCCGCCAGAGCACACGCAAGGTCGAGGCCGAGTACCGGGGGCTGGAGGGCCAGAAGGTCGCGGTTATCGTCGATGCCGACCGCGAGCTGGCGATGACCTACCCAAGCATCGACGAGGTGGTGCACGCCAACATCACCGAGCGGCTGCGAGCCAACGTCCCGGGCATCGAGATCATGTCGACCAACGAGATCGAGCGGATCATGTTCAACGAGCCGGCGCTGCTGGGCCGCACGTATGACGAGATCGCCGAGCGGCTCGAGGTCGACCGGCTCGTGGTCATCCAGCTCGAGGAGTTCCAGCTCTTCGAGCCCGGCAACGAGTACGTGTGGGACGGCCGCGTGTCGGGCGTCGTGCTCGTAATCGAAGCCGACTCGTTCATCGAGGAGGACGTCCGCCTCGAGGAGTTCGTCACGGTGGGCTTCCCGGACCTGCCCAACGTCACGCGGGACGAGCTGCCCGGCTCCACGATGGCCGATCAGCTCGTCCGGCGATTCTCGAACCGCTCGGCATGGTTCTTCTACGACCATCGCGAGCGGTACGAGGAGTTCCAGGAGTACTAGCGTGCGCATGGTGGCAAGCTTGGCGTTGGTGATCGCGGCCGGCGTGCTAGCCGGCTGCAACATCGTGGCCCCCGCGGTGCTGCTCGTGCAGGGGCCGCCCAAGGTGCCCCGCGAGTTCACGCTCGATCGCGGCCGCGTGACGGCCATCATGCTGGACGATCCCGACAGCATCGTGCCCTCGATGGCCTACCGCCGCGAGCTGCTCGCCACCGCACAGCGGCAGCTGGCTTCGCGGGCCAAGGTCAAGGACGTCGTCGACTCCCGCGAGGTCATGGCCACCCTGCAGCGGGACAGCGCCGAGCAGTCGATGTCCATCGTCGGCATCGGCCGGGCGATCGGCGCCGAGCAGATCATCTGGGTCCGCGTCGAGCGCTTCCGCCTGGCGGCCGACACCGGCGAGTTGCGGCCCAACTCCCGGCTCCGCGTCAAGGTCATCGACGTGGCCAACAACGAGCGGCTGTGGCCCGAGCCGGATTCCTCCGGCCACGTCCTCGACGTCACCATGCCGGTCCGCCCGGACTTCGTGCCCAGCAGCGGCCACGAGCAGCGACAGGCGCTCGACGATCTCGCGGCCTACTCGGGCCGCGCCGTCAGCGAGCTGTTCTACAACGAAGAGCGGGTCCTCAGCGCCCGCGCGGGCAACTGAGCCCCGGGGCGTCGCCGTGGCCTTGCTGCACCTCTTCGAGGTCGACGGACCCTCCGACGCGGCCTCCGAGTCGACGCCGCCCGATCGCGTGCTCCGACGCGGCGGGGACCTCTCGGCCCTCGCCCTCGCGGCCTTCCTGCGCACTGCCGCGCCGGTGCCGCACGTCCGCGTCGTCCTGGGCCATGCCGGCGCCGACGCCCGGGCCGAACGGCTCGACGTCCGGCCCGATGCCCGCGTGCCCACACCGGCGGGAGGCAGCGTCCGCCTCGCGGCCCGCGGGCTGCAACGCGTGCTCCGCGACATCGAGCCAGCCGGCTGCGTGGCCTGGAGCGGGTTCGCCGCAGCTGTCGCGCGTCGCGCGGGCGTCGGCGGATCTCTCGGCGCAGTCGCCGCGATCGATCCCCACGGTCGATCTCCGGCGGATACCGCCGAGGCGATCAAGATCGCGCAGTGCACGTCCGTCCCCGACCGCGGCGACCATGGCGAGCGTCCGCGCGTGCTCCTGCTGGCCGACCCGGGCACACAGGGGCGGACGCTGCTGCCCTGGCGTGGCGTGAGCCTGGCCAGCGCCGGGCACGCGGGCATCGACTTCGCCGTGCCGCCGGCGTGCTCCGGGCTCCGGCGGCTGCTGCGGATGCCCACCGAGGGGCTCGACCTCGTGCGGATCGACGTTGATGGCCGGCCGCTGCACGAGCGGCTCGCGGCGGCGACGGTCGCCCTCGCCGTGCACGGGCCGGACGCCGACGCCCACGCGAGCCCGGGCCTCGTCGCCGCGGCGCTCTCCGCGGGCCTGCACGTCGTGGCCGATCCCCGGCATGCGCCCGTGTCACTGCACGACAACCCGGGGCTGGTGCCGTGCCATCGCGCCGCGACCGCCGAGGTCGCCCGCGCGCTGCTCGACGCGATGGCCAAGCGTCCGCGCAGGCGCACAACCGGAGCGCTCGCCGCCGGATTCGTCGATAGGGTCTACGCCGCCGCCGGCGTGACGCCCCAGCCCGCCTAGAGCTGGTCTCGGATGTCGGTGACGTGGACGTCGCGGACCGACGGCGCGAAGTTGCCCCACGATCGGCGGATGTAGGTCAGGATCGCCGCGATCTCGTCGTCGCGGAGGTGCGCGTAGCTCTGCATCGGCAGCGAATACTCGCCCGAGGCGCGGAGCGCCCCGGGCGCATCGCCGCCGATGCCCAGCAGCATCATTTCGGTCAGGTAATCGGGATCGCCCAGGACGGCGGCCGAGCCCACGAGCGCCGGGCCCATGCCGAACACGCCCTCACCCTGGGCCGCGTGGCACTGCTGGCAGTGCAGGATGTAGAGCTGGCGGCCCTCGACAGTGGAGACGACGGCCTCCGCCGACCGCATCGTGGCGGCGGGCGTCGAGTTCTCGCTGCACGCCGGCAGGACGGACACCGCGGCCAGGACCATCAGGCCGCCGCACGCCAGTGCCACGCCCCCGGGGCGTACGGGGATCGGCTGCTGCGTCATCGAGCACCTCCGTCCCGCGATGGTAGCGGATTACGACCCACGCGCGAAGCCGATATGTTCGGGTGTGCCCGCGGCCCGCCCCAACCTGCACCGGCCCGACGATCGGTTCGTGCCCGTACGCCTCGACGCGCTGGTCGACGCCATCGACGGCGACCCCGGCCGCTTCGGGCCCGTCGCTGGCTGGGCCCAGAAGCTCGCCCGCAGCCTGGAGCGGGTGATCGGGCTGGAGGCCAACGAGCTGCACCGCCACCTCGACCGGCTATACGCCGCGATGAACCCCGACCTCGACACGCTGCCGGGCCATGCCGCGCCCGACGGCACGCTGCACGACGCTCTCTGCTACCTGCTGGGCAAGGCCAACTTCACCGAGATGGACGACGTGGGCATCAAGGCCGCCCTCGCCGCCGGCAGCGTGTACGGCCTGCGGGTCAAGCTCGATCCCGAGATGATCGAGCGCCTGTCGCTGCACGTCCGCGGACGCGGCTTCGAGACCCACCACCGCCGCCATCGCGTGCGGCCCTGGCGGACCAGTCCCTTCGACGTCGAGGTGTTCCCGAGGCTCGTTGTCGTCGCGCAGATCAAGGGCGAGGACCACCTGCGGCTCAAGCTCTTCCGCGATATCCCGATGGCCGACGTCGAGGCGCTGCTGCCCCACGCCCGCGTGCAGATGTCGGTGACCGACCGCCTGCAGATCATCGGCGGCGGCGCGGGCTCGCTGGGCGGCGTCGCCAAGGTGGCCGCCGGGGGCGCGGTCTCGACGACGGCCCTGGCCGTGCCCGTCGCCATCGGGCTGGGCGGCCTGGCGATCAAGAGCTTCCTGGGCTACCGCCGCAAGAAGCACCAGCGGACGAGCCACCGCACGCAGCACCTCTACGACAAGAACATCGCCAACAACGCCGCCGTCTTGCACACGCTGTGCCGCATGATCGCCCAGGAGGAGTGCAAGGAGGCGCTGCTCGCCTACGCGGTGCTCGCCAGCGGCACGACGAACGCCTCCTGCGCCGGCACGCTGGACAAGGCCGTCGAGCGGTTCCTCCGCGATCGGTTCGCCCTCACGCTGGACTTCGACGGTCCCGATGCCTGCGGCACGCTCCGGCGGCTGGGCCTCGCGGCCGCCGACCCGCTCGCCGCGATCCGACCCGAGGCCGCGCTAGCCGCGCTCGACGAGTTATGGCGGGATCGCCGCACGGCGCGGCACCATGTCAACAGCGTGGCAAACAACTTCGCGGACGGCGTGGGCGTACGCTCGGCCGATGCCCGAACCGCCGACCAATAGCGTCCTCTTCGTCTGCCTCGGCAACATCTGCCGCAGCCCGCTGGCCGAGGGCATCTTCCTGCATCTCGCCCGCGAGCGTGCGATCGACGTCGTCGCGGACTCGGCCGGCACGGGCCACTGGCACGTCGGCGACCGCCCCGACCGCCGCGCCCTCGCGACGGCCGACCGCCACGGCGTCGAGCTGCCCGGCATCGGCCGCCAGATCGACCCATCGAGCGACTTCGGCCGCTTCGCGTGGATCGTGCCGATGGACGCCAGCAATCACCGCGATCTGCTGCGGCTGGGCTCGCCCCCCGAACGCACCCGCCGGATGCGGGCATTCGATCCGGAGCACGCGGGCGAGGTCGACCGCGCCCCCGACGTGCCCGACCCCTACTACGGCGAGGACGACGGCTTCGAGCGGGTGTACGAGATGCTCACCGCGGCGTGCAACGGCCTGCTCGACCAGCTGGTCGACCAGCGGCACGCGACGGCGAATCGCTAGGAACGCCTCGAACTAGAGATCGATCAGGATCCGCTCGGGGTTCTCGATGCAGTTCTTGATAGTGACCAGGAACTGCACGGCCTCGGCGCCGTCGATGATGCGGTGGTCGTAGCTGACCGCCAGGTACATCATCGGGCGGAGGGCCAGCTGGCCCGGGTTGGCCGGATCCTCGACGGCGCGCTTCTTGATGGTGTGCATGCCCAGGATGGCCGACTGCGGCGGGTTGAGGATCGGCGTGCTCATCAGGCTGCCGAACACGCCGCCGTTGGTGATCGTGAACGTGCCGCCGGTCATCTCGTCGAGCGTCAGCTTGCCGTCGCGGGCCTTCGTTGCCAGGTCCTTGATGGTGCTCTCGATCTCGGCGAAGCTCAGCGTCTCGGCGTTGCGCACGACGGGCACGACGAGGCCCTTGGGGCTGGCGACCGCGATGGCGACGTCGCAGTAGTCGTGCGTCTGGATGACCGGCTTGCCGCCCTCGTCCTCGGCGATGTAGCCGTTGACGAGCGGGAAGGCCTTGAGCCCCTGCACGACGGCCTTGACGAAGAAGGACATGAAGCCCAGCCCGATGCCGTGCTTCTTCTCGAAGTCCTCCTTGTACTGCTTGCGGAGGGCCATGACGGCGGTCATGTCGCACTCGTTGAAGGTCGTCAGCATCGCCGCGGTCTGCTGCGCCTCGACGAGGCGGTTGGCGACGCGCTGCCGCAGCGGGGTCATCTTCTCGCGATGGATGTCGCGGCTGCCGGACGGGGCGCCGTCCCCGCCGTTCCGCGTGGCGCCGTTGTCGCCCCCGGGCCGCCCGCCGGACTGGAGGAAGGCCAGCACGTCCTGCTCGCGGATGCGGCCGCTCGCGCCCGTGCCCACTACGGAGGACAGATCCACGCCGTGCTCGCTGGCGACCTTCTCGGCCACCGGCGTCGCGTGCACGTCGGCGCCGTTGTCGGGCCTCGCCTTCGGCACGCGATCCGTCTTGGCAACCTTCTCGGCGATGGCCGTTCCGCCCCCGCCGGCTTCCGACGCCCGCTTCTCGCCCTGGCCGCCGCCGGCCGCGGTCTCGGCGGCCTTGCCGGCGTCCTTGGACCCGGACTTCGCCGGCTCGGCGTCCTCGGCCGATTCGCCCTGGGAGGACTCGCCCCCGCCGGGCTTCTCGGCCGATTCGTCGATGGAGCCCACGGTCGCGCCGACCTCGACCTCGTCGCCCTCCGAGGCACCGTGCTTGACGACGCCCGCCGCGGGCGCGGGCACCTCCATGGTGATCTTGTCGGTCTCGAGCTCGAGCACCGTCTCGTCCCGCTCCACGTAGTCGCCGTCGGCCACGGTCCACGCGGCGATGACGCCGCTGGTGATCGACTCGCCGACCTCTGGGATCACGATGTTGGTGGCCATGCGTGGCTCCTGCCGTCCGTGCAGCGTCGTGTGAATGCCGAATCGTCCTAGGCCGAGGCCCGGACCAGCTTGGGCTTGTGCTCGCCCTGGGCGTCTTCCTCCGCGGGAGCCGGGCCGACCGCTTCGGCCACGATCGACTCTTGCTCATCCTTGTGCCGCCGCTTGGAGCCCGTCGCGGGCGACGCGCTCGGCAGCCGGCCGATGTAGCCCAACTCGCCGTTGGGCAGCACCCCGCCGATCCGCGTGCGGATCGCGTCGGACACGTGCAGGTGGGCGCCCATGTTGCGGGGCTCCTCCTGGACCCAGATCACCCGCTCGCGGTTGGCGTAGCGCTCGATGAGCTGCTCGAGCAGCTCGGTGTGCAGCGGATAGAGCTGCTCGATGCGGACGATCGCCACGTCCTTGCGGTCCAGTTCATCGCGGCGGGCCTGCAGCTCCCAGTAGAGCTTGCCGGTGCACAGCAGGACGTCGCGCACGCCGCTCGGATCGCCGCCGTCCACGAAGGCCGGGTCGTCGATGATCTCCTGGAAACGGCCGGTCACCAGCTCGTCGATGGTGCTGGTCGGCGTGCGGATCAGGCTCTTGGGCGTCATGACGACCAGCGGCTTGCGGAACGGCCGTCGGACCTGCCGCCGCAGCATGTGGAAGGTCTGGGCGGCCGTCGAGGGGTAGACCACCTCGACGTTGTCGTCGGCGCAGGCCTCGAGGAATCGCTCGAGCCGCGCCGAGCTGTGCTCGGGACCCTGGCCCTCGTAGCCGTGCGGCAGGAACAGCGTCAGCCCGCACCAGCGGTCCCACTTGACCTCCGCGCTGGTCAGGAATTGATCGATGATGACCTGGGCGCCGTTGACGAAGTCGCCGAACTGCGCCTCCCAGATCACCAGCATGTTCGGGTCCGAGAGCGCGTAGCCGTACTCGAAGCCCATCACGCTGAACTCGCTCAGCGGGCTGTCGTACACGCAGAACTTGGCCTGGGCGATGCGGCCCTTGTCGTCGGTCTCGCCGGGCTCCAGATCCGTGCCCGGCTCGCCCAGCGGGCGGATCGAATTGAGCGGCGTAAAGGTCTCGGCGGTCTCGGCGTCGACCAGCACCGCGTGCCGATGGCTGAAGGTGCCCCGACGCGAGTCCTGCCCGCTCAGCCGCACCGGGATGCCCTCGAGCAGCAGCGTGCCGTAGGCCAGAGTCTCGGCGTCGGCGTAGCTGATGTCGCCGGTCTCGGGCAGCGTGCGGCGGGACTCGAGCAGGTTCTGGAGCTTGCGGTGCGGCGTGAATCCCTCGGGCACCGTGCCGATCGCCTCGCAAACCTCCTGGAGCACGTCCCGCGACACCGCCGTCTGGATGGGATCGAAGTCGTACTTGTGGGTCATGCCGACCCAGCGGTCGCTGCCCGGGTCGATCGTGGGGTCGTACGGGGACTGCTTGGCGGCGTCCTGGGCCTGATCGAGCGCGTTGTCGAGCTGGCCGCGGATCTCCTTCATGTCGTCGTCGGAGATCACCCCCTCGTCGCGGAGCCGCGCGGCGTAGGTCGACAGCACGCTCTTCTTGCCCTTGATGAGCTTGTAGAGCACCGGCTGGGTGAAGCTGGCCTCGTCCTGCTCGTTGTGACCGAAGCGGCGGTAGCAGTGCATGTCGAGCAGCACATCCTTGCGGAACGTCTGGCGATACTCGGCCGCGATCATGGCGGCCATCACGCACGCCTCGGGGTCCTCGCCGTTCACGTGCAGCACGGGCGCACCGACCATCTTGCCGACGTCGGTGCAGTAGAGGCTCGACCGGCCGTCGCGGGGCGACGTCGTGAAGCCAATCAGGTTGTTCACGACAACGTGGATCGTGCCGCCCGTCGCGTAGCCGTCGAGCTGCGAGAAGTTGAGGGTCTCGGCCACGACGCCCTGGCCGCTGATGGCGGCGTCGCCGTGGATGACCATCGGCACGACGCGGATGCGCTGCTTGTCGCCGCGGTGCCGCTGCTTGGCCCGGGTGCGGCCCTGCACCACGGGCGCGACGGCCTCGAGGTGGCTGGGGTTGCTGGACAGCGCCACGTGCAGCGAGCGGCCATTTGGGTAGCTCAGCTGGCCCGAGTAGCCGCGGTGGTACTTCACGTCGCCCCCGCCCTGGGTGTAGTCCTCGGCCCAGGTATCCTCGAACTCGGTGAAGATCTGCTCGTAGGTCTTGCCCAGCACGTTGTTGAGCACGTTGAGCCGGCCGCGGTGGGCCATGCCGATGACCGCTTCCTCTACGCCGTGCTCGGAGAGGTGCTCCAGCACGCCGTTGACCAGCGGAATCAGCGTCTCGCTGCCCTCGAGGCTGAAGCGCTTGTCGCCCGGGTAGCGGCGGCCCAGGAACTTCTCGAACATCTCGGACTGCAGCACCTGCCGCAGGATGTGCACCCGGCGGCCGCGATCGAAGTTGATGGCGCCGGCGTCCCGCTCGCAGCGCTCGATCAGCCAGCTCCGCTCCTCGCGGCTGGGCACGTGCATGATCTCGGCGCCGATGGAGCCGCAGTAGGTCCGCCGCAGCCTGTCGATGGCCTGCCGCAGCGTGAGCGGCTCCTCGACGTCCAGCCGCGCCGGATTGATCGCCCGGTCGAGATCCTCCTCGGTCAGCCCGTGATGCTCGGGCCGCAGGCAGTCCACCGGGTCGGGTTCGCGATCGAAGGGATCGAGCCGGGCCTCGAGGTGGCCCATGTCCCGGAAGGCGAAGATCAGCTCGTCGACCTTGTGGTGGAAGTCCGCGTCGCCGCCGCCCGCTTCGGCCCCCGAGGAACCGGCCCCCGACGAACCAGCACCCGAGTCGCCCAACTCGAAGCCCTGCAGGAAGGCCCGGACGTCCGCCGGCACAGATTCGGGGTCTTGCCGGTAGGACCGGTAGGCCTCATCCAGGAACTGGGCGTTCCAGCCGTTGACGGACGGGGGCACGGCGCGAGGACCGGAAGCCATCGGATTCCCCTCTGCAATCGGCCGATCCCGCGCCGGCGAGCCTCGTGCGGGCGGGCGGCCTCGAAGCGTTGCGAACTCTATTCAATCGGCGCTTGGCCGGGCCGGATTCGGTCTTCCGGCCGCTCGTCCTCCATCGGCCCGCGTGCTCCCGGCTGAGGGGCGATCAGCCGAAGCGGCCCGTGACGTACTCCTCGGTCTCGCGGAGCTTGGGCCGCTGGAAGATGTCCGCGGTCGGGCCGTACTCGACCAGCCGTCCGAGGTACATGAACGCCGTGAAATCGCTCACCCGGGTGGCCTGCTGCATGTTGTGCGTGACGATGAGGACCGTGTACCGCGTGGCGATCTCGTGGATCAACTCCTCGATCCGCAGCGTCGCGATTGGGTCCAGCGCCGAGCACGGCTCATCGAGCAGCAGCACCTCGGGATCGGCCACGATGGCCCGGGCGATGCACAGCCGCTGCTGCTGCCCGCCGCTGAGCCCCAGAGCCGAGTCCTTCAGCCGGTCCTTGGCCTCGTCCCACAGCGCGGCGGCCCGCAGCGCCCGCTCGCAGGCCTCGGCCAGCACACCGCGGCGGTTCTCGCCGTCGATCCGCAGCGGGTAGACCACGTTCTCGAAGATCGACATCGGGAATGGGTTGGGCTTCTGGAACACCATCCCGATCCGCTTGCGCAGCTCGATCACGTCGACGTCGTGCGCATAGATCGGCTGGCCGTTGAGCGTCATGCCGCCCTCGACCCGGACGCCGTCGATCAGGTCGTTCAGCCGGTTGACGCTCCGCAGCAGCGTGGACTTGCCGCAGCCCGACGGCCCGATGAGCGCCGTGACCCGGCCCCGGGGCACCATCATCGACACGTCGTGGAGCGCCTGCTGGTCGTAGTTGTAGAACAGCCGGAACCGCTCGACGTCCAGCACCGTGTCCTCGGCGGCGAGCGCGTCGTGCACCACCGAGCCGGCGGTCTCGCCGCGGCGGATGGCGTCGATGACCGGGTAATCCCGGGCCTGCGTAGCCGTGGCGCGCGTGTCGATCGCCTGGGTCATGGGTGCGTGCGACTCCCCTAGAAGTGGCCGGACGATAGCCGCGCGCGCAGCCGTGCACGGATGGTGATCGCCGCCAGGTTCATGATGACCACGATCAGGATCAGCAGCAAGGCCGTGGCCCACACCAGCGGCTTGGCGGTCTCGGGGTCGGGGCTCTGGAAGCCCAGATCGTAGATGTGGAAGCCCAGGTGCATGAAGCTCCGCTCGGGGTGCAGGAAGGGCGCATGCCGGCTGAAGGGAAGCGCGTCGGCCTGCTTGACCGCGCCCACGAGCATGAGCGGCGCAACCTCGCCCGCGCCGCGGGCCATCGCCAGGATGGCGCCGGTCATGATGCCCGGCATCGAGCCCGGCAGCACGATGCGTCGGACCGTCTGCCACTTGCTCGCCCCGCAGCCGTAGCTGCCCTCGCGGGCCGAGTTGGGCACCGCGGCGATGGCCTCCTCGGTCGCGACGATCACCACCGGCAGCGTGAGCAATGCGAGCGTCAGCGACGCCCACAGCAGCCCGGGCGTGCCGAACACCGGCGTATTGTCGGCCACCTGCACGCGGAAGAAGCCCTGGAAATAGGGCGTCGTGGCGAACAGCAGCAGCACGATGCCCGAAGCGGCGAGCCACGCCGCCGACGCCGCCACCCGGAACACGCGGTTGCCGGCCGTCGACGGCGTGCCAGGCCGGGCGCGGCCCAGCACGCCCATCGCCAGCGCCGACATCACCACCAGCATCCCGATGACCATCCAGGGCCACCACCCCGGATCGGACCACGAGCCGATCCGCGGCGCTGGATCCTCCGCCCCGCCGTCGATGAAGCCGCCCACGGCGTAGCAGAAGAAGCCCAGGCCGAACACGCCGTACACGATGCTGGGCACGCCCGCCAGGTTGTTCACCGCGATCCGCACCACGCTCGTGACGAATCCCTGCTTCGCGTACTCCCGCAGGTAGAGCGCCGCGATGACCCCCAGCGGCACCACGACCACGCTGAGCAGCATGGTCATCAGCACCGTGCCGAAGATCACCGGCCACACGCCGCCCTCTGTGTTGGCCTCCCGCGGATCCTCGCTCACGTAGGCCCACCACCGCTCGGTGTACGCGGCGGCCCGCTCGGCCAAGGACATGTCGTTGGGCCGGAAGACCCGCACGACCTGGCTCACCCGCATCGGCTCGCCCCGCTGCGTGTCGCTGATCGGCGCGAAGACGCCGGCGTCGGCGCCATCGGAGAACACGACCCGGTGCCGATCGTCCTCGGCGTCCAGCGTGCGGATCCGGGCGACCACCTCGTCGGCCTGCCGCTGCAGTTCCGTCTCGCGCTGCTCGACCTCGGCGGCAACCTCCGCGAGCCGCTCGGCGGCGCGATCGGGATCGCCGCCGCCCGCCCACGGGTGCTCCAGCACGACCGCGAGCGACAGCACCAGCACCAGCACGGCCAGCGAACCGACGGCCAGCCGTGCCGTGCCGCGGCGTTGCGGATCGAGCCGTGGCGTCCACCGCCGCGCCGTCGCGAGTCCGGCCACGCCGCCCGCCGCCGCGACCAGCACCGGCAGCCACGCCAGCACCGGAAGGCCGCCGGACCGCTCCTCGGCGGCGTCGCGCACCGCGATCTCGGCCAGTCGCAGCCGCGTCCGCTGCTCGTCGATCGCGACGTTGATGTCGTCCAGCTCGATGGCGTTCAGCCGCCGACGCTCGGCCCGGCGCTCGCGGGCCGCATCGATGGCGTCCGGCAGCGCCGCCCAGGTCTCCTCGGGCCCCTCCGCGAGCACGCGGGCCACGCGGACGCGGGTCGAGCCGTCGGCGAGCGTCTCGGCATCGCGGGCATCCGCCGGCGGCGCCTCGCCCAGAGGCAGCACGCGATCCTCCAGCAGCCAGAGCGCCCGCGGCTCGCCGAGCCAGGCGCCCCAGGACTCCCGCTCCACGAAGGCCAGCGTGCCGGGCGTCGCGCGGCTGGCGATCTCGTACGCCGGCACCCAGCGGAAGGTCCGCCCGTTGTACTCCCGGTTGGCGACGCGGAAGAGCAGCCGCACGGCGCGGCCATCGCCCGCCTCGGCGTCCTCGGGCAGCTCACCGGCGTCGCGGAGCGCCTCGATCTCGGCCCGCATCGCGGGATCGGCGTCGAAGCGCTCCCGCTGCTTGTAGATGCCGAGGAAGCTCGAGCCGTCCCGCAGCGTCACCCGCTCGATGGGCTCGACGACGAAGGCCGACAGCCCGCTGTAGGCGATCAGCCCCAGCAGGCCGACCAGGAGCGCCACCGCCAGCACCAGGGCCGACCCCATGACCCACACCGCCGGCTCGCCGCGCGCCGAGAGCGTGGTGCGCCGGGTGGTCCGGCGTGCGACGTGCTGCTCCGCCGCCTGGCTCATAGCGCCGCGTTCCGCTTGCGGTAGTACTGGCGGACCACCTCGGCGGACGTGTTGATCACGAAGGTCATCACGAACAGTACCAGCCCGCACAGGAACAGCACGCGGTAGTGCGTCCCGCCGCGGGCGGCCTCGGGCAGCTCGACGGCGATGTTGGCCGACAGTGTCCGCATGCCCTCGAA
Source organism: Planctomycetota bacterium (assembly GCA_039819165.1). Classification (NCBI taxonomy): domain Bacteria; kingdom Pseudomonadati; phylum Planctomycetota; species Planctomycetota bacterium. Next base: position 1,465,637 of record JBCBSM010000001.1, read on the forward strand.
GATGTTCCAGTTCATCGTCGCCGTGTTGCCCGTAGCCATCAGCACGATCATGGTCTCGCCGACGGCTCGGCCCAGCCCGATCATGCAGGCCGAGAAGATGCCCGACGCCGCGACCGGCAGCACCACACGGATGACCGTCTGCCATCGGGTGGCGCCCGCGCCCAGCGAGGCCGACCGCAGGCCGTTGGGCACGCTGGAGAGCGCATCCTCGCTGATGGTGTAGATGATCGGGATGACCGCGAGCCCCATGATGATGCCCACGACCAGCGTGTTGCGCTGCTGGAAGGGCCCGAAGATCGACGTCCGCGGATCCTGCCCGAAGGCCGCCAGCAGCCACGCGGCGGCCGCCGCAACCACGAGCACGGCCGCCGTCGTCACGACGAACCGGACGAGTTCGAGCAACGCGGCCCGCGAGCGGGGCTGCACGGCGACGTAGTCGTTGAAGCCGCGCCCAAGCAGCCGGCGGCTCATTCCGGCCACGAGCACGATCGCGAACGGAACGCACACCAGGAACCACCCGGGCCCCGCGCCGCCAAACTCGCCATCCAGCCAGCGACGGATGCTCGGATCGGCGATGCCCGCCTCGGCGATCGTGGCTTCCACGGCCGCGAGCGACTCCGCATCCTCGGGCTCGACGGGCCGGACGACGACGCCGCGATCGAATCCCAGCCCGCTGCGCCGAAGCCGCAGCTGCTCCTCGGCGTCCAGCACGTCGCGGGACCCCACCCAGCCCGGGCGTTCGCCCTCGGCGACGGGCTCGGCCGAGCCGGCGAGCAGCAGCACGTCGCCGCGCGAGGGCGCGAACAGCGTGCGCTCCACGATGGGTCCGACGGCGGCGCTCAGCAGCACGCCCAGCGCGATGGCCGCCACCAGCAGTGCCAGCGTCCGCCCGCTCGTCGTCCGCAGCGCAACACGCTGGGGCACGAGCTGCCAGGCGTGGGCCGCCAGCATCACCACGAAGGGCACGATCGCCAGCCCCACCAGCACCGAGGGCAGCCAGTCGCGGGCGTAGGGCGCGAGCACGATCGCGGCTACGAAGCCAAGCACCACCGAGGGCAGCGAGGCCATCACCTCGACCGCGGGCTTGACCACCCGGCGGATGCGGCGGTCCAGGAACTCGCTCGTGTAGATCGCCGCCCCCACGGCCACGGGCACCGCGAACAGCATCGCGAACACCGTCGCCTTCAGCGTGCCGAAGATCATCGGCATCAGGCTCAGCTTGGGCTCGGACTGGTCGGTCGCCGCCGAACTCTGCCACGAATACCCCGCCTCGAGTTCGCCCTCGAAGTGCGTCCGGCCGAACATCGAACCGAAGGTGACCTTGGGGTGCCCGGGCGTGAGCGTCCACAGGGCGCCCCAGTCCTCGTCGGCATCGCCCACGGACGCGCCCACCGCGATCACCGCCTCGCCGCGCGGCGACAGCGCGACGGCGTCGGCCGAACTCTGGCCCAGCTCGACCGACGCGACAACCTGCCCGCTGGTCAGGTGCCGTACGCGGATGGTGCGACCCGCGGCGAACACCGCCGAGCGATCCCGCCGGCTGATGCCAATCGCCTCCACGGGCGCATCGCCGATGCGGAGCCTCGACCCCCGCACGAGCCGCCGGCCGTCGGCGTGCGGCGCGTCGGGGTCGGGCGCGGCGAACCACTGCTCGGCGTAGCCGTCGGCGCCGCCCACGAGCACGGAGCGATCGCCCAGCAGCACCTCGGCGCTGGTGATCTCGGCGCCGAGCTGCAGATCGTCGGCCAGCTCGAAGCCGGCGTCCCCCCGTGCATGCCTGCGCATTCGCCCGTCGCGCCACAGCACGACCACCGAGTCGCCGGCATCGAGCACGAACACCCAGTCCGGAATCGCCTCGCCCGCCGTGAGCTGGAGATCCAGCGGCGACGCCTGCAGCCGAACGCGGGGCGGCCCGCCGCCCAGCGGAACGATCTTGCGCACGCCGCTGACCGCCGCCGAGCCGTCGCCCGCAATGGCGGCCACGAATTCGCGGCGGTTGAACAGCAGGTGATCGATCCGGGCGATCGCCGCCGAACCCTCCAGCGGCCGCGTCGCCTCCTCGAGGTCGACCACGGGGTGCACGAAGCGCAGGTCGCCCTGCTCGTTCTGCTGCACGAGCCCGCGCGCGCCGCCGATCTCCGCCGGCATCACGCCGCCGGCATCGAGCGCGGCCGCGCCATCGGGTGCATCGCCGGCGTCCAGCCGCCGGGCATCGAACCCGATACGCCCCAGCCGCACAGAGCCGTCGTCGTAGCCGATCGCGACCCGCTCGCTGTACGGCGAGCGGCTCCACGCCGTGGGCCGCGGGCCGTCCGCGCCACCGTCGCCCGCTAGGTCGAGCTCGTCGACCAGCGCCCCGTCGGCGATGGTCCGCACAGCGATGCGTCCTCGCTCATCCACGGCCATCGCCATGGTCAGGTACTCGTCGGTGAGCAGCAGCGTCGCGCCACCGCCACGCACGCCGCCCACACCGTCGGAAGCCGCCTCCAGCGATCCCGAGCGGAACAGCGGCACGGCGACCGCCGCCAAGAACACGCAGATGCCCAGCACCGCCGCGAGCACGCTGAAGCCGCCGAGGGTGATGACCGTCTCGGCGACGCGATCGATGGTGTGCACCCTGCGGCGGGTCGATCTCGGCATGGAGGGCTCGCGTCACGCCACCGGCGCGGCTCCGGACCGCGGCGGGCCTTGGCTCACTCGATCTCGATGCCCACCGAGGCCGCATCCTGCCGGCCCACGATCGGCGGGACGGCAAAGTAGCCGTTCTTGGTGACGCGTTCCTGGCCCTCTCGCGAGTAGATCACGCGGACGAATTCCCGCCGCAGCGGATCGAGCGAGGAGTTGCGATCGTGGTTGAGGTACACGTACAGGAAGCGGGCGAGCGGATACAGCCCCGCGAGGGCGTTCTCCTCGGTGGGCTCGTAGGCCTCGTCGCCGGTCTCGAGCGCGATATCGAGCTTCTTGACGTCCGCCGTCGCGATGCCGACGCCCGAGTAGCCCATGCCGTACGGATCGTTGCCGATCGCCTGCACCACGCCCGAGGTGCCGCCCTGCTCCTTGACCGTGGGCTTGAAGTCCAGGTCGCCCAGGGCCGCCTTCTTGAAGTAGCCGTAGGTGCCCGACGCCGAGTTGCGGCCGTACAGGCTGACGTAGCGGTTGCGGTAGGTGGGCGCCGACACGCCCAGGTCGCCCCAGGTCATGTTCGGGCCGGCGGTCGACCATGCCCGCTGGAGCTGCTCGAGGCTGATGGACTCCATCGGGTTGTCCTTGTGGACGAACACCGCCAACGCATCGATGGCCACGCGGAGCTTCGTGGGCTTGAAGCCGTGCCGCTTCTCGAAGGCGTCGATCTCCGAGGCCTTCATCGCCCGGCTCATGTGCCCGAACTGGGTGGTGCCCTCGATCAGCGCGGGCGGAGCCGTCCCCGAGCCCTTGCCCTCCACCTCGGTCGTGACGCCCGGGTAGTAGCCCTTGAAGAGCTGGAACCACTCGGCCACCACGTTGTTCATGGTGTCCGAGCCGACGCTCTTGAGCTTGCCGGTGACGCCCTGGACCTTCGTGTAGGACGGCAGCGGCGCCGCGGGCTGCGGTGCCACCGCCGCCGACGCCGCCAGGGCCACCAGCATCGCCACACCACCCGCAATCCAACCGCGCATGCGCACCTCCGTTACTTCAAGATAGGGCATCGTTCGCGGTGGGCCGCGTGTTGTCTCATCGAGCGATGAGAGGCGGTGGACAATTGGGCGGACCACCCATTAAGATTGCGCGAAGACGGCCGCGGAGCCGGGCAACGGGCGGGATTACTCGTACCACGGCCCCAGACGGATCGGCGTTGCGCCCCGGGCGAGCTGCTCGGCGTCGCCCTGCGGCTCGAACTCCATGTAGAGCCTCGCGTCGGTCCTGGGACGGACGTCGTCCAGCCCGCGGGCCGCGAAATTGATCGCCAGGAAGTAAGCGGGCCCGAGGGCGCCCTTGCGCTCCGCCCGGCGGAGTTCGTCGGGCCCGAACGCGCCCTCGCTCAGCGTCTGGCCGTCCTCGCCGAACAGCGTGAAGCGGAGCGTGCCCGCACGATGGAACGGCTGGCCCGAGCTCTCGCCCCGCTGCTCCAAGCTGAAGAGATAGACCTCCAGCAGCACGCCATCGATGTAGTCGTTGGCGTTGTTGTCGCCCTGCGACCGCTTGACGAGCACGACGCGATCGGGCATGACATCCGACGGCGGCGCGGCGAAGTCGCGTATGCCATCGCCCGACGCGCACCCGGGTGCGCACGCGAGGCACGCCGCGCCAATCAAGAGCACCACCGACGTCCTGCCGACCCGTGCGATCACCGATCCTTCTCCTCGCCCGCGGCCGGGTCGTCGTCCGGTGCGTCGCCCCGCAGCGCCTCCTCGCCCGGCGGATGCTCGCCCTCGAACGACTCGGGCGCCAGGCCCGTCACGTCCTGCCGCTCGAAGATCTTGCTCGACGCGGCCCCGTGGCGGAAGAGCTGCTCGCCCGTCACGCGGCGGGACTCGACGACGCCCTCGCGCCCGCCCGGGATGATCCGCGGCGTGAGCACCACCAGCAGCTCGGTGCGGACGTCCCGCCGCTCGTTGGTGCGGAAGATCCACCCCAGCACCGGGATCTGGCCGACCAGCGGCACGCGGGTGGCGCGGTCGTCGTTGAGCGCCTGGATGAGCCCGCCGATGACGATGGTCTCGCCGTTGCGCACCGTCACCGTCGTGATCACCTCGCGCTTGTTGATGATCGGCGCGGCGAAGTCCTCGCTGATCTGCGTCACCGCCGAGGACAGCGACGAGATCTCGGGCTCGATGACCAGGCGGACGAAGCCGTCGGAGCTGATCGATGGGCGGACCTCCATCTGGATGCCCACGTCCCGCCGGACCACGTTGGCCCGGGTCTGCCCGCTTTCGAACGTATCGACGCTCTCGATGATCGCGATGTCCTCGCCCACCAGCAGGTTGCCCACCTCGTTGTTGTTGATCTGGATCATCGGCCGGCTGAGCACCTCCAGGCGGCCCTGGCCCTCCAGCGCACGGACGGCGAGCCCGAAGTCCTGGGACGTCAGCGAGAGGTTGGGCAGCCCGACCGCGGTCGCCACGCCCGCGCCCGTCGCGTCCATCGCGAACTCGTACATGTCGCCGCCGAAGTCGAAGAGGTCGAAGTCCAGGCCCCAGGTCGCATCCTCGTCGAGGGTGACCTCGGCGATGAGCGCCTGCACGAGCACCTGCGGCGGAGCAGCATCGAGCTCGTCGATGATGTCGGTAATGGTCCGAATGTACCGGGGCGAGGCCGAAACCAGCACCTTGTTGCTCGTCGGGTCGCCCACGACGATGACCTCGCGATCGAGGATGCGGCTGAGCGACTCGCCGCTCTCGCCGGTCAGCAGCCCACGGAACGTGTCGGCCTGCTCGCGGACGTAGCCACCCAGCACCCGCTCGACCTCGTCGGCCTGCGCGTTCTGCAGAGCGTACACAACCTCCTCGCGCTCGGTCGCCTCGATCGAATCTAGCCGACCCACGACGTCGCGGACCAGATCGAGGTACTCCTGCGTAGCCGACACGATGAGCGTATTGGTGCGGTAGTCGATCGTGATCGCCAGCCGCTCCCGCTCGGTCGAGACCGGCGTGACCTGCTGCGAGGGCGGCGCCAGCGGATCGTCGTCGGCCAGCTCGCGCCGCGACGGGACGAGGATGAACTCGTCGCCCTGCCGCTCGAGGCTGAACAGCTCCTGCAGCACGATGGCCATCTGCTCGGCGTCGGCGTTCTCGAGCGCGAAGTACTCGAGGATGCGGTCGTCGACCTCGCTGCGATCGATCTCGTCGATGAAGGCCAGCGCCAGCTCCATGATCTCGGGCGGGCTCATGATCGTCACCGAGTTGGTCCGCTCATCGGCCTCGATCGACGTCCGCTCGCGGACGGCGTCGTCGATGGCCGCCCGCACGACCCGCTCCTCGGGCTCGGCCTCGGGCGGGGCGCCCTCGGGCTGCGCGATGGTCTGGCGGAACTCGATCACCGTGGCCGACGTGCCCGCGCCGCCCGCGACCGAGCGGCCCGACAGCAGGTTGTCCAGCAGCCGCACGACCTCGCGGGCATCGGCCGACTTGAGCTCGACCCGGCGGAGCTGCTGGGTCTGGGGCACCTCGGCCACGTCGAGCTGGTTGGCGTAGGCCCGGATGCGCTCGACGTCGGCCTCCGTGCCGCTGACCAGCAGCGCGTTGTTGCGGATCACCGGGATGACGCTCACGGCGCGGTCACCCCGCTTCTCGTTCTCGGGCTCGACGTAGAGCGAGATGATCGCCTCGGCGACCTGCTCGACGCTTCCGCGCTCCAGCGTGATCAGCTCGACGTCGGTGGCCTCGCTCAGCCGCCGCTCGTCGGCCGACAGAGACTCGACGAGCCCCCGCACGACCTCGAAGTTGGCCTTGCTGCACACCACCATCAGCTGGTTGGTCGCGGGGATGGCCTCGATCGAGAAGGCATCCTCGGCGGTCTCGGCCTCGCCTCCCCGCGTCGCGGCGTCGATGCGGTCCCGCATCAGCCGCTCGATGCTCGACGCGAGCCGCTCGACGTCCGCCCCACGGACGTCGAGGGTGTGCAGCCCGACGGTTTCGGCGCTCTCCTGGCGGTCGAGCCGCTGGACGAGGTCATCCAGCACCGCGAAGCTCCGAGGGCTCGTGGAGACCACCAGCGTGTTGGTCCGCAGGTCGGCCTGGACGATGACCTCGTCCTCCTCGCGGTCGATGCCCGCGTCCCGGCGGTCGTCGAAGATGTCGTCGACGATGTCGGCCACGCGGTCGGCCGACGCGCGGCTGAGCGTATAGAACCGGATCTGGTTGCTGGCGGCGGCGGCCTCGACGTCGAGCGTCCGCACGAGTTCCTCGACCAGCCGCAGGTTCGCGGGGCTGGCGACGACCAGCAGGCTGTTGGTGTTGGCCTCGGGCAGGATGGTCACGCCGCTCAGCGCGGCGAACAGGTCGCTGTCGAACATCGCGCCGGCGTCCATCGGGTCTCGGCCGGCCTGGACCATCCGCAGCCGCCCGACCTGCTCGCGCAGGCCCGACGACACCGGGCTCTCGTCGAGCCCGTCGATCAGCGTATCCCGGAGGAGTTCGGCCAGATCGGTCGCGTCGGCGTGCTCGAGTGCGATGATGCGGGGCTCGATCCAGCCGACCGCCTCCTCACTATCGAGGTCGGCCAGCAGCACCTCGACGAGCGCGACCGCCTCCTCGCGGCCAGCAACGATGAGCGAGTTGGTGCGCGCATCGACCGCGATCGCCAGCTCGCCGGCGAGCGCCTGGCCCGTCGCGGTGGTCGGCCCACCCTGCCGCTGCGTGCCGGGCAGCCGCCGGATGGCCTCGCCCCGCTGGAATAGGCCCTCCACGATGTCCTGGATGCGGCCCGCGTCGGCGTTGTCCAGCGGGAAGATGCGGGCGATCACCGCGTCGCCCACGGGCAGCGTGTCGAGCGTCTCGACCAACGCGAGCACCGCGTCGACGTTGGCCTCGCTCGAGGCGACGAGCAGGGCGTTGGCGTTGCGGTCGGCGATGACCTGCACCGGCACGTCGAGGTCGAACTCGTGCGGCGTCGCGTCGCCCGGCAGGTTCATGCTCCGGCGGCGGACCTGCTCGGCCAGCGCCCGGGCCGCGGGCGGCTGGCCCTGCTGCGCCGTCGCGGTGAGCATCTCTCGGATGACCGACGCGATCTGGTCGGCCGCCGCGAACTTGAGCTGCACCAGTCGCACGGCCTGGGCCTGCTCGACGGCGCCGGTGTCGATCGAGCGGACGAGCGCCTCGACGCGGTCGGCCTCGCCCGGTAGCACCAGCAGCGCCACGGCGTTCCGCGAGGGCAGCGGCACCACGGTGATCGGGTCGGCGACCACGCCCGGGCGATCGGGGCTCTGCTGCCTCGTCAGGCCGAGCTGGTTGATGGTTTGCACCATCTGCTGGGGCGAGAGCGACTGCAGATCGACGATCCGCAGCGACTGGCCCAGTCCCGCGGGATCGTCGAGGGTGCCCTGATCCAGCTCGCCGAGGCCGGCCTGCAATTCGGTGACGACCGCCTGCATCTCCTGGAAGAGCCGCTCGCTCGAGGCGATGACCAGCGCGTTGGTGTCGCGGTCGACCTCGACGCCCACGCCCTCGCCCAGCTGCTGGGCGCGGACGCGGAAGCTGTTGAGCAGCGTGGTGCGAAGGCGGCTGGCGGGCACGCCACGGACCGCGAGCGTGCGGACGCGGACGTCGGCCTGCGAACCCTGGGCCTCCAGCGTCGCCACGAGCGCGCTCACGCGGGCGAAGTCGGCATCCGACCCGCGGTACACGATGATGTTGCTGGCGTCGTCGCCGTACACCACGGGCGAGCGCGGCCCCTGGCGGCTCACGGGATCAATGAAGATCCGCTGCACGGCCTGGGCGATCCGCGTGGCGCGGCCCGACGAGAGCGCGATGACGCGGGCGTCGGGCAACCGAGCGCCGTCGTCGGCGTCCAGCGTCTTGGCGATGGCCTGGATGCGGGCGAGGTCCCGCGGGTTGGCGAACACGATGAGCGCATTGGTCTCGACCTCGGCCGACACCACGGGCGTCTCCTCGGCCTCGATGAGCACGGGCGGGGGGGCGAAGCTCGGGCCGTCGCCGCGATCCCGCCGCGCACCCTCCTGCCGCGCCCGCTCGCGTTCGAGCTGCTGCTCGAGGGGCGCCCGGAAGCTCTCGTTGAGGGCGCGCGCCACGTTGCGGGCGTCGGCGTTGCGCAGCGGGATGACGCTGAGCGTGCGGTCGATGGAGTACGCCTCGGTATCGAACTGCGCGAGCAGCGCCTCGATGCCCTCCCACTGCTCCTCGGAGGCCGCGATGATGAGCGTGTTGGTCACCGGGTCGGGCAGGATGGTCACCTCGCGGGCGGCCTGGTCGCGGGCCTCGGCGGCGAAGCGGCCATAAAAGAGGCCGAGCGCGCGGGAGACCAGGTCGGCTTCGGCGAATTCGAGCTTGACGAATTGGGTCGTCCGCTGGCCGCCGGTCTGCACGTCCAGCTCGTTGACGATCTGCACCAGCTGGGCCATCTCGTCGGGCGTGGCGGTGATGAGCACGGTATTGTCGCGGGTGTTGTAGTCGAGCCCGGGGCGGGGTGCGCCCGGCTCGCGCCGTTGCGCGCCCGCGGTCTCGCGCAGGGCGATCCACACGTCGGTGGCGTCGGCGTGCGCCAGCTGGATGCGGCGGAACTCGGTAGCCGGCGGCGCGGCGGCGATGTCGAGCTGGGCGATCTGGTCGCGGACCCACTCCACCGACTGTTCGTTGCCCCCCGACACGATGATCGTGTTTGTGCGGTCGACCGCGGTGATCTCGACGTTGAAGCCGTCGGGCAGGGCGCTGCGGAGATCGCTCGCGACCTGCGTCGCCCGCGCCTCGGTGAGCTGCACCGACACGAAGGGGGTGACGGATTCGGCGTCGAGTTTCTCGAGCAGCGCCTCGATGAGCGGGAACTGCTCGTCTTGGGCCGACACGATGATCGCGTTGCGGCTCGGCTGGGGCGTGACGCGGATGGCCTCGTCGCGGCCCCGCGAGGGGATCATGCTGCGGATGGCCTCGCCCGCCTCGGTCGGGTTGACGGTGCGGAGCGCGAAGACCTCGATGCGGCGGCCCTCGGGCAGGTCGGGCTGGTCGATCTGCGCGACCATGTCCCGCAGCAGCGCCATGTCCTCCTCGCCCGCCGACACGATGAGCGCGTTGCCGTCGGCCGACCCGATGACCGTCACCGCGTCCTGCGGTCGGCCCTCGCCGCGGGCGCGGCTGCGGAAGAACTGCTGGAGCGTCCGCTCGGCCCGCTCGGCACTGGCGTGCCGCAGCGAGACGATCTCGATCGCGCGATCCTCCAGGCCCGGCGTGGCCGCGAGGGTCTCGGCGTACTCGACCGCCCGCTCGACCTTGGCCTGCTCGCCCACCAGGATCAGCAGCCGCCGACGCTGGTCCACCGCGACGGTCACGTCCGACTGGCCGAAGCTGATCCACCAGCGGCCGCGATCGACCTCCTCGAAGGCGTCGCGGATGATGCGCGCGATGGCATTGAGATCGACCGAGCCATCGGACACCGCGACGGTCCGCACGACCTTCTTGGTGACCTCACTCTGCTCGCTATCCAGGTCGCGGATGAGCTGGAGCATGAGGTCCATGGTCTCGCCCTGGCCGACCACCACAATGCTGTTGCTGGCCTCGTGCGTGGAGGTGTACAGCCGATCCTCGGGCGGCGCATCGGGACCGCGGCTCCAGCTGCGGCTGCCCCACACGTTCTCGTCGAAGAAGCGATCGGCGATCTCGTTGATGGTGTCGTCGAGGTCGCTAGCGTCGCCGTTCCTGATCTGCACGATCTCGACCCGGAGCGCCCCCTTGGCGACCGGCATGTCGAGGGCGGATGCCAGCTCGGCGACCTGCTCGAAGTCCTCGTCCGACGCCGCGACGATCAGCGTCCCGCTGCGGCGCTCGCCGACGATGCTCACTCGAGTCTGGCCGCGGCGGCCCCGGCCGGCGGCCTGCGCGCGGTTCGCGAAGAAGTCCTGCACCGCCCGCGCCACCGTCGGCGCGTCCGCGGTCTCGAGCTGGATGGTGCGGATGGGGGCGCCCTCGACGCTCGATTCGTCCATCCTCGATGCCAGCTCGCGGGCCTGCTTGAGCAACTCGGGCTCGGCCCGGACGACCAGGAGCCCCGCGTCGTCGTCGGCCGACACGCTGAGCTGGTCGCGCTTGCCGGGGTCGCGGCCGATGAGCACCTCGCGGAGCACTCCCGCCACGCCCCGGGGCTGCGCGTTCTGCAGCGGCAGGATGGCGACCTCCATGCCGTCGTCGCGGGCCTCGGCATCGGCGTCGGCCAGCAGCCGCTCGATCTCGGCGTGCTGCTCGTCCGACGCGGTTACGAGCAGCGCGTTGGTGCGCTCGTCGGCGACGAAGCTGGGCTCGGGCAGCGAGCGGCCGCCGGGCCCCCGCCGCTGCGCCCGGAACAGGTCCTGGAAGGCCCGCGAGAGCTGCTGCGCCTCGGCGTTGGTGAGCGGGTAGCGGCGGATGTCCAGCCGATCGGCCAGCGGGCTCTGGTCGACGAGCGAGACGAAGGCGTCGATCAGCGGCAGGACGTCCGAGGGCGCCGAGACGACCAGCCGCGTGCCGCTCGGGTCGGCCAGCACACGGACGCTGTCGGGATCGACCTCGGCCCGGATCTCTCGCCCCTGCGCATCGAGCAGCGTCAGATCACTGGCCCGCGACGGTCCGCGGCCGCCGCGGAACCACCGCGCCTGGCGGCCGGTGGGCTGCGCACTGACGAGGTCGTTGACGGACTGCGCCGCGGCCCGCGCCTCGATGTTCACGAGCGGGTACACGCGGACCGAGACCGCCTGGCTCGACTCCAGCCGCGCGACCGAGGCGATCAACTCGCCCAGCACCGCAAAGTCGGTGTCGTTGGCCCAGATGATGAGCGAGCCGCCCGCGGGATCGGGCACGACATCGGCGCGGCCCGTGAACCCGCCGGGGTTCTGGACACTGGCGCGGCCGACCCGCTGGATCGTCTGCCGCGCGAGCTGCGCGATGGCATTGGCGTCCGCGGAAGGCGGCAGCTGGACGACCCGCACGCGCGTGGCCTCTTGTGGGATCTGGTCCTGGATCTGCGACGCAAGCTCCGCCAGGCGGTCGGTCAGCCTGGGCGAGCCGACGACCACCAGCGTGTTGGTCGCCGGATCGACGGCAATCGTGATCGCCGGCTGCGCGGACTCATGGGCCGGATCCGACTGATCGACCTCGGCGACCTGCGCGAACACGGCACCGGCGATGAGATCGCCCAGCGGATCGACCGAATCCGGCAGCGCGCTGCCCGGCGCGATCGGCTCGGCCTCCGCATCCGGCGACTTCTCGAGCAACTCGTCGAGGCTGATGACCTCAACGGTCGCGCCGCCCTGCTGCTGCAGCAGCTGCCGCAGCGTCTGCGCGACCACCGCCGCGTCGGCCTTCGACCGGTCGACGGGGATGAGCTGCATCTGCCGGCTGCCTGATAGCGTGGCGGCGTCGAGCTGGCCCGCGAGGGATTCGATCTCGGCCATCTGCACGCCGGTCGCCCGCACGATCAGCGCATTGCTGCCGCGATCGACGCGGACCGTCGGCGGCTCGATGCCGCCCTCGGCGCCGGCGAATACGTCGGCGAGGTTCTGCGCGACCTCTGTCGCATCGGCGTTCTGCAGCGCGATCAGCCGGACCGATCGGAGGGTCTTTGCGTCGCGGGCCTGAGGCCGATCCAGCTCGGCGAGCACCTGCTCGGCCAGCTCGAGCATCGGTTTGGGTGCGGCGATGACCAGCGTGTTGCTCGACGGCTCGGCCAGCACCCGCACGGTGGGACCGACGGCCTGGTCGGGGAACTGGGCCGCGAAGTTGCCGACCGCCCACCAGGGCAGCAGATCCACCACCGACTCCTCCTGGAGCATGGCCTCGATGATCGGCGCAACGGTCTCGGCCCGCGTGTGCACGAGCCGCAGCGTGCGGACCGCGACGGCCTCGGGCTCGACCTGCACGTCCATCTCGGCGATGAGGCGATCGGCCTCCTCGAGCTGCGACGTGCTGCCGGTCACGATCACGCTGTTGCTCGTGGCCTCGGCGCGGGCCGACGGCTCGGGCTGGCCCGGTCGAGCGCCGGCGCGGAGGGCGTCCTGCACGGCGTCGGCCACCGAAGCCGCATCGCCGGAGGTCAGCCGCACGAGGCGGACGCCCGTCGCGCCATCACCGTCGGGCGGGGCATCGACCGCCTCGATCAGCCGACTGGCGGTGGCCATCAGCGCACTCGGCACGCCGACGATGACGCGATTGGCGGCGGCGTCGGCGCGGACCGTCGGCGTCGGTACATCGAGCCCGGCACGCTCGGCGCGGACGAGTTCGGCCGGCCAGCGGCCGCGATCGGACAGCAGCGGCTCGACCGTCTGCGCGACGACCTCGGCCGACACGTGCTGCAGGTTCACGACCGCCACGTCGGCAGCCGGCGCCGCGGGCGTCTGGTCGTCGAAGCGCTGCAGCAGCGCAACGGCATCGGCCGCCGCGGCCTCGCCACCCACAACGAGCACCGTGCCCGATGCCGGCTCGGCGGTGATCTCCAGGCCCAGCCGGCCGCCTTCGATGGTCGAGCCGGCGAGCCTGGACGCGATCGCCGCCAGCGCGGACGGATCGGCCCGCACCGGCGCGTAGGTCAGCACCGTCCGCGGACCGTCCTCCGACGGTCGATCGAGCCGGCCGATGAGCTGCTCGGCCAGCTTGACCATCTCGGACGAACCGGAGACGAGTAGCGTGTTGGTCGCGTCGTCCGCCTCGACGCGGACGGGCGTCACGAGGGCCGACGTCGGGTCACGACGGAGCAGCTCCCGCAGCACGAACGGATTGGTCTGCTGTCGCTGCTCGAGCAGCCGTTCGACCACCGGACCCACCCGCGACGCGTCCGCGTGCCGCAGCTCGAAGGTCTGCACGCCCACGGCGTCGGGATCGAACGGGCGCGCATCGAGCTCGTCGATGAGCCCAGAGACCAGCGCGATGTCGGCCTCGACACCGGTGACGACCAGCGCGTTGGCGCCGCCCACGGCGCCGACGCGGACCGGCCCGCCCGCGGGCAGCGTCAGGCCGTCGATGGCCCGCTGGATCTGCGGCGCGATCTGGTCGGCGCGGCCGTAGCTCAGCGGCACGACGCGGATGACCGGTCCGCCCGCGCCCGCCTCGTCGGTGTCGAGGGCCTCGACCAGGTTCGCCGCCAGCTCCTGCGCAACGGGCGGCGCGGAGATGATCAGCGTGTTGGTCGCCGGCTCGGCCGACACCGTGAGCAGCGAGGCGACGTCCGCGACGCCCAGGCCGCCCTCGACCGCCTGCTGCTCGCGCAGCCGCGTGGTCAGCAAATCGCGGAGCAGCGGCTCGAGGCGATCCGCCCGGGCATGCCGCAGGCGGTAGAGCTGCACCGTCGAGGCGGCCCGCGCCGGCGCACCGTCGAGGTCGGCCAGCACCGATTCGACCTGCGCGAACGCCTCGGCCGGACCGCTGACGATGAGCGCCCGCGTCGCGGGCTCGATCGACACGCTCACGGGCGTGCGCGGGCTGCCCCCGAGCGCCCCGGCGGCGGCCAGCTCGCGAATCGACGACGCGACCGCCTCCGGATCGGCGCGCACCGGCCGGTAGGTCCGCACGGTGACCTCGCCCGCAAGCTCGGGGCGATCCAGCGACTCGACGATCTGCTCGAAGCCCGAGAGCCGCCGCGAGGGTGCGTCGACGATGAGCGAGTTGGTGGCGCGGTTGCCGCGGACGACGACCTCGCGGGGCTGGCGGAGATCGGGCCGCGGCCGCCCCCGGCTATCGAAGACCATCGGCGGCTCGGGGTACATCTGCTCGATGGTCTGGGCCAGCTCCTCGGCCCGGGCGTGCGTGAGCGGGAAGATGCGGATCTCGCGGTCCTCGTCGCCGATGGCGCGGGACTCGTTGAGCTGGCGGATGATCGTCTCGATCTCGGGCAGCACGTCGGGATGGGCCGACACCAGCAGCGTGTTGGTGGCCGCGTCGGCGCGGATGTCCACCGGCTTGCGGCTGCGCTCCTCGGGCGTCCGCCGCTGGTAGCTGTCCTGCAGCACGCGGGCGATGTTGCCCGCCTCGGTGGTGCGCAGCCGCAGGATCCGGAGCGGCTGGCGCTCGGCGGTCTGCTGGCGATCGAGATCCCGCACGAGCTGCTCGATGATCGTGAACTGCGCCGGTATCGCCGCGATCAGGATGGAGTTGGTGCTCTCGATGGCCTCGAACACCGGGTCCGGGCCGCCCTGCTGCCGCAGCGTGGAACTCGACTCGAGCAGGTCGTCCAGGAAGGCGATGACCTCGCCGGCGTCGGCCTGCTGCAGCTGCACGAGCCTTGCTTCGCGCGGCGGGCCGACCTGGTCCTGCAGCAGGTCCAGGATGCCCAGGAACCGCTCGAGCGCTTCGCCATCCGCGACGATCTGCAGCGCGTTGGTCTCGCCATCGATCGATAGCTCGACCGCGCCCGCCCCGGGGACGCCGGCGACCTGGGCGTTGTAGATCGACAACGCCTGGTCGCCCACCTGCTGCGCGTCGGCATTCGCGATGGGCACGATCGCCAGCTCGCGTTCGACCGGGACGGCCGCCAGGTCCTCGAGGACCGTGTCGACGCGCTCGAACGTGGTCGCGTCGCCCGCGACGATCAGCGTGCCGCTGAGCGGCTCGGCCTCGATGGTCACCCGGACCGCCTGCCGACCCGGCTGCGGCGGCGCCGACAGGTTGCCCTGCCGTTGCATGCCGTCGAGCACGCGCTTGATGGTCATGACGTCGGCATCGACCACCCGGTAGGTGCGCAGCTCGGCGGTCGGCGGCACCTCCACCTGGTCGAGCTGCTGCGCCAGCTCGCGGAGCGATTCATGCATCTCCACGGGCGCATCGATGATCAGCGAGTTGCTGCCCTCGTCGGCCGACACCGTCACCTGCCGCGGCTCCTGCAGCCAGGGCATCGGGTTGCCGCGGCGATCGCGCGGGATGGGCGGCTGCGGATACAGCCGGTTCATCGCCTCGGCAACATCCACGGCCTTGGCGACCGTCAGGCGGAACAGCAACGGCGCACGCTCGGGGCCCACCTCGCTCTCGCGGTTGAGCTCCTCGACGAAAGAGGTGATGTCGGGCAGCAGATCCTCGTGGGCCGATACGATCAGCGTGTTCGTCGCGTCGTCGGACCGGACGTCCACCGGCTTGGCGATGCGGTCGGCCTGCGGCCGCTGGCGGTACTGATCGCTGAGCATCCGCGCAATGTTCCCCGCGTTGGCGGCGCGGAGCTGCAAGAGCTTCAGCGGCGGCAGCGCACGGGGCTCGAGCGCGTCCAGCCGCGACACCAGCTGCCGGACGATGTCCTGCTGCGCGGGTTCGGCGGTCACCATGAGGGTGTTCGTCCGCTCGATGACGCTCAGCTCGGGGGGCGGCATCCGGCGGCTGGGATCCACCGGCTGGCGGTTCTCGATCAGCGATTGCAGCTGCGGCACGATGTCGCCGGCCTGCACGAACTGCAGCTCGATGAGCTGCGTCGTCCGCGCGGGCGGGACCAGCTGCTGCACCTGCTGCAGCACGCCCTGGAAGAGCTCCGTCGCCGCCACCGACCCGCGGACGACGAGCGTGCCCGAGGCGTCGTCGGGAGTGATCGAGAGATCGGTCAGCGACGGATCCTGGCGGCGGGCCGCCTCCTGGTTGTAGACCGGCCGCGCCCGCTCGAGCAGCGCCGTCGGCGTGGTGTTCCGCACCGGGAAGACCGCGAAGCGCGACGTGCCCGCGGGCGTATCGAGCTGCTGCACCAGCCCCTCGATCGCGGCCATCTGGCCCTCGCCCGCACGCACGACGAGCTGGCCCAGGTCGTCCAGCGGCTCGAACTCCGGCGGCTCGAACGGCGAGCCGTCCTGCGGTCGCAGCAGCGATTGCGCCACCCGCGACAACCGCGGCGCCAGCTCGCTCGGACGAGCACTCTCGAGCTCGAAGATCCGCATCGAACGCTCGACGAGCACGGCCGACTCGCTCTGCCGCATGAAGTCGAGGAAGCGATTGAGGCCCGCCCGCGAGCCGACGACCGTGACCTCGGAGCGATCAGGATCGACGTCGATCGCGACCGGATCGTCCTCAGCCGCGCCGCTGAGCGTGTACAGGTCCTGCGCCCTCGTGACCACCTGATTGACGTCGCCACGCTCCACGCGGAGCGTGCGCACGTCGCGGGTAACGCGCTGCTCGCGGTCGAAGGTCTCGACGAGCCGCTCGAAGGCGTCGACGTCCCGCGTCGGGCCGGTGACGATGAGGGCCCGCCCGCCCTGCATCGACGCATACTTGAGCACCCGCTGCTGGCGGGGAGACAGCAGCCGCCGCACGGTCTGCTCGATGGCCTCGGCGCTGGCCTTCTCGAGCGTGATGACGCGGGAGGCCATCGTGGTTTCGCCGCCCTGTGCTAGCCCCGGATCCAGCTCGCCGAGCAGAGCTTCGGCCTGGAGCACGAGCGCCTCGCGGCCGACGATCGTGATCTTCCCGAGCGATTCGTTGGGGATGATCGTGGGCCGGCGGTCCTCGGGCAGCGAGCCGTAGAGCCGCCCGAGCTGCTGCGAGGCCTCGCCGGGCGTCATCGTCTGTAGCTCGAAGCTGGCCATCGTGGGCGCACCGTCACCGGCGGCGTCGCCCTCGTCGAGCATCCGGATGAGCTCCTCGGCCTGGACCAATCGCCGCGTCGGGCCGATGGCGATGATCGAGTTGGAGCGGACGTTGGCCTCGAAGCGGACCGGCGGCTGGTTGACGTCGTCGATGATGTCGCGGCGGTTGCCCTGCTGGACGATGGTCTTCTCGTACTCGGGCACCAGCTTGCGGAGCGGGACGAGCACCTCCTCCACGCTGGCCGACCGCAGCCCGAAGATGCGGTAGTCCGACGTGCTGGGCGGCTGCGAGTCCACCAGGCGGAGCACCTCGCGGATGCGGCGGAGCTGCTCCCCGGTCTCGGTGATGATCAGCAGGTTCTGCCCCGGCACGGGCACCACCGAGCCGTAGCCGGCAACCAGGCTCTTGATCTGCTCGGCGATGGCGGTCGCATCCACGTTGGTCAGCGGGACCGCCAGCGTCACGATGTCACCCTGGCGGACGGCATCGGGCAGGTCGCCCTGGAAGATCTCCGCGGGCATGCGCGCCGCGTCGGTGATCGAGCGCAGGTACAAGTAGTTGTCCTCGGGCGTCAGCCGCACACCGTGGGGCAGCAGGAAGCGATTGAGGATGTCGAGCGCCTCGTCGAAGGAGTACGACACGCCGCTGATGAAGGTCATGCCCGCCTCCGGCACCGCCGCCTGCTCGATGATCGGCACGCCCGACTCGCGGGAGAAGAACTCGACCACCGTGCGGTAGGGCGCGTTGTCGAAGTTGAAGCTGATCGGCGGCTCGGCCGGCTCGCGCGGGTCTTCATCGGGAGCGGCGACATCTAGTGCGTCGAGGTCGGGCGCCGTGACGCCCGGCGCTTCGGCGATGGCGAGTTCCTCCTGCATCGCCAGCGCACTCGAGCTGACCGCCAGCCCGCACGCGAGGCTGAGCACCAGCGCCCAGCGCGGCGGGCGGCAGGGGCGATCGGCGGACGGACGCCGCATCGCGCCCGAACGAATACTGGTCGTCGTCGTCATCGCCGCTCCCGCGATGCTGTGTGCGCCAGCGACTGGCCGTTGCGCACGGTGTATCTCTCGTTCGTATCCCCGATGCGCACCTCGAAGGTGCCCACTTCGCCCGAGCCGCCGCGGTAGACGACCTCGTCCACCGCGTCGCCGGGGCGGAGCATCCGCTGCCGCCCGTCGGCGTGCACGACGATCGCGTACTCGCCGCTGGACCCGCGTATGACCCCCGTCAGCGTCCATCCCGCGCCCGGCACGGCCGGCGGAGGAGGGGGCGGCGGGGACGGCCGCTCGGCGACCACCGGCGGGGGTGGTGGTGGCGGAGGCGGTGGCGCCGCCGCCCGGAAGGGGTCCATGCCCACCAGCCGCTGCACCCGCTCGGCGTCCGCAGCGGACACGCCCGCGAGCGCAATCTCGCCCGACGGCGCCGCCGCCTCGTCGAGCACCAGCACATTCGCCGACAGCGACACGGTGAATAGCCCGCTGCCGTCGGCCGCCGTTTCGCCGCGGATCGGCCGGATGCTCCAGGCCTCCGGGCCCAGCAGCCAGGGCTGGGCCTGCGCGAGGGCGATCGCGTCGAGGGCCTGCCGCCAGGTGCCGCGGCCCTCGAGGTCGGCGCGGATGGTCGTGGCGTCGACCTGCTCGCCCAGCAGCTTGCGGAAGCCCGATTCGGCGAGCCGGGCGCGGCCCGCCGGGTTGATCCGCCGCTCGGGCGCGCGGGAGTTGACCTCCACGTCCGCAAGGCCGGCCGCATCGCCGATCGCCTGGAAGGCCGTTCGGATGCGGTGCTCGAGGGTTGCGGGATCGCCGCCGACGGCGTTCTGTGCGATGCCGCGGACGCCCGCCTCGACCCCCGGGCCGTCCATGAGGGCGTCCTCGAAGGCGCGGACGCTGCGTTCCAGGGCGTCGATGTCGTCCCGCAGCGCCGCCGCGGGCCCCGCGTAGTAGCGGCCGTACGCGAGATACCCCGCCGCCGCCACACCGGCGACGGCCCCGGCGGCCACGAGCAGACGCACCGGGCGGCTCACGGCCCACCCCCGTCCGCCTCGGAATCGGTCGCGGGCTGCGTTTCGTCTGCCGGCTGGGCCTCGGGCGGCGTGCGCCGGCCCGTCGCGAGGCTGAGGCCGAAGCTGGTGCCCGCGTCGGGCCCCTGGGTCTCGACCTCGTACGTGCCGTCTTCGACGATGCGGCCGCGCGCGAGCGTGGCGGTCGCGCGGCTGGCGGCTTCGCCCTGCACGGTGATCACGCCGCGGACGCGGGGGCGGTACTCGCCGTCGTTGAAGGAGAAGCGGCGGGCCCCGCCGCGCGGATTGCCGAACCACGCCTCGCCGCGGGAGACGCCGCCCAGGTCGTCGACGCGGATGCCGCCATCGAGCACCAGCCCGCCCAGGTGGTCGAGGTGGGCGAGCCACTCCGGATCACTCAGCCGCAGCGCTTCGAGGTGCCGCAGCTGCGCGCGGCGGACGGCGAGTTGATCAAAGTCGGCCTGCAGCGAGCGGGCTCGGGCTTGCAGCGCGGCCTTCTCGTCGGCCAGGTCCGCCAGGGACAGGTAGCCGAAGACGCCGGCCGTCCCGAAGACCGCGGCCGCCGCGAGCACGCCGAGCAGCGCCCGCTCGCGGATCTTGGAGGAGGTGTCGGGCCCCTTGCGGGGGCTGGCCAGGTCGATCGCCGCGGAGCCGTCCCCGGCCGCCACGCCCAGGAGCGGCACCCAGCGGGACGGGTCGCCCCCGCCGCCGGGCAGGCCCTCGGGGCAGACCACACGGGCGTCGGCCTCGATCTGCTCGCCCACGGCGTCGGCGATGGCCTCGCACACCGGGCCCGCACCGAGAACGACGGCCGAGCCGACCGCACGCGAGGCCGCGCCGGCGCGGTAGCCCATCCACGCACGCTTGACGTCGACGGCGATGCGGTGGGCGAAGGCGGTGGCGTCGCCGGCGGGCCAGGTCGCATCGACGCCGCGAGAGGCGACCACGCCGCCGCCCTCGACGACGACGACCTCGATCGCCGCCGCTCCGGGGGCCACGACGATGCAGGCGCTCCCGTCGGTCGCGCTGGCATCGACGCCCGCGAGTGCCGCCGCCGCTTGCGCCCGCAGCCGCACCCCGCCGAGCTTGAGCCCCGCGGCCGCCAGCATCTCCCGCGTCCACGCCAGCCGATCGGCGGGCATCGCGGCGCCCAGCAGCACCAGATCGGCGTCGCGCTCCTCGAGGGGGGCGTAGTCGACGGCGGCATCGGTGCCCTGCACGGGCATCGCGCGGGCCATCTGCAGCCGGACCATCGACGGCAGCTGCGCCTCGCTGGGCGGGCGGGGCAGCGTCAGCCGCTTGAGCAGCACCTCGCCCCGGCCGGCGAGCCAGGTGACGCGACCGCCGCGGAGGCCGGCATCGCGGAGCACGCCGGCGGCCCACTCGCCCACGGCCCGGGCGTCCTGCTGCGGCACGCCGTCGCGGACCCTCTCGCAGGCCACGCCGTGGACCACCGGGCCGCCGCGGCCGCCGGAGACGGCCGCCGCCGTCAGCCAGCCGTTGTGCCACTCCATGACCAGCGTGCGGCTCATGGCCCCTCGCTCCCGGATTCGTCTCCGTCCATCGCCTCGCCCGGTGCCGGGGTCTCGCCCCGCGTCGGCGACGCGGGGTCCTCCGCGGGTGCATCCGTGTCGTCTGGCTCGTCCGGCTCCTTGGAGTCGGCAGGGTCTTGCTCCGGAGCCGTCCCAAGCAGCCGGCCGAGCTGCGCCACCTCGTCGGCGATGGTGACGTCGCCCAGCGGCACCACGACCGGCGTGGGGCCCGAGAAGTCCACCAGCAGGTCCATCGCGACGCGATCGCGGAGGCGGCCGGCGTCCTCGCGATCGCCCGCCCGGGCCCGCCGCGCATCGGCCAGCGAGTCGATGCCCACGCCGCGATCGTCGTCGAGCAGCGTGCCGGCCTCCAGGCGCAGCACCCACCGCACGCTCCGCGTCGTGAAGCGATCGATCGACCCGATCATCGCCTCCTCATCGACCAGCCCTTCCTTGTAAGGCCACAGCGGATCGGCGAGGTCGGCCGCTGCCAGCCCGCCCCGGGCGTCGACGATCGCCGCGGCCCGCTCTTCGCCGACTCCCGGCAGCGCCGCGAGCACCTCGAAGGATGCGCGGTTGATGTCGACCCGGCCGGCCCCGGGCGTCGCAGAAAAGCAGGCGCCGTCCATCCAGGCGCCCCCGTCTCGCAGGTCCATGCCGGTTTGGTTGAGGACCCCAAGGAATTCGGATCGGGAGTTGCGCGTCCCGGGGAGCTGCCTGAGCATGGCGATCACGAACTCGGCCACCTCGTCGCTGTAGAGCTCCGCGATCTTCTCCCGCATCTGCTCGTCGGGCTCGAGATCCAGCCGGATCCGCTCGGTCGCGGTGTCGATGTCGCCCACGCCGATGGCCAGATGGGGATCGACCGAGCCGACGGTGAGCAGCGCGGCCAGCGGCACGTCGGGCATCGCCTCGGTCGGATCGTCGCTCTCCGAGCCATAGAGCAGCGTCGGCGTCACGCCCTCGGCCGCGAGCAGCCCGGCCAGCGACTCCACGGGCAGCACGCCGGCGATCTCCGCGGCCAGGGCCGCGTCGATGCCGGGCAGCAGGGCGAGCATCTCGGGCGTCGCGGTATTCACGTCCAGCCTCGCGTCGAGCGGCGTAAGTCCGCCACCGGCAACGCGGAAGACGCCCGCTACGTTGCCCTCGCGGAAGAGCTCGGCGGGCGGATCGAAGGCGAAGTCGCCCCCCGCGAGGACGGATTCACGCTGGAGTGCCGCCTCCGCGGCCACCGCGAGCACCCCCGATCGGAGCGTGAGGCGAGACTGCGTGCGGAGGGCGGTGGCCTCGGCCGAGTCGGCCGCCACCCGGGCCGACAGCAGCGCGATGGTGCCCGCCAGCGCGCCCGCCGCCAGCACCACCAGCACCGCCAGCACGGCCGTCCCCCGGCGGTTCATGGCCGGCCTCCGTCTTCGCCCGGACGCGAGTCGCGGCGCGGGAACGCCGGTGCATCCTCGTCCTCGTTCGCCGGATCGGTCGGTTCCAATGCGGGCGCGTCGCGGCGGGGCGGGGCGGGCAGCGGCAGCACCGCCCGGACGATGTCGGGCGGCCGCGCGGGCAGTTCGTCCTCGTCGTCGAGCCCGTCGAACGGCGCGAGCGGGAGGTCGTCCTCCGGCGGCCCGCCGAGCGGATCCTCGTCTGTCGACAGCGTGACGCCGTCGTCGACCTCGATGGCCGCCAGCCAGATGCACACCCGCGCGGGCAGCCGGGCCCCGCGGGGCGCATCGAGGTCTTCGAAGCCATCGAGGAGCACGTGCTCGATGCCACCCGCGGCCAGTTCCATCGTGCCGCCCGCGGCCGACTCCCGCCAGCGCAGCTCGCCCGCCTCGGCGTCGTATCGGAGTTCGGCCGAGATGTCCGCCGGCGCGACGGGCAGCCCCCGCGCCGGCGCCACGGGCCAGACGGCACGACCCGAAAGGGCCAGCGTGTCGCCCCGCGGCGTGGCGGAACTCGTGGCCGATCCAGCGACCATCTCCACGCGATCGAGGATGCGATCGATGGCGGCGAGCCGGGCGCCCTCGATCGCTAGCCGCTCGCGACGCTGGCCGAGCCCGTAGCTGAACGCCAGGATGCTGCCCGACAGCAGCGCAAGCAGCCCGATCGCGACGATGACCTCGAGCAGGGTCAGGCCCCGCCCGGACCGCCGCCGCGTCGCGCACGCCCCGCTCACGGGGCACCCCCGCCGAATCCGCCCGGCTCGTCGGCGTCGAGCGGGCTGGGATCGATCAGCTGGCGGAGCGTGGCGAGCGGGGCGACCTCGGCATCGGAGCCGATCGGCACGCGGAACACTCGGACGGTCGCCAGCGAGAGGTCGCGCCAGCGGGAGGCCTCGAGATCGACCTCGCACTCCCACCGCCAGCCGGTCGGCTCGCCCTGCGCGTCGAGCACGTCCAGCGGCAGCAGCCACTCGTCGACCGGGCCGCTCAGGCTCCGCTCCGTCGCCGCGCCACCCTCGAGCAAGGCGAGCGCGGATCGCGCGATGCCCTCGGCGGCGGCGCGGCGCTCGGACTCGATGACCAGCCGCGTGCCGAAGCCGACCTGCGTGAGGATCGCCAGCCCGCCGAGCACGAAGATGCTCAGGGCGACCATCAGGTCGAGCAATGCGAAGCACCGCCGGCGTGGGGGTCGACCGTCCGTAGTCGTCCGGATGCCGCGGCTCCGCCGCTGCTGGGCGATCATGGTGCCCCCCTGGGACGATTCAGCCGGGCTCGTCGCCCCCGGCCGATGCGGCGGCCGTCGGCGCCGGCGCTGTGCCGGCCTTGGTCTCGTCCGCTGCGTCGGGCTCGATCGGGTCCGCCAGCGCGAGCGACAGCCCGACCTCGCCCGAGAGCGCCCGCACCGTGAGCCGCACGCGGCGGGCGTCGGGCAGCTCGATCGCGGCCGTCGTGACCGGCACGGCGGTCCCGTCGCTCAGGAACCATGCAACCAGCACGGGCCCCGTGGGCACGCCGCGTTCGTCGACCGGGCTGGCGACCCGCGGGACGGACTCCTGCTCGGGCTTGGGCGCCGTCACCAGCTCACGGCGCTCCACGAGGTCAACCTCGCCCACGAAGTCGAACAGCTCGGACGGATCCACGAGGCTGGTGCCCTCGGGCAGCACGCGATCCTCGGCCACGCGGGGCCAGGTCGCGGGAAGGTTGGAATCCGCCTCGGGGTCCTCTTCGGAATCGGGCATGCGGACCGCGGCGAGTTCGAGCCGCTCGTCCTCCGCCGGGATCAGCACGATGGCCACCGGGCCGCCCAGCCGCTGCGCCTCTCGGCGGGCGATGGACGGAAAAAGCTCCAGCTCTCGTTCGGCCGCCGACGTCCGGGCCTGCTCGGACCGCGCCAGCGTCGCGGGCACCACAAGCGAACCCAGCAGCACGACGAGCGCGAGCGTCACCAACGTCTCGATAAGCGTGAACCCCGCGCGAACGTGCATCGTGCAGCAACCCCCAGCCAAGCGGCTCGGCAAACGAACCGGTGCGGCGAAGCACGCCGCGTTGTCCTCGCACCGCGACCGCCACCCGCGGCCGCCCTCATTAGATCACCCATGCCGAGCGGCCGGGTGCATTGCGCTCGTCAACCGTCTTCAGGCGACGACCTCAGCCGCCCGACGGTGGCGGGGCCAGGCCGCCTCCGCTACCAAGGCCCCCCTCGTCCTCTTCCCAGGCGTAGATATCGTCGTCGGTATCCGGCTCGCCATCCGGCCCGTTGCTCGAAAGGTCGTAGTAACCCTCGCGGCGCTCGCCCTCCTCGGCGTACTCCCACGGGTTGCCCCAGGGGTCATTGGGCATCGCCTGGCCGAGCGATTCGGACCATGCGTCCTCCTGCTCGGGGTCGACGGTCTCGCTGCTCCACAGCACGGCGAGGCCCTCGTCGTCGGTGGGCCAGCGCTGGTAGCGGCGGTTGAAGTCCAGCAGCGCGTCCTTGAGCGTGTTGACGTCGATCTGGGCCTTCTTGAGGTTGGCCTCGTCGCGGCGGCTGAGCACCGCGAAGCCGACCAAGCCGCTGAGCAGCACGATGATCGCCAGCACGATCATGATCTCGACCAGCGAGAAGGCGTGCCGCTTCCACGCGCGGCGACGCGCTCCCGTGCTCCGCCCTCCGTTGCGCAGCGTCGTGTGCATCGTGTCGTTGCCCCCATCCAGGGCCGCCACCCGCGGCCCCGCGCTCCTGCCCCGCCCCGGCGGCCGAGCGGCCCCGGTCGCGGGGAAGACTTAGTCTACGCTAGCATGGCTCCCGGCGTAACGGCCGGATCGCCCGCTTTGCGAGCGTCCGCCGCCCACGCAACTCACGCCACCCCGCTGAGTTGCAGCATCGGCAGGATGAGCCCCACGGCCACAAAGGCGACCACCAGGGCCAGCACGATCAGCATGGCCGGCCCCACCAGCGAGACGGCGGCCGTCAGCAGCCGATCGACCCGCTGCTCGATGGTGTCGGCGACGGTCTCCAGCACCGTCGGCAGGTTGTTGGCGCTCTCACCCACCGCGATCATCTCCACGACCTCCGGGTCGAACAGCCCGCTGCTGGCCAGCGGCTCGGCCAGGGGCTCGCCCGCCCGGACCGCTTCGGCCGCCCGGGCCACCGCCTCGGCCAGCAGCACGTTGCCGGCCGCGTCCTCCGCGATGCGCATCGCGGCCAGCACCGGCACGCCGTTGGCCAGCATCGTGCCAAAAGTCCGGCAGAACCGCGCGACCGCGATCGAGCGGACCAGCGGGCCCACCACCGGGGCCCGCGTGCGGGCGACGGCGACGGAGCGGGACACGTCGGGCCGCTTCGACACCCGCCAGCCCGCGACCACCAGCACCGCGAGCACCAACGCGGTGATCGGCCCCCGGGCTGTCACGGCGTCGCTGATGGCAAAGAGGATCACCGTCGGCTTGGGCAGCGGGTCGACCTCGGCCAGCACGCCCTCGAACATGGGCAGGAACACGCCGAAGATCAGGCTCAGCACCGAGAGCCCGACGAGCACCAGGATGGCCGGGTAGGCCAGCGCGCCGATGAGCTTGGCCCGCAGCTCGGCCTGCGCCTTGACCATCGCCGCCAGCCGGACCAGCACCGGCTCGAGGCTGCCGCCCTTCTCTCCCGCGCGGACCATTGCGACGTGGACGTCCGGAAACACGCCGTCGGCGGCCGCCATGGCGTCGCCCAGCTCCTCGCCGCGCGAGACCGCCTCGGCCAGACCCCGGAAGATCTCGGCCTTTCGCGGCTTGGACTTGCTGCGGCCCAGCAGGCTCAGGGCCCGCAACAGCGGCACGCCCGCGCGGAGCAGGTCGGCGATCTGCTGGTACGCGGTCGCCATCTGCCGCTGCGAGAGACCCCGCCGCCGGAGCAGCGCCCGGCCTCGCTCCTCGGCGACCTCGACGGGCACGAGCGATCGCTCGGCCAGCTCGCCCAGGATGGCGGCCTCGCTCGCCCCCGCCAGGCGGCCGGCGACCGCCTGGCCATTCGCGTCGACTGCCTGGTAGCGGAAGGTCGGCACGGCAGGAGGATATTCGCCGGCCGACCCGACGCCGATCGATCTATGCCGACCGACGCCACCCCGACCGAGGCAACCCCAATCAGCCGCCCGCGAGCAGGCGATCGATCTCGAAGGTCACCACGTCGGATGTCGGCTCGACGGCGCTATCGAAGCGGGCGACGACCCGGCCCTCCTGGTCGATCAGGTACTTGGTGAAGTTCCAGCGGGGCTCGCCCTCGGCCTCGGCCAGCCTGGCGAACAGCGGGTGGGCCGCTTCCCCCACGACGTCGGACTTGGCCGCCACGACGTAGGTCGCGCCCATCTCTTCGCAGAAGTCGGCCGCCCCGGCGCTATCCAGCGGCTCCTGGTTGAAGCTCGCCGACGGCACGGCGAGCACGACGAGCCCCCGGTCGCGGTACTCGGCGTGCAGGGCCTCCATCTCCCGTAGCTGGGGCGTGTAGCCGCATCGGCTGGCGGTGTTGACCACCAGCACGGGGCGTCCGGCGTAGTCGTCCATCGACGCCGGCGTGCCGTCGGCCAGCGTGATGGCGATGCCGCGGACCGTCGCGTCGCCGGCGTCGGCCGGCGCAGCGGCCGCGGTCTCGGCGCCGTCGGTCGCGTCGGAGTCATCGCTCGAGCAGGCGGCCAGCAGCAGGGCGGCGGGCAGCACGAGCAGCACGAGGAGCACGGCGGGTTGTACGGTGGTCTGCATCGGTTTCCTCCAATGGGCGGCACGGGGCGGACGGACGTCGCGGGGGCATCGTATAAGCTTAATCATGCCTGCTAGTGGCACCATCAGACTCACGCGGACCACGCGGTTCTGCATCAACGACCCGGCCTTCGGGGATGCGGCCGACCAGCTCCGGAGCGACCCCAACGGCTTCGCCGCCAAGCCCAGCATGCGGGGCCTGGGCCGCTATTACAGCGTCGATGTCACCGCCGAGGGCGCGCCCGACCCGCAGACGGGCTACCTGATCGACATCAAGGGCATCGATAACGCCGTCCGCCGCGCTGTCGTGCCGCTGCTGGAGGACGCCTGCCGGCAACGACCCGCCGACGAGCCGGCCACGCTGATGCCCGGGCTCGTCGACGCCCTCGCGGCTGCCCTGCCCGTCGGCCTGCACGAACTGCGATTCAACCCCACGCCGTACTACTCGATCGCCATGACCACCACCCAGCCCGCCGTCGTCACCCTCCGCCAGCGCTTCGACTTCGCCGCCGCCCACCGGCTGCACGTCGACGGCCTCAGCGACGCCGAGAACGAACAGATGTTCGGCAAGTGCAACAACCCCAGCGGCCACGGGCACAACTACCAGGTTGAGCCCGCCGTCGAGGTGCCCGTGCCGTCGGGTGGCGCGATGGCCCTCACGCTGGCCGACCTGGAGCGGGTGACCCAGTCGGTCGTGGTCGATCGCTTCGACCACACCAACCTCAACATCGATCCGCCCGACTTCGGGCCCGCGGGCGTCAACCCCACCGTCGAGCACATCGCCCGCGTGTGCTACGAGCTGCTCGACGCCGCCCTCCGCGAGCGGCACCCCGAAGCGCGCCTCGCGAGCGTGACGGTGTGGGAGACGGATCGGACCAGCTGCACCTACCCGGCCGGCGGCTAGTCATCACGTGTGCCGCCGGCGCCCGGCCGCGAACAGGCCGGCCAGCACGAACAGACAGACCGGCGCCGGAACGACGCGGATGACCGCCGCGCCCTCCTCGAAATCGCCGAGGCGGGACTCGCCAACGAGCGACAAGAAGATGGGATACGCGTCGAATCGCGAGGTATCGGTGCGCAGCGCGACGTCGATGGGTACCGGCACATCGATTGAGGCCGTGTATGTCGCCCGCCAGAATGCGATGGGATTCGCCGGATCGGCGTAGATCTCACCGAGGCCATTGATCTGGAATGCGACGATGCCCTCAATACCCACATCCGTAGCACGCCGGGCGTCGACGGCCGCAGCACGAACGGCGGCAGCAGCATCGGCTGGCCCAGTCCATTGGCACCCTCCGACGACAGCAGGGAGGTCTCGACTGCAGCCAGCGCCCAGTCGTCCGCCGGGAAGTAGCCCTGCAGCGTGACGGTCGTCGACTCGCCCGGCTGCAGCACTGGGTCGTCGACGGCGATCGTGATGCCCGACGGCACGGGTTGCGCGTGCGCCGGGGCGCACGCAATGGCGGCGCAGCAACATCCGGCCCGGACAACGCGGGCGAGCGCAACATCGATCTGGGACACGGGCTTCCTCCGGGATGCGGAACGCAATCGGTCGCACGGGGGACGTGGAGGAAGCTTCGACGTGAAGCACGTGCGCTTGGACCTTATCGTGGCACGCCGCCGATCGTAAAAAAAACGGGGGCTAGATCACAAAGCCGCGTGGCGTCGTACCAGTGATTCGGGTACAACATCGGCTCCAACGGGAGGAGCAGCACATGCAACGCGCGTCAACAGCAACAGCAATAGTCGCGGCCGTAGGCCTCGCCAGCGCCGTGTCGGCCCAGGAGCTCATCTTCGATCTCAGCGACATACCCGCCGGCGGGCTGCTGTTCGGCGACACCGCCACCATCCGACTGTCGGCCGGGTTCGACCCGTCGGACTATGCCGTGGCGGGCGTCCGGACCGACTTCATCAGCAGCGTGGGCAGCGAGGGCTTCAGCAACCCCAGGCTGGTCGCGCCGATGGACGGCCCGGGCACGAGCGCCGGGGTGCTCAGCGCCACGGGCGTGGACACGATCATCTCTGGTCAGCTCAACTTTCCCACGGCCGGCATCTACGCCGATCCAACCAACCCCATCGCGTTCTGGGAGATCGACTACACGGTCGACACGTTCGACGTGTTCGAGGTAGACCTGCGGACCGCCACCTCGCGGTTCGACGTCTACTTCGCCAGGGATTCGGCGATAAGCGAGCCCCAAGTGGCCGACCTCACCGAGGCCTCCGGCTCGTTCCTGGTGAACGTGCCCGCGCCCGGCACGCTGGGCCTGCTGGCGCTGGGCGGCCTCGCACTGCGGAGGCGGCGATGATCCGGGCCGCGATTGCGGTCGCGCTCGCGTGCGCCCACAGCACGAGTGGGCAGGCGATCGTCTTCGACCTGAGCGACGTGCCCGCAGGCGGGCTGCTCTTCGGCGAGACCGCGACCATTCGCGCCTACGCCAGCTTCCCGCCCGACCTCTATGCCGTCGCGGGCATCGAGACCGCGCTGCTGACCTCCGAGGGCAGCGAGGGGCTCGGCGGCTTCTCGATCCTGCCGCCCTTCGACGCCGGCCCGGCCCCGATCGTGACCGACGACGGGATCGAGGGCATCCTGGCGGGCCAGATCAACTTCCCTGCCGCGGGCATCTTCGCCGACCCGACCAACCCCGTCGCCGTCTTCGAGTTCGGCTACTCCGTCACCCGGACCGACGAGTTCGACCTCGAGCTCTTCACGCGAACGGATCGCTTCGACGCCTATGTCGACCGCGGCAGCACCGACACGATCGACCTGCTCGGCAATCTGACCGAGGCATCAGCAATCATCCCGATCAACGTGCCCGCGCCGGGCGTGCTCGCGGTGCTGGGCTTGCTTTCACTAGGTAGGAGACACCGATGATCCGCATGACAACGACGATGACCGCAACCGCGCTGCTCGCGCTCGCCGGCACGGCGAGCGCCCAGGAGCTCATCTTCGATCTCAGCGACATACCCGCCGGCGGCCTGCTGTTCGGCGAGACCGCGACGATCCGGCTGCTGGCGGGGTTCGAGCCCACGGACTTTGCATTCGCGGGCGTGAGGACGGACTTCGTGACGAGCGTTGGAAGCGAAGGCTTCGGCGACCCCAGGCTCATCGCACCGCTGGATGGCCCGGGCACGGAGGAAGGCGTCCTATCCGCCACCGGCGTCGATGACATCGTGGCCGGGCAGATCAGCGGTCTTGGCGGAATCTACGCCGATACCTCCAACCCCATCGCGTTCTGGGAGGTGGACTACACGGTCGACACGTTCGATGTCTTCGAGGTGCAGCTGAGCACCGATACGTCGCGATTCGACGTGTACATCGACATGTCGTCCGCGGCGAGCGAGTCCCGCCTGGCCGATCTCACCGAGGCCTCCGGCTCGTTCCTGGTGAACGTGCCCGCACCGGGCACCCTGGCGATGCTCGGGCTCGGCGCCGTTGTGATGCGACGGCGACGCTAAGCCGCGACCTCCACCGGCATCGTCTGCACGATGTTCTCGACGATGGCGTCGGGCTCCAGCCCCTCCGCCTCGGCCTCGAAGTTGGGCACGATGCGGTGCCGCAGCGCGGGCAGCGCGATCCGCTGGAGGTCCTCGATCGACACCGAGGGGCGACCGTCGATGAGCGCGCGGCACTTGCCGCCCAGGATCAACGCCTGGGCCGCCCGCGGGCTGGCGCCGACGCGGACGTACTGGTTGACCATCGGCGTCGCGAATTCGCCCCGGGCATACTGGCCCCTGGCGTGCGTCGCGAGCACCAGCCGGATGGCGTAGTCCCGCACGCGCTCGGCGACGGCGACGCGGCGAACGAGTTGTTGGTGCCGCAGTATGGTGCCGGCATCGAGCACCGGCTCGATCTCGGGGGCGGCGGCGCCGGTCGTCCGGGCCACGATCTCGGCCATCTCGCTTCGATTGGCATAGCCAACCTTCAGCTTGAAGAAGAAGCGGTCGAGCTGGGCCTCGGGCAGCGGATAGGTGCCCTCCTGCTCGATGGGGTTCTGCGTCGCCATCACGAAGAACGGCTCGGGCAGGTCGTAGGTCGTGCCCGCGACGGTCACGCTCCGCTCCTGCATCGCCTCGAGCAGCGCACTCTGCGTCTTGGGCGTGGCCCGGTTGATCTCGTCGGCCAGGACCATCTGCGCGAAGATCGGCCCTCGCTGGAAGGCGAACTGACGCTTGACCTGGCCGCCCTCGGTCTCGACCTCGTCGATGACCGTCGTGCCGGTGATGTCCGCGGGCATCAGGTCGGGCGTGAACTGCACGCGGCCGAAGTCCAGCCGCAGCGCCTGCGACAGGCTGCGGACCATAAGCGTCTTGCCGATGCCCGGCACCCCCTCGAGCAGCGCGTGCCCGCCGGTGAACAGGCACGTCAGCAGCCCGTCGACGATCTCGCCCTGGCCGACGACGGCGCGGGCGATCTGCTCGCGGACGGCCGCGTAATCGCGGCGGAAGCCCTCGGCGGCGGCGGCGGTGGCGTCCGGTGACGTGTCGGCTCTCGGATCGGTTTCGGCCATGCGGGGCGATGGTACCCGTGCCGTCAGGGCGTGCCGGCCGGCTGCGTCGCGTCGGCGGGGGTGGCCCGCATGTCGGCCCAGGTCATCGGCCGCGTCTTTGCGAGGCCGCGCGTGGCGTTGAGCACCGGGTCGACCAGGCCGGCGGGCAGCCCCCGCACGATGGCGACGCGGTCGTCCTTGCGGGAGATCGTGGTCGTGTCGCCCTCGCCGCCCATCTGCGCCGTGGCCCAGCCCGCGGCATCCTCGAGCGCCCGGGGCCGCCGCTCGTCGGCCTCGAACCGCCGGCCGTCGGCGTAGCGGTACTCGTCGGCGAACTGCTGTGCGTCCTCGTTGCTGTCCCAGACCGTCAGCCACGCCAGCGCAAGGCGACCGTCCTGGTGCTCGAAGACCGCGAAGCGGTCGCCGTCCCAGCCCTCGGCCGCCCGGATCGCGTCGGGCGAGCCGCCTAGCAGCACGCGGATCTGGAACTCGCCGAGCGTGTTGGTGCCCAGGTTGATCCAGCCGAACTCGCCCAGGCCGAAATCGGGCAGCTCGATGGCCGTGGGCACATCGCGTTGCTCACCCAGGTACTTCTCGATGTGCATCACCTGCTCGGTGGACAGCGGCGGATCGGCGAAGGCCGCGTCGACCGCCTCCATGCCGCCCCGCTGCGCCATGGTCGCGATCAGGCGATAGCCGTTCGAGTACGGGAAGATGAGCGACTCCCGGAGGATCGGCGGCATGGCCGCGGCCTCGGGGCCGACCATGCCGGTGGCGCCCATCAACGCCGCCATCGCGGCGGGATCCTGCTCGAGCACCGCCTCCAGGTCGCCGGTCATGGCGGCGGTGCCGATGAGCGTGGCGTCGCCCTCGATGAGCGCCGCCAGCGCCAGCCGCAGATCGTCGTTGTCCATGCTGGTGCCCAGCAGCTCGTCGAGGCCGTGGGTCTGGTCCTGGAGCGCGTGCGTGAACTCGTGCGTCAGGATGTTGGCCATCATGGGCTCCATGATGCCCGCGACGCCGTCCGCGCCGCCCATCATGCCGCCGAGCATGTCCCCCAGGAACTGCTCGAGGTCATCTGGAATCACGATCCGCTGGCCGTGCGGGTCGTAGAAGCCACCCGCCTGCGAGACGACCAGTTCGAGCATGTCGCCCAGCACGTCCGAATCCCGCGGCACGAGGTCGAAGGCCTTGTACGAGCGATCGATGCGGATCCGCCACGCCTCGGGATACTGGCGGTCGACCATCTCGAGCAGCTCGGCCCCGATGCTCTCGCGGCTGATGAACTCCACCGGCACGTCGCGCGTGAAACCGAGGCCGCGCATCTGCGGCGCCCGATCGCGGGCCTCTTCGGTCCACCGCTGCAGGTCGTCCTGCGCGGCCGCGGGCATAGCCGCGCAACCGATCGGGATCGCGGCAAGAGCAAGCATCGTGCGCATGATGGCGGTCCTTTCTCAGGCCCCGGTATACAGCTCGCGCAGCACCGAGATGCCGCGATCGATCGTGGATTCGCTGGCCGCGAAGCTCAGCCGGAAGTGCGTGTCGCGGTCCGAGAAGAAATCGCCGGGGATCACCAGCAGGCTCCGCTCGATCGCTCGCTCGACGAAGGCGGTCCCGGTCATGCCCTCGGGCACCCTCGGGAACAGGTAGAACGCGCCGCCCGGGGAGCGGACCTCGGTCCACCGGCTGATTTCGTCGACCAGCCGATCCCGCCGCTGGCGGTATTGCTCGACGATCGGCGCCATGTCGACGCCCATGGCCGCGATGCAGCCGTGCTGCGCGATCGACGGCGCGCACACGTAGGTGTACTGCTGGAACTTGGCGATCTGCTGGACGATCTCGGCCGGGCCCGCGGCGTAGCCCATCCGCCAGCCCGTGACGCCATAGGTCTTTCCAAACCCGCGGATGATGAGCACGTCGTTCTCGGCATCCTCGAACCGCGCGGGGGAGGCGCACCGACCGCGATGCCGTCCATCCGCGTCGGGGCGGACCGTCCGGTCGGCCTGCGCGTCCGCGAACGTGAACTCGTCGTAGATCTCGTCGCTGATCAGCAGCACGTTCCGCCGCCGGCAGAGGTCGAGCAGCTCGCGGCACTCGTCCTTGCTGCCCACCACGCCGCACGGATTCGACGGCGCGTTGTAGAGCACCAGCTTGGTCCGCTCGGTGATCAGCGGCTCGACGCGCTCGGCCGTCATGCGGAAGTCGGGGTAGGTGTCGCAGCGGACGGCCCTGCCGCCGCACATCGTCGCGGCGTGGGGGTACATCACGAAGTAGGGATCGGGGATGATGGCCTCGTCGCCCGGCCCGAGCAGCGCCAGGAAGGCCAGGAAGAGTGCGCCGGACGTCCCGCTGGTAATCAGCAGTTCGGCGTCGCCCGCGAAGGACCAGCCCAGGTCCACCGCGAGCCACTCGAGGATGGCCTCGCGCAGCTCGGGTACGCCCGTCGTCGGGGTATATCCGTTCTGGTCGTGCTCGATGGCCTCGATCGCGGCCCGCTTGATGGGCTCGGGCACCGGGAAGTCGGGCTGGCCGATCGAGAGGTTGATCGGATCGTCGAGCTGCGCCCCGAGCTGGAAGATGCGACGGATGCCCGAGGCATCGACGCTGCGGGCGCGGTCCGAGATCAGCCGGGCGACATCCATGCCCGATCCTTAGCGCTCTCGCAGGGTCGATCGCGGCCGAAGAGGGGGATCAGGTGCGGACCTTGGGCAGCCCGAGGGCGTGCTTGTCGTCCTTGGTCATCTTCTTCTGGGCCAGCAGCCTGGCCACCCGCTCGGCCCGGGTCAGCACGGACCGCTTCTGGACCAGGGCGCCGCCGGTGCGGAGGGAACTGTGGAGGCTCATGGGCTCGCTCCTGCTCGAAAAGCCGCGCTGCGGCAAGGGCCGTGATGGTAGCATGGATGCCGCCTGGGGGCCAGAACGCGGGCGTCTGCCGGGCCCTTCTGGGGGTCCGCAGCACACGGCCGCTAGGGGCGGTACCGGGCCCAGAACGGGTCGCGGAGGTCGTAGGAGCCGCCCGCTTCATCGGGGGCGGCCGCCAGCAGCCGCCGGACCCGCTGCTCGTGCTCGTTGCGTTCTTGGAGCGTCGAGCGGAAGCGCTCGCCCGGGACCCCAAGCGAGCTGTACAGCCCGAAGCGGCCCCGGCCCTCGTCGATCGCCATCGCGGGCACGCCGCTGCGGGCCAGGTGCTCGGCCAGCCCCACCGCCCGCTCGCGGGCCATGCCCGAGGCGAGCTTCAGGTAGTTGTGGTCCGGCTTGCGGACGTCGACCAGCACCGAGGGCGCCGACGCCCGCGAACCGTCCGCCGGGTCCGATCCGGCGGCCGGGGGCTCGATCCGGGTGCGCTCCGCGGCCCGCGGGGGCTCCGCGGACCGGGTTGGATCCACGGGTATCGCACCGCCGCGGGTCGGATCGGCGATGGTCCCGCTCGCGGACTCGGGTGTTCGTTCGGCCCCCGGAGCCCCTTCGTCGACCTGGAGCGGATCGAGCAGCGGCTGCGGCGTGGCGCCGGCGGTGTCCAGGCGGGCGAATCTCTGCTCGGCGTGGTCCTTGCCGAGTTGGTAGGCCAGCGTCCACACCCCGATGACCAGGATGGCCAGCACCGTGACGCCGACGTAGACGCTCACCAGCGGGATCTGCACGGCCCGCTTGGGATGCAGCGAGGACCAGTCGGCCTGCTCGCCGGCCGTCGCGCTCGTGTTGGTGCGGTCTCGCGGCCGGGGGGCCGCCGGCTTGCGCCTGGGCGCCGCGCGCTTGGGCCTGGGCCTGGTGGGCGGGGCCGCCTTGCTCGCGGCGGCGTCGCCCGCTCCGGACGCCTCTCCCCGACCGCTCGACGGCGGTCCGCCGGGCGTCGGCGTCGAGCGGCCCGGGCCCGAGGCCGGCGGCCCGGATGCGGGCGATCCGGATGCGGGCGATCCGGATGCCGGCTCGCGGCCGTGATCGGAGGCCTGGAGCAATTCGAAGAGGGGTGGGCGGCGGCTCGCCATGGCTACCAGTCTATCTCGGCTTTTCGGGGCATCGGCCATTCGGTACGGGCCGTCGGGGCCCCCGGTGGCATGCCGACCTCCCCTTCGGCCGGCGGACCTCCCAGCGGAATGTGGCCCCCACGGTGGGCTCAATCGGCCTTCCCGCTATCATCGGACCCAAATGGCCATCCGCGACGAGGACATCATCCGGCTCTCGCCGCCGCCCGTC
Source organism: Planctomycetota bacterium (assembly GCA_039819165.1). Taxonomy (NCBI): domain Bacteria; kingdom Pseudomonadati; phylum Planctomycetota; species Planctomycetota bacterium. The sequence goes on from JBCBSM010000001.1 coordinate 1,501,181, forward strand.
TCCGACGCGGAGCGGCTGTACCTCCGCGAGGTGGTCACGGGCTTCGGCACGACGGTGCGGCACCTGATCACCAGCTTCGGCCAGGGCAAGGTCTTCCCCGGCAAGAACACCAGCCGGGCCATGCAGTACCCCGAGGAGCGGCGGGAGCACCTGCCCGTGGAGGAGGGCGGCCAGAACGCCAGCAACTTCCGCGGCGTGCACCGCCTGAATCGCGACGAGGAAGGCCGCGTCAAGTGCGTGGCCTGCATGATGTGCCCAACGATCTGCCCGGCCAACTGCATCCACATCGTGGCCGAAGAGAGCCCGTGGGACGACCGCGAGAAGTACCCCAAGAAGTTCGAGATCGACGAACTGAGGTGCATCTTCTGCGGAATGTGCGAGGAGGCCTGCCCGGTGGACGCCATCGAGCTGACCACCGAGTACGACATCGTCGGCGAGAGCCGCCAGCAGATGATCTTCGACAAGGAGCGGCTGCTGCACGTCTACGACGTGACGATCGGCAAGAAGCCGATGTGATCCGGCCCTCCGGAGCGCAAGATGCTGCCAGCGCAGGCCTTGCGCGTCTTGATTGAGAATCAAATATCACAATATGTCAATCTGGGTTGATTTCGGCCCATTTCATGCAGGCCGAGGCGAGCCCGGCGTACAGAATTTCTCGTCCAGACTGCCAAAAAGCGCTGGATTTCCTCGCCAAGATCCCGCTATGCTTCACACTGAGGAGACGGCGGATTCGCTCCACTCGTGTGGCGATGCGCCAAGAGATGTAGACACGAGCGAGGAGATGAGGAGATGACTCGCTTTTTGGTTCCTGCCATGGCCCTGGCGGCATCAGCTGGCGCCGCACAGGCCCAGGTCATCCTGACCTTCGGTTTCACCGACGTGAACGGCTCGTTCTCGACCGCGGACATGACGTTCAGCGGCGATTCGGTTGGCCTCACGTCCGGCGACGTCACGCGTGTTGCCGCTCCGGCCGCGACGGCTCTGTACGAGCCGGGATTCGTGGGTGGCACCGCCGACTTCAGCCTGGATATCGACGTCATGCTGAGTTCGGCCACCACGGCCGACGGCAACGGCTCGTTCACCATCACGGATGCCGACGGCGACACGATCACCGGCGACATCGATGGCGAGTTCACCACGCCCGGCTTCGGCGTCGTGTTCTTCAACGGCCTGCTCTCGAACGTGTCGGTGAATGACCTCGGCGCGGTCGACGGCCAGTTCGACGGCCCCTCGGGCGGCGCGTTCGCCTCGGACCTGCCCGGCGAGGCGCCCTACGACGGCGCCCTAGTGCAGTTGTTCATCGGCGACACCCCCGGCTTCTTCGACACCGACTTCACGGGCATCTCGACGCAGGTCGACGGCATCATCGTGCCGGCGCCGGCCTCGGTCGCCCTGATCGGCCTCGGTGCCGCCGGCCTGCTCGGCCGCCGTCGCCGCTAGATCTCCTCGGGCACAGACGCCCGGTCCGCCGAATCCTCAGCACCCCCGCTCCAGGGGGTGTTTTGCTGCGCGCACGCGGCGCGACGTCTCGAGCCTCCGCGCTAGGTGGAGTTCGAGGCTCGCGCGCTGATCGCGGCGGCGAGCGATTCGTTCATCCCGGCCGCCGCCCGCGCGACCGCGTCCGTCCACGCCTCGCCGGGAGCGGTGTCTGGATAGATGATCGATCGGCTCGCCGTTGGCAGCAGCCTCGGGTCGGGTCCGGGCGCCGCAAATCGGAGCGCGTCGGCGATCGACCCGCCCTGCGCACCGACGCCCGGCAGCAGGAAGATCTGCTCGGGCATTCGGCCGCGGAGGGTCTCGGCTTCCTGTGCCTGCGTCGCCCCCACCACCGCGTGGACGCCGCCGCGGGTGTGGCCAAGCTCCGCAACGAGTTCGGCGACGTGACCGGCCACGGTCCCACCGTCCCGCAGCGGGGCGGCCTGGATCGCCGCCGAATCGGGGTTGCTCGTCCGCACGAGCACGAACACCGAGAGCCCCGCGTCGAGGTAGGGCACGATGGCCGCCATGCCCAGGTAGGGCTGCACGGTGATGGCGTGCGCCCCAAGGCTCGAGGCGGCCTCGGCGTAGTGGCGAGCCGACACGTCGATGTCGCCCCGCTTGGCGTCGAGCAGGACGGCCAGCCCGGCGTCGTGGGCGTGAGCGACGCATCGCTCGAGGACGGCCACGCCCCGCGAGCCGAACCGCTCGAAGCAGGCCGACTGCGGCTTGATGGCGGCGGCGTGCGGAGCCACGGCCTCGACCACGCCGCGGCAGAAGGCCTCGATGGCCTCGGTCCCGGATGTGTCGGCGACCGCTGCCGGCAGCCGATCGGGCACGGGATCCAGCCCGACGCACAGGGGCGCTCCGCACCGCCGTACCGCGGCGTGCAGGACGGCTTCGAATCCACCGGCGGCGCTATCGTCTTCGTGCATCCAGCTGCGACGATAGCGCGCACGGCCGAGCGGATGCACCGCCAAAGACGCATGCCTAGTTCCCCCGACAGCGAGCCCCACCCCCGCGCGCTCGATCTCGATCGCCGCCGCGGGCTGAGCGTGACGTGGGCGGACGGCGGGACCGCGTTCTTCCCCATCGCCTACCTGCGGCGGATGTCGCCGTCGGCCGACATGAAGCAGCTCCGCGAGGACATGCGGACCAACCCCCTCACGGTGCTGCCGGCCGAGCGGGGCAGCGCGGACGGCTCGGGCGATCTCACCGCGACGGAGGCATCCCTCGTGGGCAACTACGCGCTGCGGATCACATTCTCGGACGGGCACCGCACGGGCATCTACAGCTGGGACTACCTCCGCTCGATCGAGCCCGACGCCGATCGGGACGCCACGTGACGCAGGCCTCCCGAGAGGCCGGCGCCGCGGGAGACGCCGCCGAGATCGGTCTGGCGTCGCCGCTAGTGGCGATTCCCCGCGTGGGACCGCGACGGGCGCAGCAACTGGCCGCGCTCGGGCTGACCAACGTGGGCAAGCTCGTGGCCCACCTGCCCAGCCGGCACGAGTGGCGGGAGGCCGAGGCGCCCATCACCGAGATCCAGCCCGGCGGCATCGCGTCGGCCGTGGGCGAGGTGACGGCAACGCGGATCGCCGGGCGGTACCCGCGGCAGCGGCTCGAGGCCAAGCTCACCGACGGCACCGGCGCGATCGCCCTCGTGTGGTTCAACGGAGCCTACCTCAAGCGGACCATCCAGCCGGGCGTGAGGCTCCGCGTGCAGGGCCGGGTGGCGGAGTTCGATCATCGTCCGCAGATGGCCAATCCGGCCTTCACCGTCCTTCCGGAGGCCGAGGAGGCCGACGCGCCGGCGCCAACGCCCGGGGAGCGCCGGCTCTGGCCGGTGTATCCGGCGGGCGAGGGGCTGAAGCCCGACGCGATCGCCGAGATCATCGCCGCGGCGCTGCCGCACGCGCTGCCGCTGATCGACGACCACCTGCCCGAGGCGTTCCGAAAGGACCGCGGCCTGCCGACGCTCGCCGACGCCTACCGCATGCAGCACGCACCGGCGGACGAAGACGAGGTCGCGGCGTCTCGCCGGCGGCTGGCGTACGACGACCTGCTGCTGCTGCAGCTGGGCGTGCAGCTGCGCCGCGGGCAGCTCCGGCGGTCGGGGCGGGCCCCGGCATTGCGGGCCGACGACGAGGTGCGGCGGCGGATCCTGCAGCGGCTGCCCCACGAGCTGACGGCCGGCCAGCGCCACGCCGCGGGAGAGATCGCCGACGATCTGTCGCAGAGCACGCCGTGCAACCGGCTCGTGCAGGGCGACGTCGGCTCGGGCAAGACGCTGGTGGCGGCCTACGCGATGCTGCTTGCGGTCGCCTCGGGGCACCAGGCCGCGCTCATGGCGCCCACGGAAGTGCTGGCCGAGCAGCACGCCCAGTCGCTGCGTGCGATGCTGCAGAGGGCCGACGTCCGCCTGGCGCTGCTTACCGGCACGGTGCCCGAGCCCGAGCGGGCCTCGATGCTCGCGGCGCTGGAGGCCGGCGAGATCGATCTGGTGGTCGGCACGCACGCGCTGCTCACCGACCGTGTCCGATTCCGAAGCCTCGCGGTGGCGATCATCGACGAGCAGCACCGCTTCGGCGTCGAGCAGCGTGCGGCGCTGCGGGCCAAGGCGGGCGACGAGTCCGCGCCGCACACGCTGGTCATGACGGCCACGCCCATCCCGCGCACGGTCGCGGTCACGCTGCTGGGCGACCTGGACGTGTCGACCATCGACGACCTGCCCGCGGGCCGCAAGCCGGTGCGCACCGAGCACGTGCCCTACGCGGCGCGCAGCTCGGCCTACGCGCGCGTGCGGGCGTGCGTCGACCGGGGCGAGCGGGCGTTCGTGGTCGCGCCGGCCATCGGCGGCGAGGACGCGCAGCTCGCGCTCGTGCCCGCCGGCGCCGACGATGGTGCAAACCGCGGCGGGCTCGTCGGCGTTGCCGACCTGGCCGAAGAGCTCGGAAGCGGTCCCCTGAACGGGGTACGGCTGGGCGTGCTGCACGGGAAGATCCCGACGCGCGCCCGCGACGCGATCATGGAGCGCTTTCGTATCGGCGAGATCCAGGTGCTGGTCGCGACGACCATCATCGAGGTGGGCGTCGACGTGCCCGAGGCCTCGTGCATCGTGATCGAGCAAGCCGATCGCTTCGGCCTCGCGCAGCTGCACCAGCTGCGGGGCCGCGTGGGCCGGGGCGGCCAGGACGCCGAGTGCATGCTGCTGGCCGACCCCGCGACCGAGGACGGCACGGGCCGGATTTCGGCCATGTGCCGCACGAACAGCGGCTTCGAGCTGGCCGACGCCGACTTTGCGCTCCGCGGTCCGGGCGAGCTCTTCGGCTCCCGGCAGTCGGGCGCACTGCCGTTCAAGGTGGCCGACCTGGTGCGGGACGCCGACCTGCTGGAGCTTGCCCGCCGCGACGCCGTGGCGTGGATCGAGCGCTCGCCCACCCTTTCGAGGGGTGAGGACGCGGTGCTCAGGCGGCGGGTGATGCGGACCGTCGGCGACTGGCTCGGGCTTGCCGACGTTGGCTGACAACTCCATAATCCCGGCGTGGAGCGAGAGAGCCTCCGAGATCGGCTCGAGGTCGCGATCGGCGAACGCACGAATCGCCGCATCGCCGACCTGACCAACACCAGTCCGGAGACGGTCCGCCGGTACCTGGCCGGGCATGCGCCAAGCGTGGACTTCATTGCGCGGCTGTGCGGCGTGCTCGGGCTCAACGTGGATTGGCTTCTGACGGGCCGCGGGCCGATGCGGGTTGCCGAGATGGGTCCCGACGCCCTCCGCCGCGCGAATCCCACCGATCTATTGACGCGGGTGGCATCGGCCATCGAGCAGCTCGACGATCGCGTAGATCGGCTGGAACGCTACGCCCAGGGCCTCGAGGTCATGCTGCGCACCGGCCCGAAGCAGCCGCGGCGCGCCGAGACGGCTGCGGCGGCGACCGCGACGAGCGTGGAGGCCAAGCCGATCAGCGATGCGGCCGTGAAGGGCCAGAGCGGAGCGCAGGACCATGGGCAGCAAGCCGTTGGCGGAGCACGAGCGCGAGCCGAGTGGATCGCCGATGCTCTCCCCCAACGACCACGTCCGGATGCTGGTTGAGCTGCTGAGGCCGGCGGGCTCCGAGCTCGCGCGGCGTTGGCTCGCGTGCCTGCTCATCGCGCCCGAGCGGGAGCGGGCCGGCATCGTCGAGGCCATCGAGCAGCGCATGGCCGCCACCTACGGCGCCGCCGCCGAACCGGGCGCTCCAGAGGACGCCGCCGGTGACGAGGCACGCGAGATGCACGTCGCCCATCCGCCCCAGCAGAAGGACGGCTACGTCGAGCAGGTCATCACGACGTATACCGTGGAACCCAAGGACGAGGACGATTCGCAGAAGCCGCAGGCGGACGGCGAAGACCAACGTCCCGCGACCGACGCCGGCTAGCCGCCCGAGCTGCGCGCGGGCTCGCGGACCATCGCGAGCACGCGGTCGACCATCCTATCGATGCCCTCGAAGACGTCAGGCACGCTCGCGTCGTACATGTACGCGGGCGTGGAGACGATCGAGTTGGCCTCATCGACGACGATGTCCCGCACGTCGCAGTCCCGGTGCGTGGCGCCCATGCCCTCGAGACCCTTCGCGGTGCCGGCGTCGTCGCCGATGGTCAGCGTGGGGTGCAGCGACTGGCCGAACACCCGCGCCGCCAGGGCGGGCGAGATGCACGCGAAGCCCAGCGGGCGGCCGGCGTCCTGGGCCTCGGTGAGCACCCGGGCGGTCTCGGGATCGGCCTGGCAGGTGGCGCCGTTGACGGCGAAGTCGCAGAGGTTCTTGGCGGCGCCGAAGCCCCCGGGCAGCACGATGGCGTCGAAGTCGCCGCCCTTCACTTCGTTGAGCGGCGTGATCCTGCCCCGCGCGATGCGGGCGGCCTCTCGCAAGACGCGGCGGGTCTGCCCGGTCTCCTCGCCCGTCAGGTGGTCGATCTCGTCGAGTTCGATGTCCGGGGCGAGGCAGGCGACCTCGGCTCCGCGCTTCTCGAGGGCGTGCAGCACCGCGACCGACTCGTGGATCTCCGCGCCGTCGTAGACGCCGCAGCCGCTCAGGATGACGCCGACCTTGGGCATTTCGTGCCTCCTCCGGTGTGCACCGATCGGCGCTACGTGGTGATGACGTCCGGCAGCTTCTCGAGGTCCGCGGTGAGCACCCGTGGCCCCTCCTCGGTGATGAGCACGTCGTGCTCGTGGTGCACGCTCTGCGAGCCGTCGGCGACCATCAGCGGCCAGCCGTTGCCCCGCTGGACGATCCTCGAGGAACCCACCGCGATCATGGGCTCGACCGCCAGCAGCATGCCGGGCTCGAGCTTTGCGTAGGCGTCGGGCCATTCGATCCTGGGCACCGCCGGCACGCAATTCGAGACGAAGGGCGGCGCGTGCAGCGATCGGCCGTAGCCGTGCCCGCCCAGCCCGCGGATCATGTGGAAGCCGCACTCCTGCTCGGCGTAGCCCTGCACCGCGCGGGCCCAGTCGATCAGCGGCGCACCGGGCTGGAGCGCCGCCACGCCCCTCTTGAGGCACTCGATCGAGCAATCCATGAGGCGGCGGGTGGTCTCGTCGGGCTCGCCGAAGGAATAGGTCCACGCGGCATCGCCGATCCAGCCGGCCTTGGTCACGCCGATGTCGACCTTGAGCACGTCGCCGGGCTGCATCGGCTCCTGGTGGGCGCCGGGGTGGCCGTGGACGACGTTGTCGTTGACGCTGAGGCACGCATGGGCCGGGAACGGCGGGTGGCGGCCCGCGCGGTAGTGCAGGAAGCAGCTCTTGCAGCCCAGCTTCGCCAGCGTGTCGGCGACGAAGCGGTCGATCTCGGCCAGCGTCTGGCCCTCGCGCAGGAAGCCCGCGACCGCCTCGTGCGTGCGGACGACGCAGCGTGCCGCCTCGGCCGCGTGCTCGATGTCCCGCTCGGAAGGGCGGGCCTTGCCGCCCCGGCGGCGTGCCGTGGATCGCATATGCTGCCTCTCGGGCGGGGCGTGCGGCCCGCGGAGCAGTGTAGCGAGACCCACCGGGAGTCGGCCGATGGCGCGGCGGATCCGCATCGACAACGCGATGTGCGTGCTGCCCGAGGGAGTCCGGCGGGCGTCGGTGCTCGTTGAGGGCGAACGGATCGCGGACATCGATCCCGCGGCCTCGGCCGCGGCCGACGAGGTGATCGACGCCTCGGGCCTGCACCTGCTGCCGGGCGTCATCGACGACCAGGTGCACTTCCGCGAGCCGGGGCTGACCCACAAGGAGGACCTGCACTCGGCGAGCCTGGCCTGCGCCAAGGGCGGCATCACGACCTTCCTGGAGATGCCCAACACCGTGCCGCACGCGATCGACCAGGCCGGCATCGATCGCAAGCTCGAACTCGCGGCGGCCAGGAGCGTGGTGGACTACGGGTTCTACATCGGAGCAACGCCAGACAACGTGGAGGCGTTGCGCGCCGCCGAGCGGGTGCCGGGCATCAAGATCTTCATCGGCAGCAGCACGGGCGACCTGCTGGTGGACGAGCAGGACGCGCTCGAGCGGATCTTCGCCGAGACGACGCTGCCCATCTGCGCGCACTGCGAGAACGAGGCGACCGTGCGGGCCAACGCAGAGCGCCTGGGCGGCGGGTCGAGCGTGCACGACCACTCGCGAATCCGCGACCACGCCGCGGCGTTGATCGCTACGAAGCGGGCGACCGACCTGGCCATCCGCCACAAGCACCGCTTCCACGTGCTGCACGTGACGACGGCGGCCGAGCTGCCGATCATCGCCGACCACCACGGCCTGATTACGGGCGAGGCGTGCGTGCACCACCTGTGGTTCAGCGTGGACGACTACGACCGGCTGGGCACGCGGATCCAGATGAACCCGTCGATCAAGACCCGCGAGGACGTCGAGGGTCTCTGGCAGGGGCTACGCGATGGGGCGCTGCGGGTCGTCGCGACCGACCACGCGCCGCACACGCTCGACGAGAAGGCGCAGCCGTACCCCAAGAGCCCGAGCGGACTTCCCGCGGTCGAGAACAGCCTGGCGTTGATGCTCACCGCGATGCATGCGGGGCGGTGCACGCTCGAGCAAGTCGTGCACTGGATGTGCGAGGCGCCGGCCCTGGTCTGGGACATCGTCGACAAGGGACGCATCCGGCCGGGGTGCCTGGCCGACCTCATCCTCGTGGACCTAGACGAGCGGCACGTGGTGCGGGACGCCGAGCAGATCGCCAAGTGCCGCTGGAGCCCGTGGGACGGCGAGGAGTTAAGGGGGCGGGTCGTCCGGACGATGGTGCGGGGGTCGACGGTGTTCGAGTGCGGGCGGTTCGACGCCGAACACCGGGGCCGCCCCGCGGAGTACGACCACGACCGGGGCGGGTACTGGGCGCAGTCCGATATCGGCTGAGCCCCGGGAGGAGGCGTTCGTTGGGCCACACACTCGTCCTCATCCGCCACGGGCAGAGCACCTGGAACGCCGAGAACCGCTTCACCGGCTGGAAGGACGTCGACCTGAGCGAGCGGGGCGCGGCCGAGGCCGCCCGCGCCGCCGGGTTGCTGCGGGCCGAGGGCCTGGACTTCGACATCGCCTTCACGAGCCTGCTTAGGCGTGCCATCCGCACGCTGTGGATCGTGCTGGACGAGATGGATCGCATGTGGCTGCCCGTCGAGCGGAGCTGGCGGCTCAACGAGCGGCACTACGGCGCGCTCCAGGGCCTCAATAAGGCCGAGACCGCCGAGAAGCACGGCGAGGACCAGGTCCACGTCTGGCGGCGGAGCTACGACACCAGGCCGCCCGCCCTGGAACCCAGCGACGACCGCTGGCCCGGCCATGACCGCCGGTACGCCGACCTCGAGCCCGCGCAGATCCCGCTGGCCGAGTGCCTCAAGGACACCGTCGAGCGGGTGGTGCCCTACTGGGAGCAATTCGTCGCGCCGCGGATCCTGGCGGGGCAGCGGGTGCTGATTTCGGCCCATGGCAACAGCCTGCGGGCGCTCGTGAAGCACCTCGACGGCGTCTCGGACGACGAGATCGTCGGCATGAACATCCCCACGGGCGTGCCGCTGGTGTACGAACTGGGCGACGACCTGACGCCTCGATCGAGCCGCTACCTGGGCGACGCGGACGCCGTGGCCGCCGCGCAGGCGGAGGTGGCGGCCCAGGGTGTCGCGCGGAGCGGGGCGGGCCGCTAGGCGTTATGGGGCGTCGCCCGCGTTGCGCACGCGGCGCAGACCCTCGCCTGCTCGCGCCGACGTCCCTCCGCGGTGGCTCGGCGAGGTGCGGCAAACGGATGCTCATGGATGGTGCTGGCCCCCGGTTGGGGCGGAGGATGTCCGATGCTCGCAGGCAAGGTCCGTCGCGCGTTCACCCTCGTGGAGATCCTGATCGTGGTGGTGATCCTCGGGGTGCTGGCCGCCATCGTTGCGCCGCAGGCCGCCAACGCCATGGACGACGTCAAGCAGACCGCCTTCGTGGGCGAGATGCGGACGCTCGTGGACGCCGCCTCCGTCTTCCGGGCCCGCGAGGGCTACTGGATCGGCGACGGGGGTTCGGGCCAGATCCCCGCGGGATTCGAGGACTACGTCGACGAGGCCGACTTCGAGGCCGGCACGCCCATCGGCGGCGTCTGGGACACCGAAGCGAGGCCCGACTACGACGTGACCCTCGCCATCGGCGTGCACTTCATTGGGGGGGACGCCCCGACCGTGGAGTACATGGAGCAGGTCGACGCGATCGCCGACGACGGCGACCTCGCCACGGGCGCGTTCCAGGAGTTCTCGTCCGACCGGTTCTACTTCATCGTCGAGTTCTAGCCGGCCCCAGCCGGCCGATCAGCCGCCACCACCCGAGCCACCCGGACTCGGCGCGGCGCCGGGATCCTCCGCGGGCGGAGGCGTCGCCGATGCGGGATCGGTGGGTGCGGGCTCAGCGATTGCAGGATCGGCCGGCGGGGGCTGCGTGCCGGCCTCGGCGGCGGCCTTCTCCTCGGCCGTCATGATCTCCTCGTCCGAGTCATCGCCCGAGACCTTGAGGAAGGGGATCGTGCTATCGATGTTCTTGAGCGTCTTGCGGAGCGAGGCGAGGTGCGTGTCGATGCTCGCCAGAGAGGCGTTGGTCGTCTTGAGGGTCTCGAGCTTGGTGTCGAGCTCGGCCAGCGTCGAGTTGGTCCGCTCCAGGGCCGACAAGCCCTGGTTGGCGGTGTCGAGCTGGGCCTTGATGTCGTCCATCGACGCGTTGATCCGCGTCAGTTCGTCGCGGATCTCCCACGCAATGCACCCCGAGCCGGGCAGCATCACCCCCGCCAGCAGCATCGCGGCCATCGCTCGGCCCGACCTCGTTGCGATCATCCTTCGTCTCCCTCGTCTGCGCTGCCCGCGTCGTCGCCGACCATGTCCGCGATGAGCAGCCGGGCGCGCTCGGCGTCCGCCGCCGCCACCAGCAGGCGGACATACCCGGGCGACTCCGCCCGAAATCCCGCGCTCGCGCCGCCGACCATCTCGCAGCGGATGCCCGCCTCGCGGAGCGTGTTTACGGCGAAGCTAGCCTGGATCTCGGTGCGAAAGTCGGCTAATGCGACCGGCTCGGGGTGTTCCGGATCGGATTGATCGGTGCTCATGAGTGCTACGGGCCTCTCTCGCGGCGTGTCTCGCGGCGTGATCCAGCTGGCGGCCTCCATCGAGGCGCCGTCGCGGGGCGGACGGTAGCTCGTGGGGCGTCGGCGGGAACAATCGGCCGGGGTGCGGACATCTCCTGTCATCCGGGATCGCGTGCGGCCGCGATGGGCCCTCGGGGCGGAGGCGACACTGGTCATGTGGCGATGGCTTCGGAATCCGTTCGGCAGGCGGCCCACCCGGCGGACGCTGCTGATTTCCGCGCTCATCGTGCAGGCCGTCGTGCTCGCCGTGGGCTGGTTCGGGACCTTCCGCATCGTGCAGCGGTCCTTCGCGGGCGTGATCAAGCAGACGATCCTGGACCAGAATCGCGACTTCGCGACGCGGATTGCCTCTTTGCTGCCCGAGACGATGGGCCACATCGAGTACGGCGGCGAGGACTGGGAGAAGCTCCAGCGGGTCATCGAGGACGGCACGCTCGCCAACCTCCCCGAGGGCGGCTTTGCCTGCCTCATCGAGCCGAACGGCCAGCTCCTGTGCCACCCGGAGATCCGCGAGAACCCCGGCCTACGCAACTTCAGCTTCGAGCGCAAGCGGCTCATTGCAGGCCTCGATCACGGAGCGCAGAGCCAGGCGATCACCGCTGCGGGCGATATGGACGAGCCGGCGGCGGGCATCGTCGAGTTCCTGGCCGGCGACTTCCACTACGTCGCGACCCAGCCGATCAACGAGACCGGGCTGCGGCTGCTGGTGCACCAGCCGGTGGACGAGGTCGTGCGCACCAGCCGCGAGGCGACCCGCTGGATCTGGCTGATCGCCGCCCCCGCCGCCGTCGGCGTGCTGTCGATCACGGGGCTTGGGCTGGTCTCGCTGCTCCGCCGCTACGAGGGCACGCAGGAGCGGCTCAATCGGCAGCTGCACGACAATCTGCTCGTCGCCCGGCGGATCCAGGAGGCCACGCTGCCGGCGACGCTGCCGAAGATCGACGGCTTCGACTTCGCCGGCCGGAGCACTCCCGCGGAGGAGACCGGCGGCGACACCTTCGACGTGTTTGCACTGCCGGACCGGGACGGCTCGCCGCGCGTCGCGATGCTGCTGGCCGACGCGACGGGGCACGGCATCGGGCCGGCGCTGGCCGTTACGCAGCTGCAGGCGATGTGCCGCGTGGCCTGGCCGCACGAGGGCGGCCCGCTGGCGATCGCCGGCATCCTGCACGAGAACCTGCGGGACCGGCTGCCCGACGGGCGATTCGTCACCGGCTGGTTCGGCGAGCTCGATGCCCAGCGGGGCTCGATCACGATGGTGAGCGCCGCGCAGGATCCCCAGCTGGTCTACCGCCGCGCGACGGGCGCCATCGAGCGGCTGCCGACCGACACCTTCCCGCTCGGTCTGGTCGATGCGCTAGACGCCGACGGGGAGCGGTGCGTGGCGCTCGAGCCCGGCGACGTGCTGCTGCTGGTGTCCGATGGCATCTCCGAGGCGGCCAACGAGCGCGGCGAGATGTTCGGCATCGAGCGGTTGTCGCAGGTGCTGGCCGATACCAGCGAGCGCGATGCGGCCGCGATCGTCGACGCCGTCGACGCCGCGGTCCGCCGCTTCACGAATGATGCCCCGGCCGACGACGACCGGACGATCCTGGTCATCCGCCGGTCCCGCTGAGGACGCCGGCGACCACGAGGCAGCCGCCGATCCACGCCGCCGCCGCAAGCATCACCAGCGCGGTATAGCCCACCACGTCGCGGGCCGACGCGCCGGTGATCGTCAGCAGCGGCAGCGCCCAGAAGGGCTGGAGCATGTTGGTGAGCTGGTCGCCGTAGGCCACCGCGAGCACGAGCAGCGCGGGGTCGGCGTCGGCCGCCGCCCCGGCCTCGAGCACGATGGGCCCCTGGATGGCCCACTGGCCGCCGCCCGAGGGCACGAAGAGGTTGAGCACCGCCGCCGACGCGAACGTGAACAGCGGCATGGTCTGCGGCGTGGACAGGCCGGCGAGCCCGCCCGCGATGCCCGCGGCCAGGCCGCTCGCGGCCATCATGCCCATGATGCCGCCGTAGAGCGGGAACTGCAGGATGATGCCCACGCACGCCGCGGCCCCGCGTTCGGCGGCGGCGACGTAGGACCGCAGCGAGCCGTGCGCCACCAGCCCGATGGCGAGCATGGCGGCGTTGACCTCGTTGAGCCCGGGCCGCAGCCAGCCGCGGCTGCCGCCGTACCGCACCAGCACGACGACCAGCAGCGCCGCGAGGATGCACGGCACGATGGGCGAACGCTCGACGAATCCGACGAAGCCCGTGGCGGCTGGCGCCGCGGACTGCGGCGCCGCAACGGGCGGGGCCGCCGGCGTGACGCGCGCGGTCGCGGGCGTGAGCGCCGCGAGCACCAGCGGCGCGAGCAACACCACGCCCCCGCTGGCGACGAGATTGATCGGCGAGAGCACCGTGCGGGTCAGCGCCAGGCCCCCACCGGCGAGCCGCTCGAACTCGGCCGCCGGCATGATCGACGAGGCCGCCTGGGCCGTGGTCATCGAGAAGGGCGCCGTGCCCGACAGCCCGCCGTGCCAGGTGAGCAGGCCCAGGTAGCCCGCCGCGGCGAGCAGCGGCAGGGGCACGCCGACGCCCCGTTCGCGCATGGCCGCGTGCATGCGGGAGGCGAGGATCGCGCCGGCCATCAGCGACAGCCCCCAGTTCACCAGCCCGAGCGTGGCGGCCGTCGTCGCGACCAGCCAGACCGCCCGCCGAGGCGTCGCGGGCCACCGCGTGATGGCGTCGAGCCCGCGGGATACCGGGCCGCTGGCGGCGAGCGCGTAGCCCGTCACCAGGATGAGGCACATCTGCATGCCGAACTTCAGGAACCGCCAGAGCCCGGTGCTCTCGTCCGACCAGGCGTCCACCAGGGCCGCCGCCCGCGCGCCGAGGCCGTGGTCCGCCGGCAGGCCCGCGAAGCTGCCGAAGGCCAGCGCGATGCCGCCGGTCAGGACCGTCAGCCCGATCGCGATGGCAAACGGATCGGGCACGATCGCCTGGAAGACCCGCGAGACGCGCTGGCCGAGCGCCGCGATCACCTAGAGCCTCCCGAGCCGCTCGGCACCGGCTTCGATGGTCGCCCGCGTCTTGCAGAACGCGAAGCGGGCGAATGGGCGGCCCAACCTGCGATCGACGTAGAACGAACTCGGCGGGATGGCCGCGACGCCGATCTCTTCCACGAGGTAGCGGCAGAACTCGACGTCGCCGTCCACACCGAGCCGCTCGGAGACAGCCGTGTGGTCGACCATCACAAAGTAGCCCGAAGGCGCCCCGAATACGCGCAGCCCCGCGTCCAGGAGCGCCTCGGACAGCAGGTCCCGCATCGCGCGGAAGTGCGTCCGCAGCTCGGCCGTGAAGCCCAGGTGCTCGCGGAGCGCCAGCGCCGACGCGACCTGCGCGGGCGTGTTGGCGGCGTAGCTGAGGAACTGGTGGCCCGCCCGCACCGCCCGGGTCAGCTCGGGCGGCGCCACGGCCCAGCCCACCTTCCAGCCCGTGACGTTGAACAGCTTGCCGATGCTGCCGAACGTGATCGTCCGCTCGGCCATGCCGGGCAGGCCCGCGAGCCGCACGTGCTCGTCGGGTCCATCGAGCACGAGGTGGTCGTAGACCTCGTCGGTGATGGCGACGACGTCGTGCTCCATGCAGAGATCGGCGATGAGCGCGAGCTCGGTCCGTGTGAACACCTTGCCGGTCGGGTTGTGCGGCGTGTTGAGCAGGATGGCCCGGGGCCCGGTCGCGAAGGCCTCGCGGAGCCGGCCCTCGTCGAACACGAAGACGCCCTCGTCGTCGGGCGCGAGCGGCACGGGCATGACCTTCGCGCCCGCCATGTGCAGCGTGGCCAGGTAGCTGTCGTAGAACGGCTCGAAGAGCACGACGCCGTCGCCGGGGTCGATCATCCCGAGCACCGTGGCGGCGATGGCCTCGGTGCAGCCGCAGGTCACCGTGACGCCGGCATCTGGGTCGATCGCCGGGCCCCCGAAGAGCGCCGCCCAGTCCGCGATCGCGCGGCGGAGCTCCGGCACGCCATGCGTCGGCGCGTACTGGTTGCGGTTGCCGGCGGCGGCGCGGCCCATGGCCTCGAGCACCGGTGCTGGACCGTCGAAATCCGGGAAGCCCTGCGAGAGATTGACGGCATCGTGCCGGGCGGCGAGCGCAGCCATATCAGCGAAGACGGTGGAGCCGAAGGGCCTCAGGCGTTCCGCGACGGGCATAGCGCACAGCGTACCGCGCTAGAGTCGCCCGTGCTGAAGGCCGGCGATGCGATCCCCGATGTCGAGATTCCGGCGACGCCCGGGCTGTGCGACGACGCCACGCCGCTGGCCGTGCTCGCGAGCCGCGCCCCGCTGCTGCTGTACAGCTATCCCGCCGATGGCACGCCCATGTGCACCCGGCAGGCCTGCATGATGCGCGACGGGGTCGCGGAGCACGCCGAGGCGCTGGCGTCGACGGGCCTCCGCGTCGCCGGCATCAGCCCCCAGGGCCGCGCCAGCCACGATCGCTTCGCCGGCCGGCACGATCTGGGCTTCCCGATCATCGCCGACGAGGACAAGTCCATCCTCCGCGCCCTGGGGATGCTCGGGCCGCTCGGCATCCCCCGGCGGGTGACCTACTTGCTGGGAACGAGCGGCACCATCGTCGATGCCACGCGGGCCGACCTGCTGCTGGGCCGCCACAAGGCGTTCCTGTCGCGGGCGCTCGCACGGCTCGAGGGGCGTGGCGAACCGGCGGCCGGGCGATGAGATTCCTCGACGCCGTGCTGCTTCTGCTCGGCGTGTCCTCTCCGGAGCATGTCCGCCGCCGATTCAAGAAGAACGGCCGGGAGCGCGAGACGGTGGTCGTGTCGCTCGACGATGCCCCATCGAACTCGGGCGACACGCCGGCGCATGAGTCTCGCGCAACGCCGGCCAATGACGACGGACGACCCGCGACGCCCTCCTAGGCTGCATCCATGCGAGTGCTGCTGACCAACGACGACGGCGTCCGGGCCCCGGGCATCGTCGCCCTCTACGACGCCCTCATGGACACCATCCCGGGGTTCGAGGGCGCCCTCGGCGGTCCGCTCAGGATTGCCGGCACGCCCATCGACGAGGCCTACGCCGTTGCGCCCGCCACGGTGCAGAGCGCCACGAGCCACGGCGTGACCTTCCACGAGCCGCTCATGGTCGAACCCGCCCGCGTCCGCGAGCGGATGGTCGGCACCGCCATCGACGGCCGCCCCGCGGACTGCGTCAAGCTGGCCCTCAGCGAGATCTGGCCGCGCCGCTTCGGCGCCGGCGAGCGCCCCGACCTGGTCATCTCGGGCATGAATGCCGGCGCCAACGCGGGCATCAACGTCATCTACAGCGGCACGGTGGCGGCCGCCATCGAGGGCGCATTCCTGGGCATCCCCTCCATCGCCGTCAGCCTGCACCTGGGCCGGGGCTCGACGCGCTTCGACATCGGCGCGATCCACGCGCGCCGGGCGATCGAGACGCTGCTCGCCGGCGGCCTGCCCGATCCGCACACCGTGCTCAATGTCAACGTGCCCCGCTGCGAGGAGCCCGTCGAGGACACGCCCGAGGCTCGCGCCGCGGCCGAGCAGCAGCGAACCAGCGCGGGACTGCCGACCAACTTCGACCAGTCCGACACCCGCGTGACGACCGCGCCGCCGCCCCCGCCGCCCGCCAGCGCGGACGAGGCGATGCCGATCGTGGTCTGCCCCATGAACACGCACGGCCACGTCGACCGCTTCGAGGGCCGCGTCAGCCCGGGAGGCCGCGCCTACTTCTGGGCCGCCGCCGGCGGCATGGACTTCCAGGCCACCGAGCAGGGCACCGACGTGGACTGGCTCTTCAAGCGCGCGGTGACGGTGACGCCGCTGCGGTACGACCTGACGGATCGCGCAGCGATGGAGGGGTGGAAGCAACGGACACAAGTCCAGTAGGCACGCGGCCTCTCCACGAGTAGGCTCGCCCCATGGACACCCGATACCTCGGCCTCGCGCTGGCGCTCGGCTCCGGCTTTGGCCTAATGCTGGGCTCGGTCCTCGGCGTGCTCATCGGCGACGTCGGCTTCTGGATTGCCATGGGCATCTCGATGGGGGCCGGCATCGGCCTGGCCATCGGGGCCGGACTCGCCGCCCAGGG
This sequence comes from Planctomycetota bacterium, assembly GCA_039819165.1. NCBI lineage: Bacteria > Pseudomonadati > Planctomycetota > Planctomycetota bacterium. Next base: position 1,518,396 of record JBCBSM010000001.1, read on the forward strand.
TCCATCCCGTGCGACGGATTCCTGCCCCCGCTGCGGCTACTCGCTGCAGGGGCTACAGGAACCGACCTGTCCCGAGTGTGGCACGGCGTGCCCCGACGCCGGTTCGAGCAACTCGTAAGGGGGCTGCGCCGTACGAAGATCGCACGGGACATCAGCCGCCAAGCAACCTTGTCAGTGTTGCCGCGTCCTCGTCGCTCAGCCGCAGCAGCACGGGCCAGAAGCCGCGGGCCGGATCGTCGACGATCAGCGTCGGGCCCGGCTGGCGGTTGTAGTCGGGCTGCACGCGGAGCTCGAGCCAGTCGTCGTCGATCACCAGGCGATCGCCCGAGGCTTCGTACGGCCGGGTGCCCAGGCCCAGGCTCGTCGCGTTGACGGCGTTGTCGAGGTCCATCTCCGCGATGCTCACCAGCGACGCCGCGGCCCGCCTCGCCGTGACCTCGCTCATGCGGAGCACCAGCGCGACGCCCCGATCGCCCTCGGCGGTCAGCACGATCTCGTCATCGGCTCGCTTGATGTCGAACGACGGCTCGGACACCGTGCCGTGGTCGTGCCGATTGAAGGCCACGCCCTCCCTATGGATCTCGACGTCCACGCGGGACGGCGCGATGCCCAGCAGCTCGGCCTCGAGCGCGTCGGCCAGGCCCCGCGGATCGCCGTCGGTGTTGGTGAGCACCGCGATGGTGGCGCCGCGATCCGGATAGCGCCGCCACTCGGCCAGGAACCCCCGCGTCGAGCCGCCGTGCGATCGTTTCGGCGTGCCGTCGGGCGCATCGAGGCCGATCCAGCCCAGCGCCATGGGCACGGGCCCCTCGATGGCGACCAGGTCCATCCGCTCGATGGACTCGGGTCGCAGCAGCGCCCCTTCCCGGCCGTCACGCGACGCGAGCAGTGCCGTGTGCAGCCGGGCGAGGTCGCCCGCGGAGGTCAGCACGCCGCCGGCTCCGCGGAGGCCCCAGCCCCAGCCGTCGTCGAGCAGGCCCCGCCGGATGCGCCGTCCCTGGGGCATCACTTGTCGCACCGAGAAGCGATCGCCGTCCAGTGGGCCGTCCACGCCGCGCCCATCAAGGAAGCCGCTGGCGGTCATCCCGGCGGGCTCGAACACGCCCTCGCGGACGACGGCCTCGAAGCCCTGGCCCGTTGCGACCTCGATGGCCGCGGCCAGCAGCACGTAGCCCGCGTTGCTGTACGCCCAGCGTTCGCCCGGCGGGGACTGCCGCGGAGCCGCGAGCGCGAGGCGGACGGCCTCGTCGCGATCGTCGAGGTCGAGCCGCTGCAGCGCCCGGCGATCGTCGAGTCCGGCCGTGTGCGTCAGCAGATGGCGGATCGTGATCGCATCGCCGTCCTCGCCCGCGAGATCTCCGAAGAGGTCCCGCATCGTCGTCTCGAGCGTCAGCTGGCCGCGCTCGACGAGTTGCAGGACGGCGATCGCGGTGATCGGCTTGCTGACCGAGCCGATGTCGAACAGCGTGTCCGCGTCGATGGGGTCGAGGCTCTCGGGGTCCTGCAGGCCGAAGCCCTCGGCCAGCACGACCTCACCGCGATCGACCACCAGCACCGCGCCCCAGAAGGAGCCCAGCCGCTCGCGTTCAACGACGACGCGGTAGTCGGCGCTCGGCTGAGCAGCAACGGCGGTGGACGCGATTAGCACGATGAGCATGCGGAGCATGCGATCCTCCCGTGTCTAGTCCCGGTGCGCTCTGTGGCACTCGATGCAGGACTGCGCAACCCGCTCGAGCTGTGCCGCAAGCCGCGCAGGCGTCGCGCGATCGAGCAGCATCTGCTCGAGGACCGAGGCGGCCTCGGCGCTCTCGACCATCATCGTCGCGAACGTGGCGCCGCGTGAATCGTCGTCCTCCGCGGAGACCCGCAGCGCATCCGCCAGGCGGCCGGCATCGGCTGCGGGCACGAGGTCCGGATGCTCGGGCGGTGTCCGCCAGCCGGCCGCCTCGATCGTCCTCAGGTGCGCCAGGGCGTGATCGGCCTCGACCATGGCCGCCACGAGGCCCTCCGGCCGGAGGACCGAGGGGAACTCGCCATCGATCGCATCCAGGGCGGCGGGCGGGATCATGCTCGCGTCGGCCGCGCATGCGTAGAGCCCGGCGTAGTGCTCACTCGTGCCGCTCACCCGCATGCGGGCGAGCATGGCGTCGGCGTCGTCCATCCCGAGCGCGACCGCGATGACCGCCGCCGCCGCCGCGCTGCGGTGCTTGCCGTGGTGGCAATGGACGTACACCGGGCCGGCCCGCAGCGCGTCCCGGGCCGCCCGGGCCAGCTCGACGCAACGCTCCGGCGGGATGCCGTCGTAGCCGATGGGCAGGTGCACGTACCGCAGGCCGCGTGCCGCGGCGGCGTCGGCCTCGGGCGGCGCGGCGTCGACGCTGATGACCGTCCGCACGCCGAGGCTCCGCAGCGTGTCCAGGCCAGCGGGACGTCCGCCCTCGCGGTGCGGGGCCGACCCCGAGAGCAGGCCCGCGGCGAAGGCCACCACGTTGTCCAGGCCGGGCATCGCGACCGGGATGGCGTGCGTCGGCTGAGGTAGTTGGGGGCCGGCGACCGCACCGCTCGCGGATGGCGATCGCCACGCCGACCAGCCGCAGGCCGACGCGAGCACGAAGCCACACAAGATCATCGCCATCGCGCACCGCACGCCGGCATCCAACCGGCGAGGGCGGCGCGGGTTGCTACTTGGTGGCCGCGGCGGCGGCATTGTCGCTGCGATCGTTCGTGGCATTGCCTGTGACCACGACCTCCAGCGGACCGGGCAGATGCAGATCCCGCTGCGGGAAGGGGATGCTGACGCCCTCCTTGTCGAAGGCCTGCTTCACGGACTGCATCAGGTCCCAGTATACGTCCCAGTAGTCGCTGGTTCGGCACCACGGACGGCAGACGATGTTGACCGAGTTGTCGCCGAGGGAATTCACCCGGATCGTCGGGGCGGGGTCGTCGAGCACCTTGGGGTGGGCCTCGACCTCGCGGGACAGGATGTCGCGGGCCTTGTCGATGTCGTTGGTGTAGGCGATGCCGAAGGTGAGGTCGACGCGGCGGGTGGGCAGCCCCGTGACGTTCGTGATGACGTTGCCCCAGACCTGGTTGTTGGGCACGTAGTTGATCTGGTTGTCGAAGGTCAGGATGGTGGTGGTGAACAGCGTGACCCGCTGCACCTTGCCCGTCACGCCGCCGGCATCCACGACGTCGCCGACGTCGAACGGCCGGAGGAAGAGGATCAGGATGCCGCTGGCGAAGTTGCTCAGCGTGCCCTGGAGCGCCAGGCCGATGACCAGGCCGGCGGCGCCGATGGCGGCGATGAGCGGCCCGATGTCGACGCCCGCGTTGTCCAGCGCCACCACGAGCCCGACCAGCAGAATCAACCGCCGCGTGCCCGCGACCAGGAACTGCCGCAGCAGCTGGCTGCTCCGCTTGGAGCGGACGAGCGCGGCGCTGATGGCCTTGGCCGCGAGCCGGGCGACGACCCAGAAGATGCCGAGCGTGAAGATGAAGCCGAGCACGCTCAGGCCGAAGGCGATGCCGCCCGTCTCGCTGGTCAGCCAGTTGGAGAACATGGTGCGGACCTGCTGGACCAGCACTACCGGATCCCAGATGTTGAGCCGCTGGCCCGTCGCGTTGGCGATGTACTTCTTGGCCGCCGACGCGTCGCCGCCGCGCTGCTCGAAGGTCTTGACCACCACGCGGATGCGATCGACGATCGCGTCGATGACCGCCTGCTGCTCGCCGCTCCGCTCGGCCAGCGCCGCCCGCACCTCGGCGCTCTGGGCGCGGCTGCTGGCGGCTATGTCCAGGCGGATCCGAACGCGGACCTGCTGCTGCAGCAGGCCGAGCCACGCCTCGATCCGCTCCTCGATCTGCGTCGCCCGCAGCGGCTGCAGTTCGAGTTGCAGTTCCGAGATCGATACCGTCCAGGGCTCGGCACGCTGGTGCACCGGCGGGTCGGCCTGCACCGCGCTCACCAGCGCGTCGACGCGGTCCGACAGCGCCTCCTCCTCGGGCTTGGCCTCGGGCTCTTCGGCCCGGGCGGGCGGCTTGCCGGCGACCTCGATCGCCGCCACGCCGCCGACGTACGCCAGGTCCTGGGCGACATCGATGCCGCGATCCCGCAGGGCCTCGAGCGTCAGCCGCGCCCGCACCGCCACCTCGTTGCGGAGCCGCTCGAGGGTGGCCAGCAACTCCCGCGTGGCGTCGTCGATGGGCGTGCCCGCGGCCTCGCCCCGCCGCGCCTGGACGTTGGCCTCCACCAGCGACTCGCCGATGACGCGGAGCATCTCCACGCTCCGCTCGCCGTGGGCCTGCAACTCGTCGAGCGGCAGCACGACCAGCCGCTGGCGGTACTCGCTAACCGGCGTGCGGATGAACGCGGCCGCGTCCCCGCCCGTCGGATCGAAGCGCTGGATGGCATCCTCGGGCGATGGCGCGTCCGCCTGTGGCGACGCTCCGGCTTGCTCGGCTGCATCGCCGCCGTTCTGGGACATGGCGAGCGTCGACGGCGACGCCGCCAGCAGCGCCACTACGACCAACCCCACGACGCAAGCCAGCTCGCGCATCCGCACCCTCCCTTGCCCCGCCGTGCCCGCGGACGCTCCCCGCCGCCAGCGGCAGGCAGCCTAGGGCGAACGCGGGCCCGATCCCGTGCCGCCCGGACCACCTCGCGGCTCTACCATCCCGACCAGGCCCGCCGCGTCACGCCGTCGTGCGGAACTCTCAGGAAGGACGTGCCGATGAAAGCCCTCGCTGCCGCGTTTTCGGTGTCGCTCTCGCTCGCGCTGCTGGCCGGATGCACCCGATCGTCGCCCGACCGCGCGTCTCATCAGGGCCCGCTCGAAGCCGCCGCCATGGGCGGCCGCGCCCTGGAACGCTGGGAGGCGGGCTACCGCGTCCAGCTCCAACCCTGGCACGTGCTGGCCTACCCCGACGCCGAGCGCACCGACGTCGTCAACACGCTCCACGGCGTCGAGGTTGCCGACCCCTACCGCTGGATGGAGGACCCCGACGACCCCCGGCTGGGCGCGTGGATCACCGAACAGAACGAGCTGTTCGAGGACGTGATGCGGCACGCCGACCAGCGTGACGATTACAAGGCGCGGCTCACGGAGATCTGGGACTATCCCCGCACCGGCACGCCGCTAGAGCGCGGCGGCACCTACTTCTTCAGCTACAACAACGGCCTGCAGAACCAGAGCGAACTCCGCGTCGCGAGCACGCCCAAGGGCGAGGGCCGCGTGCTGCTCGACCCCAACACCTGGAGCGACGAGGGCACCATTAGCCTCGCCGGGTGGTCGCCCAGCGAGGACGGCACGATGCTGGCCTACCTCCAGAGCGAGGGCGGCAGCGACTGGCGGACCATCAAGGTCCTCGACGTCGAGACGGACGAGGACCAGGGCGTCTTCATCGATAGTGCCAAGTTCACCGGCATCAGCTGGGCCAAGGACGGCAGCGGCTTCTACTACAGCCGCTACCCCGAGCGCCCCACCGGCAGCGCCGAGCTGACCAGCCTCAACGAGAACCAGAAGGTCTACTTCCACCGCCGCGTGATCGATGAGGACGGCTCCTCCACCTGGACCGACGAGCTGGTCTACGAGGATCCGGCCAACCCCAACCGCGGCTGGGGCGTCTCGGTCAGCGACGACGGTACCTTCCTGTTCATGACAGCGAGCGAGACCACCGCGCCCCAGAACTTGCTGTACGTGGACGATCTCCGCGACGATGCCGGCTTCGTGCCCATCGTCACCGAGTTCCAGGCCCGCTACAGCGTGCTGGGCAACGTCGAGGGTGACATCCAGCCCGTCACGAGCGACGACGCCGTCGGCATCGATCCCGTGATGGTGATCGAACAGCGGCTGCTCGTCTACACGACCGACGACGCGCCACTGGGCCGTGTCATCGCGATCGACCCGGCCAACCCGGCCCGCGAGAACTGGGTCGAGGTCATCCCCGAGGGCGACGTGGCGCTCTCGGGCGCCAGCCTCGTCGGCGGGCACGTCATCACCCAGGCTCTCCGCGACGTGCTGCCCGAGATCAACGTGTACACGCCCGAGGGCGAGTTCGTCCGCACCGTCGAGCTGCCGGGCATCGGGTCGGCGGGCGGCTTCGGCGGCCGCATCCAGGACGAGACCACCTACTACACCTTCTCGAGCTACAACCGTCCGCCCACCCAATACGTCTACCACGTCGCGTCCGGCGAGTCCGAAGTGTTCCGCGAGAGCGAGATCGAGTTCGACGCCGACCCCTACGTGACCACCCAGGTCTTCTACGAGAGTAAGGACGGCACACGGGTGCCGATGTTCATCACCCACCGCGAGGACATCGAACTCGACGGCAGCCACAAGCTGCTGCTCTACGGCTACGGCGGCTTCGGCATCTCGCTGCGGCCCGGCTTCAGCATCACCCGCGCCGCGTGGCTCGAGAGCGGCGGCATCTACGCCGTACCCAACCTCCGCGGCGGCGGCGAGTACGGCCTGCCCTGGCGCGAGGCCGGCAGCAGGCTCGCCAAGCAGAACACCTTCGACGACTTCATCGCCGCGGCCGAGTACCTGCACGAGCAGGGCTACACCAGCCCCGAGCGGACGGCCATCATGGGCGGCAGCAACGGCGGGCTGCTCGTGGGCGCCTGCATGACCCAGCGGCCCGACCTCTTCGGGGCCTGCATCCCCGAGGTGGGCGTGATGGACATGCTCCGCTTCCAGCTCTTCAGCGCGGGCCGCTTCTGGGTGGCCGACTACGGATCCGCCGACGACGCCGATCAGTTCCCGGTGCTGCTGGGCTACAGCCCCTACCACAACATCCAATACAACGAGCACTACCCGCCCACGCTCATCACCACCGCCGACCGCGACGACCGCGTGGTGCCCATGCACAGCTTCAAGTTCGCGGCGGCCCTGCAGCACGCCCAGGGCGGCGCCGATCCGACGCTCATCCGCATCGAGGTCGACGCCGGCCACGGTGCGGGCACGTCCACCGAGAAGTCGATCAACAAGTTCGCCGACCTGTGGTCGTTCCTGGACATGGTGCTGCTGGCCGAGAACGACGCGAGCGACGGCCCGAGCCTGCTCGATCGGATGCTGCGGTAGATCCCGCGGGAACGGAATTCGCCCGGGACGCTACTGCACCAACCCCTTGGTCAGCCGCATGAATGCCGTCTCGAGGTTCACCGCTTCCTCGGTGAACTTCTTGAGGCGGAAGCCGTTGTTGACGAGGATGTTGGGCACGTCGGCGATGGCGACGGCGCCCTCCTGGTCCAGCGTGAGGTGGATCTCCACGCCGTCGTCGGCGTCGACGAGCTGGACCTTCTTGGCGCCGGGCAGCTTGGCGAGCACCTCGCCGGCATCGGGCGAGCGTTCGACCACCTGGATGTGCAGGATCTGGCCCACGCGGGCGCGGCTGAGCGCCTCGCGGACGGTGCCGGTGAACAGCAGCTTGCCCCGCTCGATGATGCCCACGACGTTGCACAGCTCGGCCAGCTCGTGCAGGATGTGGCTCGAGATCAGGATGGTCTTGCCCATCCGCTTGAGCTCCTTGAGCAGCTCGCGGATCTCGATGCGGGCGCGGGGATCCAGGCCCGACGCGGGCTCGTCCATCAGCAGCACCTTGGGGTCGTGCAGCAGCACGCGGGCGACGCTCAGCCGCTGCTGCATGCCCCGGCTGAGCCCGCTGACCTCGGCATTGGCCTTGTAGGTCAGGTCGGTCAGCTCGAGCACGTCGCTAACGACCGTCCGCCGCTGCTTGCCGTGGATGTCGTAGGCCGCCGCGAAGAACTCCAGGTACTCGGTGACGACCATGTCCTGGTAGGCGCCCATGAAATCGGGCACGTAGCCGATGAGCGGGCGGATGAGCCGATTCTGGTAGCCGATGGTGTGGCCGCAGACCTGCGCCTGCCCGCTGGAGGGCTTGAGCAGCGTCGCGAGGATCTTGATGGTCGTGGTCTTGCCCGCGCCGTTGGGGCCGATGAAGCCGTAGCAGTCGCCCTCGTCGATGGTGAGGTTGAGGTTGTCGAGCGCAACCAGCTCGCCGTACCGCTTCGTGAGGTTGATCGTCTCGATGATCGGCATGCGGCTCCCTCGCTCAGCCCCCGGGCCGGGGCGCGGGCGGCGCCGCCGGCGGGGTCTCGGCTTCGATCGCCGGCGGCCCGGGGGGCAGAGGATACACCCACCGGACGAAGGTGCGGCCCGACAGGTTCGCCTCCCGCCCGTCGACCTCGATGGGCGTCGGCGTCGGCGCGTCGCCCGACCTCGCGCCGACGTGCCCCAGCACGATGATGCACGGCTGGGTCATCCAGCGGCCCAGATCGAAGCCGTGCATCGCCCGCACGGTGGACGCCGTCAGCGAGGATGCGGTCACGCCGCCGCCCGTGCCGCTGGGCGGGCCCGCCTGGCTGAGGAGCGAGGCGATCGCCAGCTGCTTGCTGATCTCTCCGGCGCTCGTGTTCAGCCCGCCGCCCGACCCGAAGCGCACCGAGCGGTTGGCCTGATCGTCCACGTATCTCGACAGCGTGGCCCGGGCCCGATCGCGGCCCGTCAGCAGGGTCTCGGCCGAGAGATCCAGCCGCTCGCCCGCGGGCCACGGATCGGGCCGCGAGAACGCCGTCGCGTTGCGGCTGATGGGCACATTCGCGCTCACGCCGGGCCGCACGGGCAGCATGCCGGGATTCACGATGATCACGACGTCCTCGAGATCGCCCGGCAGGTCGTGCTCCAGGAAGCCGACCGCCTCGGACGCCGCCTGTTCCAGGGGCAGTCCATCGGGCCGGGGCGTGGCCCGCAGTTCGCCCGGACCGCCGTCGATCGCCACGGGCGTCGGCATCGCCCACGCGATGCCACCCGCCCAGTCGACCTGCACCTCCTTCATCGTCGAGCGCACGGGGAAGCGCATCGAGATGGGCTCGTCCAGGCGTGCGATCGGCCGCACCGGGTAGCCGCGGTTGTCCGGAAAGCTGCCGCCCGTGGTGCTGGGCGTGGGGCTCATCCACGGCGAGACCGAGGCCGCCACCGGCTCGCTCGCCGACCCGCGGGGCCCGCCGACGCTCACCGTCGCCTCGCCGTACCGCGGGATGATCATGCCCGCCCAGGTCCGCGAGCGCTGCACGGGCTGGCCGTACACGTGGTCGAGGATGGTCAGGTGGCTGCCGCGGATCGTCGCCGGGCTCAGCAGGACGGCCCCGCCCCAGGCGATGCCGGTGAACACCGCCGTCGTCGCCACGAAGCCGACCCAGGCAAGCCGCGAGCGCTTCACCTGCTTGAGCAGCGCGAAGCCGATGGGGCCCGCGACGAACCAGTACACGATGAACACCACGAAGCCCAGCAGCACGCCCGACGCTGGGCTGCCCGTCTGGGCGATCGAGAAGTCGATCGACTCGTCATAGTGGACCACCACCCGGGGTGGCTGCACCGTGCCGCGGGGCCGCGACGCCCAGGGCGTCAGGTCGCCCCGCCGTCCGAGCACGCGGTGCCAGAAGGTCTGCGCCGAGGGCGCGCCCACGCGGGCCAGCGCCTCGCTCGCCACATCGAGGCCCACCAGCGTCACCGCGCCGATGCCCACCGCGCGACGTACGACGAGGGGCGCTCCGCCGGCGCCGGCCAGCACCGTCGACGCCCGCGCCGCGTCCTCGACGTCGAACACGTGCGCCGCCATCGTCCGCGGCAGCGCGATCCCCTCTCGGTGGGTGAGCAGCGGCCGCAGCGGCGCCGTGGGATAGTCGGCGATTCTCTCGGCCGTCACCGCTGGCATCACGTCGGCCAGGGGGTTGTTCAGCTCGCCCGTCAGCCACGTGCCGCCGACCGCGGGCAGCACGACCACGAGGTGCCCGCCTCGCTGCACCCACCGCCGCAGCGCGTCGGTCCGCTCGGCCCCGAGCGCGATCGGCTCGCCCTGCGTCCAGACGATCGTGCCGAACTGCTCGAGACCCAACCACTCGTCGGGCATGGCCGCCGGGTCGAGGCGGCTGACCAGCGCGGTCCGCTGGTGCAGCCGCGTGTCGTAGACCTCCTGCGACTGCTCGGTGTACGCCCCGAGCCCCGCGACCCGCGGGCCGACCACGCCGATCAGCCCGCTCTCGGCCGGCACGACGTTCACCGGCTGGAGCAGCACCTCGCCGACGACCCGGCCCGCCCGTGGCCGCTCGGTGTCGGCGTCGATCGCCTCGAACACGCGCACCTGTAGGTCGCCGGACTTGCGGAAGTCGAACGGCAGCCGCACGTAGGTCCACAGCTCCTGCCGCTGCCCGGGGTTCGATGCCAGTCCCCGCTCGTAGAGCGCGGTGTCGCCGTCGGGATCCCGGACGGCCACCCGCACGAGCAGTTCCCGCTGCCGCACGCCCTGGTCCAGCACCCGCAGCCGCAGCCCCATCCACGAGCCCGGTCGCACGAAGTTGCCGGTACCGAACTCGATGGCCGACACCGCCACCTCGCCCTGCGAGACCCCGGCCACGACCGCGGGTTCGCCGCCGTCGGGCGGCGCGTCGTCCTGGGCGAGCGCCGCGGACGCGACGCCCAGCAGTGCGAGCATCAGCGCCGCGAAGACGCCGCGGCTCAACTCGGCGCGCCGCCTCGCCGATGCACACGGCATGCAGCATGCGTCCATCGAGGCCTCGCTGGTGCTTCTCGTGCTCGCCGCTGCCGGCGTCCTGGCGATCCTGCTCGTCCTGTCGGCGGCCATCCGCGACGGCCGGGACATCATCGCGCTGCACGCCCGGGCCAAGCAGATCCTCGACCAGCAGCGGAAGCTCATGATCGCCCGCGGCCTCATCGCCGATCCCGACGAGGAGCCCATCGACGTGGACCCCGTCGACGAGGACGCGACCGGCGACGCCGCAGCGACCGCCGACGAGTCCGCCGGGGCCATCCCCGAGGCCGGCGAGGACGTACGGCGGCGGGCGGCCTGATCCGCCATCCTCACGGCCGGCCACCCCGCAGCAGGTCGATCAGCACCGCGTGGGCCCGCACGCCGAGGCGGTAGCACGGCACCTCGAACTTCTCGTTGGGCGAGTGCACGCGATCGTCTTCCAGGCCGAAGCCCATGAACACGGTGTCCAGCCCCAGGTGCTCCTTGAGCAGGCCGGCGACCGGGATCGAGCCACCCGTCTTGATCAACGCCGCGTCCGAGCCCGAGGCGATCTTCAGCGCTTCGGCCGCCCGCCCAAGCCAGGGCGACTCGGGGTCGAGGCTCGCGGGCGGGCCGCCGGCCATCTCGGTCAGCTCCCACCGGCAGCCCGGCGGCGTGCGCTCCTCCAGCCACGCGAAGAACTTCGTCGCGATGTCGTGGGGTTCCTGGTCGGCCACCAGCCGGAAGCTGATCTTGGCGCTCGCGTGCGCCGGGATCACCGTCTTCGCGCCGGCGCCGGTGTAGCCGCCCCACATGCCGTTGATCTCGGCCGTTGGCCGCGCCCACTCTCGCTCCAGGGCGCTCCAGCCGGCCTCGCCGATGTCGGCAGCCGACTCGAGCCCCACCGAGCGCAGCGCCGCGGCGGCATCGGTGCCGAGCGCTCTCCACCGCGATCGCTCGTCCTCGGTCGGTTCGATCACGCCGTCGTAGAAGCCCGGGATCGCCACGCGGCGGTCGGCGTCCCACAGCTGCGCCAGCACCTTGGGCAGCTCGTTGAGCGGGTTGGGCACCCGGCCTCCCCACTGGCCCGAGTGCAGATCCTTGTCCGGCCCGTGCAGCGTGACCTGCGTGTACGCCAGCCCGCGCACGCCGTAGGTGATCGCCGGCTTGCCGCGGCCCAGCATTCCCGTGTCGCTGATGAGGCAGAAGTCGCAGCCGCCCAGCTCGGCCTTGTGCTGCTGCAGGAACCGCTCGAGGTTCTCCGAGCCCGATTCCTCCTCGCCCTCGATCAGCACGGTGTACCGCACGCCGCCCGCGGGCTCACCGCTCAGCTCCTTCCACGCCCGCAGCGCCTCGAGGAACGTCGCGACCTGGCCCTTGTCGTCCACCGCGCCGCGGGCCACGACGTGCTCGGCCGGCACCTCGTCGGTCGCGGGCTGGATGACCGGATCGAACGGGCCGGTGTGCCACAGCTCCAGCGGATCGGGCGGCTGCACGTCGTAGTGCCCGTAGAACAGCACGTGCGGGCCGGCCTCGCCCGCGCCCGCGGGCGTGCGGCCCAGCACGATCGGGTGGCCGCTGCCCGGCGGATCGCCCGTGGGCACCAGGTCGGCCTCCAGCCCGGCCTCGCGGAGTTGCTCGGCCGCCCACTCCGCCGCCCGGGCGCATTGCTGCTTGAAGTCCGGATCGGCGCTGATGCTGGGGATCCGCAGCCAATCGCACAGCCGGCGCAGGCCGTGCTGCTCGTCGGACGACAGCCGTTCGAGGACCCGCTCGATCATGCACCCCTCCGCACGGACGATGGCGCGAGGTGGAGCGCCCTAGCCCCGCTCCCGGTCGGCCGCCTCGAGCATCAACTCGAGCGGCGGCTGCGGGTTGCGGCCCCGGACGGGCCGGCCGCAGTCCGGGCATTCCACCGACGCCGTGCCGAAGGGAACGTAGACCCAGGTGGGATCGAGCGTCGCCCCGCCCTCGGGGGTCCAGTAGCAGGGCTCGGCGGGCACCAGGGTGTCCCGGCCCGTCTCGGGGTTCCGCATGGGGAAGGTGGCGCCATCGGGGATCCGGAAGTCCACGAACACCGCCCCGGTGTCGCGATCGATGAGCGTCCGCTGGCGGCTCCAGGACTCCAGGGACGCCTGCTCGCCGCGGAAGGACCGCGCCGCGATGACGGCCGCCGCGATCAGCAAGCCCAGCACCAGCGGCGCCAGCACGATGTTCTTGTTGAATCCGCCGCCGGACCCGCCCTGCGGCGGCGACTGCTCCGACCGCTGGCGGTCGAAGTCCTCCACGATGCTGCCGAGGCTGTCCTGCTGGCTCTGGGTGTGGGTCTGGGTCATGGCGATCGAGGCTATCCGTCCCGTGGCGCCGGCAACTGCGGTGTGCGGCCCTAGGGCACGATATACGGATCCGACTCGGACAGGTCGCCCACCTTCTCCGGCCAGGTCTGCAGCGTGTAGTTCCAGAACGAGCCGGACGACGTGAGCTTGGTGCCCGTCGGGAACCAGTAGTCGGGATTCGTGGCGTCGCCATCGGTCATGAGTTCGACGTGACCGTCGAAGAAGCCGATGTGGCCCAGCACCTGGGTGGCCGCAATCTTGTTGGGGTCGGTCCGCGTGCCGTGCCGGAAGGCGAAGCGCCGCATGTCCGGGAACTCGCCGGGACTCAACGCGTGCAGCCGGCGGCCGGGCTCGCCCGGCGCCACCGTGCGATCGAGTTCTTTGCTCTCCCGCCACCAGGCTCCGACCCCGCCGAACGCGCCGCCGAACCATCCACCGCCGCCCGAACGCAGCCCCATGTCGTGGTCGAAGTCGGGCCGCGTCCCGCGACTGGCGTACCGATGGCCCTCGAAGACCGCCGCCTTCTGGAACAAGCTCCCGACGTTGTAGATGTACGGCCTGTAGTTGCCGCGGTCCTGCGCCGTGAACACCCCCGTGCCGCCGTCCGCGCGGCTGCGTGTCGACGTCGTGAACTGCGTGCTCATGTTGTACGAGATCATGCGGCCCGTGGAGAAGTAGCGATCATCCGGATTGGGCCAGGGGAGGGCCTGGAAGTCGTTGGCCGGGCAGATGAACTCCTCGAGCTGCTCGCGATACCAATTGAAGCGGGCCGCCCGCAGCGGCTCGCCCTCGCGGCTGCGTCCCTCGGAGAAGAAGCCGTCGCCCGGACCGCTCTTGCCGTTCTGGTAGGCCAGCGGGCCCATCCAGTCCCAGGTCTGCATCGCGATGCCGTTGAAGCGGCCAAAGGACGCGTCGAAGCCGCTGCTATCGGGGCTGCCGACGATCAGGTCCTTGTTGCCGTTGGCGTAGAGCGCGATGCCCTGCGCGATGCCGCGGAGGTTGCTCGACCCCTTGAGCGTGCGGGCCGCGTTGCGGGCGTCGCCCAGCGCAGGGATCAGGATGCTGATCAGCAGCGCGATGACGGCGATGACGACCAGCAGCTCGATCAGCGTAAAACCAATCCTGCAACGCCGACGCGGAACGCCGTTGGACATGTCGAAACTCCCCTTGGCCGAATGACCGCCCCTGGTCCGCCAAAGGCAAGGCTAGCAGCAGCGCACCCCCGCCACCACGCCGTGTTGGCTATCCCGGGCACCGTCTGGGGCCGTCCCGACGCCGGCGGACCGGACTTTGCGCAGTCTTCACACAATCGCGTCCCGCCGCCCGCCAAACGACAGCAGCACCGTTGCGGCGGCGGCCTCCCCGCTGCGGACGGCGCTCTCCATCGTCGCGGGCCAGCCGGTGGCCGTGGCGTCGCCCGCGAGGTAGGCACCGTTGTCGGTTCGGCTGCCGGGCACGGGCCGGGCGGGCTGGAATTCGGGCGTCGCCGCGAACGTCGCCCGCCGCTCGAGCACGGCGCGCGCCCACTCGAGCCGCGCGCCCTTCGCCGCCGGCAGCCGCGCAACGTCCGCGAGCACGCGCTCGACGATGGCGTCCTCGCCCAGGCCCACCCAATCGTCGGCCGCGCTCGCCACGGCGTGCACCAGGCGCGGGTCGCGGTGCTTGCGGAACAACCAGTGCGTCGCCGCGTCGACCAGCACCGCGTGCGGCACGTCGAGCACCGGGCGATCGAACCGCAGATGCACGCCCAGGATCGGGCTGAAGGACACGCCCGCGTACGGCTCGCGGCCGCCGATGGTCACGAGGCGATTGGCCGCCACCGCGTCGAGTGCGCAGACCACCGCGTCGGCAGCCAGCGAGTCGCCGCCGACCAGCCGCACGCCGCCCGGCTCGATGCCCGCGACCCTGGCGCCCAGCCGCACGCCGCCTCCCGCGGCCTCGAGCAAGCGGTGCAGCGGGGCGTACAGGTCAACGAGCGGGCCGGCGGGCACGCCGATGGACGACGCCCGCGCACCAGCGAGCAGCGTGCCCTGCACCACGTGCAGGGCGCACTCGGTGCTCACGCGGTGCGGCTCGAGGTTGCAGGCGCTGACGATCAGCGGGGTCCAGAACCGCGCAATCGACCGGGGCGTTTGCCGCTGCTCCGCGAGCCACGCGCCGAAGGGGAGCGTCGCGAGCGACGCCCGATCGACCCGCCGCGCCGCGAGCACCGCCCGCGCGATGCACCGCTTGTCGGCTCGCGACAGGAAGCGGGCCCGCAGGAACGACCACGCGAACTCGCCAGGCGTCGGCAGCGGCAGGGGACGCAGCACCGACCGCCGCCCGCTCGGCTCGATCCACGTCTGCCGCGGCGTCCACTCGAGCTGGTCGGCCGTGCCCAGCCGCCGCAGGAAGGCGACGTACCGCACGCAGGCGCCCATGGCCACGTGCTGGCAGTTGTCCAGGACCTCGCCGCTGCGCTGGTCCTCGAACGAGCCCGCACGGCCGCCGAGCACGCGGCGGGCCTCGAGCAGCGTGACCCGCACGCCGGCGTCGGCGAGCATCATCGCCGCCGCCATGCCCGCGATGCCACCGCCGGCAACGATGGCCGTCGGCGAGGCCGCCTCGCTCACGCGTGGGCGCCGGCCGGCAGCACCCGCCGCGCCAGCGCACCGATCGCCACGCGGAGCTTCGAGGCCGCCGTCAGCCGCGGCGGACGCTGCCGCCGCAGCCGACCCAGGATCGCGCCGTACGCGCTGGTCATCGCCCAGGTCGCGGCACGCGCGTCCCGGCGGATCAGCCCGTCCAGCGGCGCGGACTCGGCCAGCATCGCCTCCGCCGCGGCCGCGAGATCCGCCCGCGCCGCCCGCACGCCGTCGGCGGAGGTCGGGTCGATCCCCAGCCGCGCGAGCCGCTCGCGGGGCAGGTAGCGGCGGCCTGCCGCGAGATCCGATTCCAGGTCGCGGGCGATGTTGATCAGCTGGAACCCCCGGCCGCGGAGCGCCGCCAGTTCGAGCGCCGCATCCCGCGAAACGCCGGGCCGGAGCCCCCAGATGGCGGTGCAGCACCGGCCAACGTTGCCCGCGACGCGATCGCAGTAGGCCATCAGCTGCCCGTCGGTATCCAGGTCGACGAGGCCGACATCCTGGCGGACGCCAGCGATCAGCCCCAGCAGCCACGCCGGCTCGATCTGGTGTTCGCGCACCGCCTCGGCGACGGCGGGCCAGAGCGAGCGATCGGGCGGCGTGCCCGCGAGCGTGCCGCGGGTATCGAACTCGAAGGCATCGAGCACCGCGCGGCGATCGTCGGCCGGGGCGTCCGCGTCCGCGGCGTCGTCCGCCAGCCGCATCCACGCGTAGATCGCCGTCATGGCCGGCCGGCACCGCGCAGGCGTCAGCCGTATGCCGATGGCGAAGCTCGTGCCCGATCCGGCCGTCACGCGGCGGCAGACCGCGTAAGACTCGGCCAGCGAGGGGCTGGGCTCGGACCGCATCGTCGCCTCGATGCCGCTCAGCTCGGTCGCCGGTACCGCCACGGAAGGCAATATAGGGATGCGATCGGACCCGCCACGAGTAGCAGCTTCCGCCATGCGGGAAGAACGGGCCGCTGCCACAGCGTCGCGCAGCCCCGCCGCTCGACCTCCCGCAGCGTCTCGCGGCCACCCTGCGCCATCGCGCCGATCAGCAGCCCGAGCCGGCCGCCTACCCGCGACGGCAGCCCCTCGCCGGCGTCGTACAACTCGTGCGTCCGCGTGACCAGCGGCCGCACCGCCCGGATGTACCGCACCCGCAGATCGTGATCGTTCTGTCGCTCGATGCCGGCGTGCAGGTCGGCCTCGGCCAGCCCGATGTCCTCCAGCGGCAGATACACGCGATCGCGCTCCAGCAGATCCCGCCGGACGTCCTGGATGTGGTTCGTGATCTGCAGGGCCGTGCAGATCGCGTCGCTCTGCCGCCAGGCGTCCTTGCTCGCGGCGTCCTCCTCGGGCGACCGCAGGCCCGCGAGCATGAGCACCAGCCGCCCCACCGGGTTGGCGCTCTTGGTGCAGTAGCCCAGCAGCTGGTTCCACGTCCGGTAGCGTGCGACCCGCTGGTCCATCTCGAAGGCCTCGATCAGGTCCTCGAAGGGCTCCAGCGGCAGACGGTGCCGCTCGATCG
This sequence comes from Planctomycetota bacterium, assembly GCA_039819165.1. Lineage (NCBI taxonomy): Bacteria > Pseudomonadati > Planctomycetota > Planctomycetota bacterium. The sequence continues at coordinate 1,535,413 of JBCBSM010000001.1, forward strand.
TCGGGGCCAGGGCGGCCAGCACGGGGTGCCGCTGCTCATCGCCGGCCGTGGCCCGGAGTTCCTCTCGGAACCACCCAAGCAGGGCCGCCGCCCTCGACCGCACGTCGGCGGCCGTGGCGTCGGCGGGCAGCGACGGATCCCGCTCGTCCCCGAGGTCGTCGGCCCAGCGACAGAAGGCGTACACGGCCGCGAAGTCCTCGACCAGGTCTTCCGGCAGCAGCCGGCTGAGCACCACGAAGTTCTCGGTGCTCGCCCGGGCGAAGCCGACCGCGTACGACCGCGCCTCGCCCTGGGACACCACCCCACAACGCTCCGGGCCGAAGTCGGCCAGCAGGCGGATCGGCGGCACGTCTGGGGAAAGGATGGCCATCGATGCTGGTGAACGAGCTTGCGGCGGCGGCACATCGGACGGGCCTACCGCCCAATAGCGCGAACCCGGATGCCACCCCGCCCACTACAATAAGCGGAGCCGGAGACGCCGCGTGAAGATCGTGCTTCCAAATCCCAGGGGCTTCTGCGCGGGCGTCCGCATGGCCATCGATGTCGTCGACCAGGTGCTCGACCTCTGCCCCGACGAGCCCGTCTACGTCTACCACGACATCGTCCACAACAAGCACGTCGTCGGCCGCTTCCGCGAGCGGGGCGTGGTCTTCGTCGAGGAGGTCGACCTCGTGCCCGCGGGCGCCATCGTGGTCTTCAGCGCCCACGGCGTGAGCCCGCTGGTGCGGCAGCGAGCCGAGGCCCGCGGCCTGCGGGTCATCGACGCTACCTGCCCGCTGGTCACCAAGGTGCACAACGAGGCCATCCGCTACGCCAGGCTCGGCTTCCAGATCCTCCTCGTCGGCCACGCCGACCACCAGGAGGTCATCGGCACGCGGGGCGAGGCCCCCGACGCGACGCAGGTCGTCGAGTCGCCCGCGGACATCCCGGGCCTCACGATCCGCGACCCCGAGAAGCTCGTGTACCTGACCCAGACCACGCTGAGCACCGATGACGCCGGCGTGATCATCGAGGCGCTCAAGGAGGCGTTCCCGGGCATCAAGGCGCCCCCGAGCGAGGACATCTGCTACGCCACCACCAACCGCCAGCACGCGGTACGGCAGCTCGCGCCGCGATGCGACCTCACCCTCGTCGTCGGCTCGCGGAACAGCTCCAACAGCAAGAGGCTGACCGAGATCAGCGGCAACGCCGGCACGCCGGGCCACCTCATCGACGACGCCGGCGAGATCGACTGGGACTGGTTCCCCTCGCCCGGCTGCACCGTGCTGCTCAGCGCCGGCGCCAGCGCTCCGGAGGACCTCGTCGCCGGCGTCTGCCGCGCCCTGCTCGACCGCTTCGGCGGCACCATCGAGCAATGGGACGTCTCGGATGAGGACGTCTATTTCGCCCAGCCCCTGGGACTCAAGCGGATGATGCGGGACCATGGCATCGATCCCAAGAGCCGCACCCTCCGCGTGACGGCGCCCACGATCACCGAGGACGCCTACGGCGCGGTCGCGCTCACCATCAGCGCCGGCTCGGGCCGCACGGCCGAATCCGCCTAGCGGCGTTCCCGCCGCTAGCAGCCCGCGTCGAACGCGTTCTGGAAGGCGAGGAAGTCGAACAGCGTCAGCGAACCGTCGCCATCGAAGTCGGCCGCGGGATCGCCGGCGTCGAAGAGGTTCTGGAACATCAGGAAGTCGAAGAGCGTCAGCTCGCCGTCACCGTCGAGATCGGGCAGGCAGCCGCCGGCGGCCGACCGGAACGCCCGGACGTCCGTGCCCACCCCGGCGATCACCAGCGTGCCATCGGGGCCGATCGCCGGCCCGCCGATGTTGACGTTCGTCACCGGCACGCTCCACAGCTCGGCCAGTTCGGCATCGAACGCGAACGCCCGGCCGGTCGCGAACTCGCCATTGACGGCGAACACCCGCCCGTCGCGGTCGGCCGCCATCCGCACGCCCGTGCCCCCGCCGGCCAGCGGCACCGATGTGTCCAGCACGCTGCCGTCTCCGGGGTCGAGCCGCACGATCGCGTAGTCGCGGTCGACGGCGTACACGCTGCCATCGGGTCCAACGGTGAACTCGCTGCTCGTGGTCCAGCCGGCCTCGATGGACCACTCGACGGAGATGTCCGGCCCGTTGTCCGAGAGCGCGTAGAAGAAGTCGACCGCCGGGTTGTTCTGCACCCGCTGCACGTAGATCGTGCCATCCGGGCCGATCATGGGCGTGGTCTGGATGGTGAAACCGGGCATGAGCTCGCTGGCCAGCTCGAAGGCGCCCGACGCCAGGTCGAAGCGCTTCACAACGTGGCCACCCGGCGCCGCATCGATCACGTAGGCCTTGCCGCCAAAGAGCGCCGCGCCGCACGTGCCGCTGACCGAGCAGGATCGATCCGCCGACCACACGAGGTCGCCGGTCTCGGCATCGAATCGCTTGATGGTTCGGAAGTCGGCGGCGATCAGGTCGCCATCATCGGCGAAGACCGCGCCGTCGTAGAAGCCGATGGCCGTCTCTTCTGTCGACATCCAGAGCGTGTCGCCCGTCTCGGCGTCCAGGCACCAGACGATCGCCGACACGCTCGAGCCGTTGCCCGCCCGCGTCGCGAAGACGCGGCCGTCCCGCACGCCGAGCAGCGCCGTCGTCCAGTCGCCGGGCTCGGCGGGGATCTCGCGGAACCACAGCTCGTCGCCGGTGTCCAGGTCCATCGCGACCACGGGCGATTCATCGCTCGCCGGCTCGGGCGGGAAGCCCGTCTGGCGGACCAGGAACACCCGCCGCCCCTCGATCACCGGCTGCCACGAGATGATCGAGCGACGTCCGCCGTCCCACAGCACGTCGGGGGACGCCGGCCCCGCCTCGGTCGTCTGGCCGTTTCGCTGGGCGTTGCCCCCCGAGTTCGACCACTGGCCCAGACACGGGCCGCACGCGGCGGCGAGCACGCCCGCGGCGAGGGTGATCGACCGAGCACAACGGCGACGAACGAGCCCATCGACGGATCCGGCCGGCATCATCTTCTCCTCCTCGCATCCTGGCCCCGGCCCGTTGCCACCGGCGGCGGCGTGGGCCCGCCTTGGGTACGCCCGTGCAGGTGTGGCGTTGCCTTCGGGGCGATCTGTGATCTTTTTATCCTATCATCCGGATGAATGGATAGAATGCAACCGCTCGGACGATGGAGAACCCATGACCAATGGTGACCTGCACGGCGGCCGACTCGCGCAAGCCCTTGCCTCAAGAGTGCTTGTGCTGGATGGAGCCATGGGCACGAGCCTCTACAGCCGCGATCTGACCGTCGAGGGCGACTACTGCGGCTGCGAGAACTGCACCGACATCCTGGTCGACACCAGGCCCGATATCGTGGAGGAGATCCACCGCGAGTTCCTCGAGGCCGGCGCCGACTGCATCGAGACCAACAGCTTCGGCGCCAACACGCTGGTGCTCGGCGAGTTCGACCGCGGCGAGCACGCCCGCACCTACTCCCGAAGGGCCGCCGAGATCGCCCGCGCCGCCGCCGACCAGTTCTCGACGGGCGACAAGCCCCGCTTCGTGCTGGGCTCGATGGGCCCGGGCACCAAGCTCATCACGCTGGGCAACACCGACTGGCCCACGATGCTCGCCAGCTACCGCGAGCAGGCGCTCGGCCTGATCGAGGGCGGCGCGGACGCCTTCCTCATCGAGACCTGCCAGGACATCCTCCAGGTCAAGTGCGCCATCAACGCCTGCCTGAGCGCACTGCACGAGCACGGCAAGACCGTCGCCGACGTGCCCATCATGGTCTCGGTCACCATCGAGCAGACCGGCACGATGCTCATGGGCACGAGCATCGAGGCGGCCGCCCACGCGCTCCGGCGGTACCCCATCCTGAGCCTGGGACTCAACTGCGCCACGGGCCCCACCGAGATGGCCGAGTACGTGCACTGGCTGGGCGACCACTGGGATCGGCACGTGTCCGTGGTGCCCAACGCCGGGCTGCCGGTGCTCGTCGAGGGCCGCACCGAGTACCCGCTGCAGCCCGGGCCGTTCACCGACGCGCTCATGCGCTTCGTCGAGCAGGGCGGCGTGGGACTCATCGGCGGCTGCTGCGGCACGACACCCCAGCACATCCGCGAACTCGCGCAGGCGGTGGGCGATCGCGCCCCCGGCGAACGCGAACGCAAGCCCATGCCCGCGAGTTGCACCAGCCTCTACGCCCCCACCGAGTACCGACAGGACAACTCCTTCCTCATCGTCGGCGAGCGGTGCAACGCCTCGGGCAGCCGCAAGTTCAAGCGGCTGCTGGAAGCCGAGGACTGGGACGGCGTCGTCGCGATGGCCAAGCAGCAGGTCCGCGAGGGCAGCCACGTCCTGGACCTCAACGTCGACTACGCCGGCCGCGACAACGCGGGCGACATGCGGCAGATCGTGCAGCGGCTCGTCCGCCAGCTCGACGTGCCGCTGATGATCGACAGCACGCAGATCGCCACCATCGAGGCCGGCCTGCAATGCGCGGGCGGCGCCTGCATCATCAACAGCGCCAACTTCGAGGACGGCGAGGACAAGTTCGACGCGATCTGCGGCCTCGCCAGGACCTACGGCGCGGGCCTGGTCATCGGCACCATCGACGAGGATCCCGAGGCCGCCATGGCCCGCACCGCCGACCGCAAGCTCGCGATCGCGACCCGCGCCATCGAGCGCGCGACGCAAGTGCATGGCCTCGACCAGTCGGACCTGTTCATCGATCCGCTGGTGCTGCCGATCTCGACCGGCATGGACGATGACCGCCGCAGCGCGCTCGCGCTGGTCGAGGGCGTCACGCGGATCGCCGAGGCCTTCCCCGACGTGCAGATCACCTGCGGCCTCTCGAACGCCAGCTTCGGCCTCAAGCCCGCCGCCCGGCAGGTGCTCAACAGCGTGCTGCTGGACGAGCTGGTGCGTGCCGGCCTGACGAGCGCCATCGTGCACGCCAGCAAGATCCTGCCGCTGGCCAAGATCGAGGACGGCCACAAGCGCGTGGCGCTGCACCTGATCTACGATCGGCGCGATGCGAGCGCCGGCGGCACCGGCCTGCCCGACCCCGAGGATGCGGCCGTTGCCTGAAGATCCGGATTCCACAAGCCACGACTCGGGCCACCGCCCGAGCTACGACGCGGGCTACGACCCGCTCCAGGCCTTCATCGATCTGTTCCAGGACGTCGACGCCGTCGGAGAGTCGGCCGAGACCAAAAAAGACCTCACGCTCGAGGAACGGCTCCGCGCCCACATCATCGACGGCGAGAAGCAGGACCTGACGGCCTGCCTCGACGAGGCGATGCAGCATTACCCGCCGCTGGCAATCATCAACGACCACCTGCTCGACGGCATGAAGACCGTCGGCGAGCTCTTCGGCAGCGGGCAGATGCAGCTGCCCTTCGTGCTGCAGTCCGCGGAGGTCATGAAGATGGCCGTCGCCCACCTCGAGCCCCACATGGAGCGCAGCGACGGCGACACCAAGGGCTCCATCGTGCTCGCCACCGTCAAGGGCGACGTGCACGACATCGGCAAGAACCTCGTCGACATCATCCTCAGCAACAACGGCTACACCGTCCACAACATCGGCATCAAGCAGACGCTCACGCAGATCCTCGACGCCTGGAAGGAGACCAAGGCCGACGCCATCGGCCTCAGCGGCTTGCTGGTCAAATCCGTCACGGTCATGGAGGAGAACCTCAGGGAGCTCAACGAGCAGGCCATCGACGTGCCGGTGATCCTGGGCGGCGCCGCCCTCACCCGGCACTACTGCGAGGGCCACCTCCGCGGCGTCTACAACGGCAGCGTGTACTACGGCAAGGACGCCTTCGAGGGCCTCCGCACGATGGACTTCCTCAAGGACGGTCGAGCCGAACAGCTCGATCGGGAGATCCAGGAACGGCTGGGCAAGCGGACCGAGGCCGAGCGGGTCGTCGCCGAGGCCCGCGCCAAGCAGGCCGACCAGCAGGACGCCTTTGCCGAGAGCAAGCACTCACAAGCCGCCACCACCGAACGCGTCCGCAGCGGCGTCTCCGCCGACGTCGAGGTTCCGGTCGCACCGTTCTACGGCTCGCGGGTCATCACGGACGTCCCCCTCGACGACATTTATCCCTATATCAACCCCGTCGCGCTCTTCCGCGGCCAGTGGCAGTTCAAGAAGGGCGGCCGCAGCAACGACGACTTCGAGGCCTACCTCGACGACGAGGTCCGACCCATCTTCGATCGCCTCAAGGCCCGCCTCCGCGATGATCGCGTGCTCCGGCCGAAGCTGGTCTACGGCTACTGGCCCGCGCAGAGCGACGGCGACGACCTGATCGTCTTCGATCCCAACGACCACGACCGCGAGATCGAACGCTTCCGCTTCCCGAGGCAGGACGGCAAGAAGCGCTTGTGCATCGCCGACTTCTTCCGGGCGACCGACACCGGCGAGAAGGACGTGCTCGGGCTCAGCTGCGTGACGATGGGCGAGGACGTCAGCCGCCTCGCCAAGAGCCTGTTCGACGCCAACAACTTCAGCGAGTACCTCTACGTGCACGGCATGGGTGTCGAGACCGCCGAGGCACTCGCCGAGCTGTGGCACAAGCGGATGCGAGCGGAGCTGGGCATCGGCGGCGACGACTCGCCCCGCATCCCCGAGCTCTTCCGCCAGAAGTACCGCGGCAGCCGCTACAGCCCGGGCTACCCCGCCTGCCCCGACATGAGCGACCAGGAGATCCTCTGGCGCTTGCTCGAGCCGGAACGCATCGGCTGCGTGCTCACCGAGAACTGGCAGATCGACCCCGAGCAGAGCACCAGCGCCTTCGTGGTGCATCACCCCGAGGCCAAGTACTTCAACATCTGAACGCGACGCGTACCCCTACCACGCCGACCCGAACTCGGGTGCATCCGCGTCGTCCAGATCGACGCCCTCGTGCACCTCGACGGGCACGCCCTCCGGCACCGCCGCCAGGAACGCGCGGCCGTACCCGCTGCGGACGATCCTCGGATCGAGCACCACGACGCGGCCCGTGTCGCTCGCGCTGCGGACCAGCCGGCCGAAGCCCTGCTTGAAGCGGATCACCGCCCGCGGCAGCGCATCGACGCGGAAGGGGTCCTCGCCCCGCTCGCGGAGCCGCTCGGCCCGGGCCTCGGCCACCGGGCGATCGGGCGGATCGAAGGGCAGCCGGGTGATGAGGACGTTCCGCAGCCCCGCGCCCGGCACGTCGACGCCCTGCCAGAAGCTCGCCGCCCCGAAGAGCGCCGAGGAGGGATCCTCGCGGAAGCGGGCGAGCAGCTCGCCCCGTGGCCCGTCGATCTCCTGGGCGTGCACCGCGATGCCCTGCCGTCCGAGCGCATCCCGTGTCGCCCGGGCCATCGCCCGCAGCAGCCGGAGGCTCGTGAAGAGCACGAACGCGCCGCCGTGCGTGCCGCCAACGTGCTCGACGATCGCCGCCGACAGCCGGGACTCGTAGCCGCGATCGGCCCCGCGGCCGGGCGAGCCCACCCGCGGATCGACGACGAGCCGCACCTGCGATGCGTAATCGAACGGCGAGCCGAGTGCCAGCGTCTCGGCCTCCCCGGCGCCGAGCCTGTCCCGTGCGTGCGCGAAGCCGCCGTCCTCGCGCGCCGACGTGGCGATCGTGGCGCTGGTCAGCACCACCGAGTGCTCCCGCCCGAACAGCTCGCGCTCCAGGATCGGCCCGACCTCGATGGGCGCCGCCGCGAGCGCCACGCGGGGCCGCCCGCCGCCGGATTGGCCGTGCTCGATCCAGTAGACGCAGCCCGGCACGGATTGGGCGAGCAGCTCCTCGCTCGTCCGCGCGATCTCGTCGGCCCGCAGCACGTAGCTGTTCAGCTCGTAGCGATCGGCGTCGTAGCGCGCGTCCTCGGACAGCTCGTCCCGCAACAAGCGGAGCCGCTGGGCGAGGTCGGCGAAGGCCGGCGACACGGGATTGGCAATCACGTCCGGCTCGCGGACCCGCGTCGTTGCCGCCGCTCCCCAGCCCGATGCCGGCGTACCAGCCAGCGCCGCGAGCGAGCCGAACAGCTCGCGGGCCGCCGCCTCGGCTTCCTCGACCGCCTCGATCGCGCGATGCACCGCCCGGTCGTCGGGCAGCTCGAGCCGGGCGAGATAGCCCTTCCGCGTCCGCGCGTGCAGCAGGATGCCCAGCAGGTGCATCGCCCGCCCCTCGGTCAGCGAGAGGCCGAAGTGGTCGCCCGCGACATCCTCGACGGTGTGGGCCTCGTCGAGCACGACGTGGTCGACCACGGGCAGGAAGCCCGCGCCCCGCATCCGCAGCGCGCGATCGCTGAAGAACAGCGCGTGGTTGGTCACCAGCAGGTTGGCGCCCTCCATTGCGCGGCGGGCGTTCTGGTAGAAGCACTGCGCGTTCCGCGGGCACTTGCGGCCCATGCAGTTGCCGCTGTCGCTCTGCACGCGGTCCCACACGGCCGGCCGGTCCAGCGCGGGCAGCGTGCTGAGCGTGCCATCCCGGGTCTGGTATGCCCAGTCCTCGATGACGTGCAGCGAACGCCGGCTGGCGGCGTCGGGCAGCAGGGAGTGCTGCCGCGCGCTGGCCAGCTCCAGACGCCGCACGCTGACGTAGTTGCCCCGGCCCTTGACAAGGCAGGGCCTCAGCGCCGCGGGGTGCTCGACGCTCCCGGCGAGTTCTTCCTCTAGCGTGCGCTGCAGGAATGGGATGTCGCGTTCGATGAGCTGCTCCTGCAGCGCGATGGTGTGCGTCGAAACGAGCACCCGCTCGCCCCGGCAGACGGCCCGCACGATCGCCGGCACGAGGTAGGCGAAGCTCTTGCCCACGCCCGTGCCCGCCTCGACCAGCAGGCCGGCCCGCTCGTCCATCGCGTGCTCGACGGCGGAGGCCATGCCCAGCTGCGGCTCGCGGGGCTCGTAGCCGTCGCCGAGGGCGCGAGCGATCGGGCCGTCGCGGCCCAGCAATGCCCGCGTGTCAGGCACCGGAGCGACCAGGTTCGGATCCCAGCGGCCTGCGCTTCGGCTCGCCGTTGGCCCGCGGGTACGCCCCGGGCGTCGCCCGCAGCTTCTCGAGGACCACGAGCCGGCCCGTCGGCGTGTCGATGGTCCCGGCATGGGCGGCGTGCAGTGCGTGCAGCGCGTGCTTCGCCTGCGCAAGCTCCTCGTCGGCCCTCTGCCCCTTGATGAACACCGCCAGGCCGCCGGGCTGGACGAAGGGCAGCACCAACTCGGCGGCGGTCGGTAGCGGGCCGAGGGCCCGGGCGACGGCGGCGGCGTAGGCGTCGCGGTGGGCCGCATCGCGGGCGAGCGCCTCGCAGCGGCCCGCGAGCACCGCGGCACGTTCCACGCCCAACACATCCGCTGCGGCGCGCGCAAACGCGGCCTTCTTGGCCGTGGCGTCGAGCAGGGTTACCGCGAGGTCGGGCCGCGCGATAGCCAGGGGGATCCCCGGCACCCCACCGCCCGTGCCCACGTCGATCACCCGCGCACCCGCGGGCAGGTCGGCGAGGGGCGCGAGCAGCGTGAGCGCATCGAGCACGTGCTTGTGCCAGGCCTCGCCCGCGTCGCGGATCGCCGTCAGGTTCATCGCCGTGTTGGCGTGCAGCAGCAGGGCGAGGAATCGGCCCAGGCGTTCGAGGTCATCCACCTCGAAGGCGATGCCGAGCTCAGCGGCGGCCTCAAGGAAGGCGGGCGGCGGCGCGAGCGGTTCGGCCGGCGCGGCGGCCAGGACCTCGGCGACGAAGGCCTCGGGCGTTTGCTCGCGGCCGGGCGCGGCGTCGCTAGGGGCTCGGTCGCGTGCGGACGTGGTCGAGGACGGGCGGGGCATCTCGATCAGCGTATTCGAAGGACGGGCGGTAGGGCTGCTGGCTTCGGCGAAGCCCGACGCTGAGCACCAGGCCCGTCATCAGCCAGACCGTCGCCATGCTGCTGCCGCCGTAGCTGAGGAAGGGCAGCGTGATGCCGATGATCGGCACCAGCCCGATGTTCATGCCCACGTTGATGACCAGCTGCGCGGCGATGAAGGCGGCCAGCCCCACCACCATCAGCCGGCCGAACGGCTCCGAGCACGTCGCCGCCACGCCCAGGGCGCCCAGCAGCCAGGCGAGGTAGAGCCCCAGGACGCCCACGGCCCCCCACATGCCGAAGCGGGTGGCCAGCACGCTGAAGACCATGTCGTTGTGGGCCTCGGGCAGGCGGTTGTAGCGGACGAGCGCTCGGGCGTGGGCATCGGCGTTGCCTCCGAGGCGTCCGGCGCCGACGAGCTTCTGGGCGGTGAAGCTCTGGTAGTTGATGTCGTCGGCGCCCTCCTTGCTGTCCTGGATCTGGCGGATCAGGCCGACGACGCGTTCCTTCTGGTGGGGCTTGAGGATGGGATAGCTCGCCGGCGCCGCCAGCAGCGCCACGACGACGATCACCAGCAGGTGCCGCAGCTTGGCGCCCGCGGCGAGCACGATGGCGAAGAGCGCCGGCACGAAGAGCGACGCGGTGCCCAGGTCGGGCTGCACCGTGATGAGCGCGATGGGCACGAAGGCCATCAGCCCCGGCACCACCAGTCCCAGGAATCGGCGGTGGCTCGTGCGGTACCGCAGGTACCAGGCCAGCACGAGCACGAAGGCGATCTTGGTGACCTCCGAGGGCTGGAAGTCCATCGGGCCCAGGTCGATCCAGCCCCGCGTCCCGTTGCGAGGCGTGACCAGCCACGCCGGCACCGCGGGGATCAGCAGGAACACCAGCAACCCCAGCATGAGCACCGCCAGCGGCCAGCGGAGAGCGCCGATCCAGCGGTAGTGCGGCACGCAGACGGCGGCGGCGGCGACGAGGCCCACGCCGAAGAAGATAGCCTGGCGGACCGCTTCGGTCGCGAGGCCGGGCTCGCCGGCGTCCCGCTGCGAGAGGTCGATCGCGTAGATCCCCAGCAGCGAGAGCGCCAGCCCCGCGGCGACCGAGAGCCAGGCAAAGTTGGCGATGGCCCAGCGCGCCTTCGCGCCGCCGCCCTCGGCCAGCATCAGGCCCTCGAGGCCGCTGCGGATCATCCGTCCCGGCCCAGCTGCGCGGTGCGGGTGGCGCCGCCGAGGTATCCCTCGGCCTGGAGCGCATGGATGATCTGGTTGGCGACGGGCGCGCTCACCCGGCCGCCGCTGCCGGCGAACTCCATGAGCACGGCGATGGCGTAGCGGGGCTCGGCGGCCTCGGGGTCCTCGCCCTCGCCGACGAGCCCGACGAACCACGCGTGGGTGTACTTCTCGGTGACGGGCTGGGGGTCCTCTTGGCCCGGGACGCTCTTGAGCAGCGTGGCGGGGGCCTGGGCGGTGCCGGTCTTGCCCCAGATCGTGACGCCCGGGGCGTTGAAGTAGCGGTTGTAGATGCCGTCGATCGAGACGTGGTAGCCCGTGCCGCGGTAGTCGTTGGTCGAGAGCCACAGGCCGCGTAGCGCCTGGCGGACGACCTCGGGCTCGAGGCCGATGTCATCGCGACGCCCGTCTGCGCCGCGGACGATCGTGGGCTCGATGCGGACGCCCCCGCGGGCGAGCGTGGCGTAGGCGTTGGCCGCGTGCATCGGCGACCAGACGACGGGCCCCTGGCCGATGCCCATGAGCGCCGCGTCGACGTTGGTCAGGGGCGTGCCGGCCAGCGGACCGACGAGGCCCAGGTTGCCGGGCACCGCGTCGGGGAGTTGGATGGGCCGGCGTCCGACGCCGAAGGCCCGGTAGCACTCGAAGACGCGATCGACGCCGAGCCGCGCACCGAGCGTGTTGAAGTAGATGTTGCACGAGACCATGAGCGCCTGGGCCTCGTCGGGGTCCTCGCCCAGGACGCCGGTGTGCGTTTGGAAGGCGTCGGGCCGGTAGATCCAGCAGCGGAGGATGTCCTGGCGGTTCTCGAGGAAGTGGCCGGTGCAGGGGATGCGCTCGTGCAGCGCGTGCTCGCCGCGGGAGCCCGCCCAGGCGAGGACCATGGCCTTGGCGATGGACCCGGGTGGGTAGATGGCCGACACGGCGCGGTTGATGCGGGGGTCGCTGACGCCGATGGCGTCGTCGTCGATCTGGATGCCGCCCCGGGCGTCGGCGATGGGCATGGTGGGCGTCGAGACCATCGCCAGCACCTCGCCGGTGCGGACATCGAGCACGACGGCGGCGCCGCTGAGCGGCTCGCCGGTGTCGCGGCGGAACTTCGAGTCGGCGTGCCAGGGCTGGGCGACGGCCAGGCCGACCTCGGGCGACATGGCCGCCGCGATGCGGGCCTGGAGCACCGCATCGATGGTGAGCGTCGCGTCGCGGCCGGGCTCGCGCGGGATGAGTCGCTCGTCGCCGGTATCGAGCTGGCGGACGCGGAGGCCGCGGAGGCCGCGGAGCCGGTGCTCCATGGCCGCCTCGATGCCGGTGTGGCCGACGCGATCGCCCTCCATGTACTGGCCGCGATCGGTGCCCCGGTCGGTCTCGGCCCGGGCGCGCTCCGCGGGGTTGGCTCCGAGCCAGGCTCTGCGGACGGCGGGGTCTTCCTGGTACACGCCCTCGCGGACCCAGCCCACGAGGTGGCTGGTGACGCCGTCGACGGTGACGCTCATGGCGCTTTCGTCGTGCAGCGGACCGGGCAGCGTCGACCGGTCGAGATCGACGGTGACGCGATCGAAGGGGTACTCGCGGGCGCGGCTGTTGCCGACGACGAGCCCGGGCACCGCGGGCACCTCGACGCGGGCGAAGCCGGCGGTGGGCTCGCCGAAGTCGGCGGGGGCATCGCTCACCAGCGGCACCTCGAGCACGGCTGTTCGCTCGGCCAGGTCCAGCACGTCGAAGCCCGCATCGTCGCCCACGGCGGGGATGACCGTGTGCGGCCTTCGCTCCTCGCGGACCGGGCGGTCGGCCTGGCGTTCGAGCCGCCGCTCGTGCTCCTGGCTGAGCTCGCGGCCGCGGGCGGTTGCGGCGCGGCGGAGCTCCCTGAGCCGGTTGCTCACAAAGTTTCGCCTGATGACACCGACGCGATCCAGCGCCTCCTTCCGCCGCTCGTAGATCTCCTCGAGCGGCACGCCCGCGTGGTCGGCGAGGACGGCCAGGCCCCGCTCGGCGTGATCGGCGAAGAAGGGCTCGTAGGCCTCGGCCAGCTCGCTCCGCTGGGTGCGGCCCAGCTCGGGCCAGGCCTCCGCGTGGGCGCGGCGGGCGAAGAAGGCCGACCACACGCCCGCCCATTCGCCGCTGAGCACGTCGTAGTCGACGCGGACATCGAAGGCCGGCCGATCCTGTGCGAGCACCCGCCCCGTGCGATCGAGGATGCGGCCGCGGGTCGTGGGCTCCCACGACAGGCGCACGAGCCGCCGCTCGGCCTCGGCCCGCAGCTGGGCGCCCTCGACCGCCGTCAGCCGCACGAGCTGGGCGCCGAGCACGGCCGTGCCCAGCAGCATCAGCCCGGCCAGCAGCAGCAGCCGGCCGTGGAACATGCCCAGGCCATCTTTGTCGTACATGCCCATGGACTGAGTTGTATCGGCTTGGGCCCGCAGAAAACGCAAGGGCGACCGGGACCCGAACGATGCACGGCGCGTATCGTCCGGCGGTTGTGGACGCTGCCGTCCGGGCGCGAGAACGGCCGCGACGACGAGTTCGACGAGCCGGCTTGGATATGGGTGAGGATCCGGGGGTGCGAGCGCTCTTCCTCGCCTCGAGGCTGCTCGAGGAGCGGTCGGGCTGGCTGCGCGAGCCGCTGCAACGCGAGCGAGCGGGCGCGCAACGCCGGCATGGTCACCATCAGCCTGGTGGTCATGCACGACAACTAAGAACGCATTGACAGGAGGCGCGGCCGTCATTATATTGAGGATGCACCACAGAAGTGAAGTACGGTCGGCGAAAGGGGCGCACCATGCATCGCAGTGCCAAACACGTTCCTATCGCGGCGGCCGTGCTGCTCGTGGCGGGACTTGCTCGTCCCGTTTCGGCCCAGGGTCCGCTGGAGCAGCCGTTCCCGCCCGTGTCCAGCGTCGCGGGAGACGGCATAACCGGGTTCCGGGTCAACCTCCTTCGTGATTCGACGAGCGCCGTGGCGAGGGCGGGCGACCTCAACAACGACGGCATCGACGATTTCATCATCGGAGCGGCATGGCCGGACAGCAGCTCGCGCTACACCGGAGCGGCCTACGTCGTGTTCGGACGCGCCGACGGGTTCCCGGGCTTCATAGACCTCATCTACCTCGATGGCACCACGGGCTTCCGACTCGAGCGCGACCCAATGGGTGATCGCGTGGGCAGTTCGGTGGCCCCCGCGGGCGACGTCAACGGCGATGGCATCGACGATGTCGTCATCGGTGCATCGAAGCTCGCCAGCCGGTCCCAGGATAGCGGTGCGTACGTCGTGTTTGGCCGCAACGGCGGCTTCCCGGCGGTCGTCGATCTCGGCGACCTCGGCGGAACGGCCGGCTTCCGCCTCGAGGACATCCCGAGCTCGAGCCGCCAGAGCAACGAGGCCGGCAGGTCGGTGGCGTCGGCCGACGTCAACGGAGACGGCCTCAACGACATCATCGTTGGGGCTCCCAAGGCCAGCATCGGCACCCGGCTCGAGGCCGGCATCACCTACGTGGTGTTCGGCCGCAACGGTGGCTTCCCGGCGGTGCTCAACGCCGGCGACCTCGATGGCGCCTTCGGATATCGAATCAACGGCGTCGCGAGCGACGACCTCAGCGGCACGAGCATCGCCGGCGCGGACGACGTCAACGGCGACGGCATCGACGACATCATCATCGGTGCGAAGGACGCGCGCGCGGGCCGCGGCGAGGCGTACGTCGTGTTCGGTCGCCGTGGCACGCACCCGGCGGAGGTCGAGCTGTCGGATCTCGATGGCACCGACGGGTTCCGCCTCACGACCGGATCCCACTCGGTCGCCCTGACCGAGGTCGGTGTCGCGGTGGCATCCACCGACGTCAACGGCGACGGCCTGGACGACGTCGTCGTCGGTGCCCCGGGTGCGGGACCCATCGGCAGCTACTACGGCCAATACAACGCGGGCCAGACCTTCGTGGTGTTCGGTCGCGACTATGGCTTCCCGGCGACGGTCACGCTGAACGAACTCCATGGTTCCACGGGATTCCGGATCGATGGCGACCAGCCGATTGATGACTCGGGGCGTTCGGTGGGCCCGGCGGGCGACATCAACGGCGACGGCCTCGATGACCTGATCATCGGAGCGGAGCACCGAGGATCGGTGCACATCGGGTATGGCTACTACGATCGCGGCGAAGGAGCGGCGTACGTCGTATTCGGCCGCAAGGGTGGCTTCCCGGCGGTCGTGGAACTCAGCCAGGTGGACGGCGAGAGCTCCATTCGAATCGACGGCACCGGCTGCTGTCTTGCTCGCTCGGTGTCGGGCGCGGGCGACGTGAACGCCGACGGCTCGGACGACGTCGTGATCAGCAACTACGGGCGCAGCTTCGTCGTCTATGGCCGGCTGGCCGCGTGTCGCGCCGACCTGGACGGGGACGGCGAGCTGACCCTGTTCGACTTCCTCGTCTTCCAGAACCTGTTCGACGCCGGCGATCCGCTCGCGGACTTCGACGACGACGGCGAGCTGACGATTTTCGACTTCTTGGCCTTCCAGAATGCGTTCGCCGCGGGCTGTTCGTAGGACTGACGGCGATCTTCCTCGGCGCTCGATGCCCCCGGTCGCGGGCGGCTCACCGCTAGCATGATGCCATCAACGGTTCAAGGGCGATCAGGCCGCGAACCGACCGAGGTGGCATGGCACGCATCTCCGCATCGATAGCGCACGCGGTTGGCCGGGCGTCGCCGGGCGATCGCGGGGCACGCACCGACGCGAGCGGCGATCGCATCCAGGGCCTCGCTCCGATCGGGGTCGTGTGGCCGCCGCTGGCCGCGCTGGCGGCGTTGCTCGGTGTCGTGCTGGGACTGGCGATCGCGGGCTGGCCCGCGCACTGGAGCGGGGGCATCGCCGTCGAGGGCGGTCCCATCGAGGGCGCGCAGCTGTGGGTGTGGATGCTGGCGTTGCTGCTGCTCACCCGGGGCATGGCGCGGGGGCTGCGTGGCGAGGTTGCGGGCTGGACGGGCCGCGACGCCTGGCACCTCGGCTGGCTGATGGTGCTCAGCGGGCTGGCGGTGCTCCGCGAGTTCGACGCCCACGTCGTGCTCAACCCCGAGGTGCTGGGCGATTGGGGCGTGCGGTACCGCCTCGACTGGTGGCTGGCGGCGGACAGCCCGGTGCTGCCGCGGATCGCCTGGGCCATCGCCGGCGCGCTCGGCGTGGCGGCCGTCGTGGTGCCGCCCGTGGTCTTCCGGGCGCGCGTGTTCGCGCTGCTGCGTCGGCTGGACCTCGCGTCGATCCTGATGGCGGCCGGCGTGGCGCTCGTCGTGGCGGGCTACCTGTCCGACGACGTGCTGGGCCGCGACCAGTTCGTGCCCACGGCCTACATGCAGATGATCGAGGAGGGGGCCGAGCTCGTCGGCGTCGCCTTCGTGCTCTGCGCCATGCGGGTGGTCGCGGCGCGGCCGCTGGCGGTGCGGGAGGGTCGAGCGGCGGCGTAAGGCCGGCGACCGCGATCTCGCCGTCCCGCTCTATGCGGCCGCGGCTACTTCTGCCGCTCGAGCTCGGCGTAGGCGTTGTGGCTGTGGATGCTCTCGTAGTTCTCGCTGGAGATCGCGAACCAGGTCACGCGGTCCTCGTCGTTGAGCGCGATGGCGAGATCGCGGACGATGTCCTCGACGAACTTGGGGTTGTCGTAGGCCTTCTCGGTGACGTACTTCTCGTCGGGCCGCTTGAGCAGCGCGAACACCTCGAGCGAGCTGGCGCTCTCGCAGATCTCCACGAGGTCCTCGATCCACATGGCGCCATCGAAGCGCACGCTCGCGGTGATGGTGCACCGCTGGTTGTGGGCGCCGTACTCGCTGATCTCCTTGCTGCAGGGGCACAGGCTCGTCGCGGGGGCGGCCACGGTCATGATGAAGTCGTCGTCGCCGTTGCTCGTGCAGGCGAAGGTGACGTCGTAGTCCATCAGGCTCTCGATGCCGGTGACGGGGGCCTTCTTCTTGACGAAGTAGGTGAAGCCGGCCTCGATGTGGGCCTCCTGGGCGTTCAGCCGCTCGCGGATGGCCCGGGCGACCTCGGGGAAGCGCTCGGGCGTGAGCGGCTCGCACGCGTGGGCCTCGAGCACCTCGATGAAGCGGCTCATGTGCGTGCCCTTCTGGGTGTGGGGCAGCGCGACGGACATGCTGAGCGTGGCCACCGACGCCTGCTCGCCGCCATCGCGGGTCGCAAGGCGGATGGGATAGCGGACCGAGCGCACGCCGACGCGATCGATGGCAATCTCGCGGCGGTCGGCCGTCGACTGCATGTCGGGCATGGCCGTCGTGGCGCCGTTGCCGGACGCGGGCCGCTCGTTGTCGGATTCGTTGGGCACGAGACCTCCGTTCGCGGACATGGATCTGCGGCCGTGCATGGTGCAGCGTGCGCGTCCTGCCACGCGAGAATTCCTACGCGTCGGCGCGTTTGAGGATCGAAGCGGCCCAGGCCAATCCGATGGGAATCCCCAAGAGGGCGCCGGCAGACCAGTCCAGGGGCGTCGGCCGGCTGACGGCGGGCAGTTGCTGGGCATAGCTGGCGGCGAGCGCATCGCCCGGGGGCACGGTCGCGAGCGCGAAGGCCGGCCCGGCAACGGCGAGCACCGCGCAGGCGAGCACCGCGCCCAGGGCCGGCGTCGCGCGATCGATGACCCGGACCACGAGCGTCAGGCCGACGGCCGCCAGCCCCGCCGCCGCGATGGCCTGGCCCTTGAGCGGGGTGACGGCGAACACCCAGACCAGCGCGCCGCCGGCGACGACGGCGGCGGCGATCGCCAGGGCCGACCGGCCCGACAGCGCGACGCCGCGCTCGGCCTCGACGCCGTGCTGGGCCTCGACGGGCTTGGCCAGCACGCCGATGGCCGCTCCGACGCCGGCGAGCATGACGGCGACGAGCACGCCCTCGATCACGAGCGAGGTCCACGGGCCGGTGCCCTGGGCGCGGATGATCTCGGCGGTGCTGGCGGTGCGGCCGGCCATCCAGGCCAGCACGATGCCCGCGGTCGTCAGCCCCGCCCGGGCGCCGCAGAAGCGGGCGGATACGGCCCCCAGGATCGCCGCCAGCGTACCGCCGCCCGCGAGGCCGACGACGCCCAGCACCGGGGCGCGGGACAACAGGATGGTGCCCTCCGAGCCGTCGGCGGCCTGGTTCATCGCCGCCAGCCCACCCGCGATGGGGCCTACGACGACCAGGGCGGCGATGTACAGCGTCCAGCGGATGACGGCTTCGGCCAAGGGCGACTCCCCGGGCGGATGGACCGCCCGCAAGGAGCATTGTTGGCCCCGCACGAGTGGCGTGCCCGCGGCGGCCGCGCTGCCGCGCGGAGTGGCAGCCGACGCTGCGGGGCGATGGCGGGGGTAGTCTGTCTCATGACCGATCGACCGCTGCTCGAGCCGTCGGGGCCCCACCACCGGATGAAGGTGCCGGGCTCGTGGGCGGAGATGGCCGAGTCGCTGGCGTTCGTGCTGCGGGCGCCGTCGCTCGCGCTGCACCCGGTGGTGCTCGGCGTCGCGGGTGCCGGGGCCCTCGCGATGGCCTGGGCGGCACCTGCCGACGTGCGGGATGCGCTGCCGTGGTCCGCCGACGCCACGTTCGGCGGCGTGCTCCGGTCCTGGGTGCGGCTCCTGTGGTGCGGCGTGGCGATCGCGGCAGCGGGCGGTGTGGTCGCTCGGTGGGTCGCCGCCCGGCCGACGCGGGCCGCGGTTCGCACGCCCCTGCCGCGGATCGTCTCGGCGGCCGCGGGCGGCGTGGTGGGCCTCGCGGTCGTGCTGGTGCTCGTCGTCCTGCTGGCCTGGGTGGGGGTCGCGATCGGGCGGGCGATCGGCGGCGGCACGGGAGCGGCGCTCTCGGCGCTGTCGGCGGCGGCGGTGGTCGTCGTGGCGCTCGTCGGCGTCGCGATGGCGCTGCTCGGCGTGCCGTCGATCGCCGCGAGCGACGTCGACGCGCCCGACGGGGCGCATCGGGCGGCGGCCTACCTGATGGCCCGACCGGGACTGTCGGCGGCGCTGCTCGCGGCGTCCCTCGGCCTGGCGTGGGTGGGCGGAACGGCCGCGGAGGAGCTCGTTCGCGTCGGGCACGCCCTCGCGACCGACGCGGCCTCGTCGGCGGCGGATGTCCCGTGGCTGGCGACGACCGTGTTCTGGATCGGCGTCCTGGCGGTGGGCCTGCCGGCCTGCACGCTGGCGATGCTGTCGCTCCGCGAGGCCGTCGACCGCGAGGACCGGACCGCCTGCTGGGACGCGTCCGCCCATGCGCGTGCGGTCCGCGAGGCGGCCGAAGCTCGGGCGATGCAGGTCGATCCGGCCGGGCGGTCGGCCGAATCGGGCGTTCGCCTGCAGATGAAGCCCGAGGTGGCCGGCGCGACGGACGACGCGTGAAGGCGACGCAGGCGGCCGGCGTGCTGGCCGAGGCCGGCGTGGCCCGGCTGTGGCTGCACGCCCCCGGCCGCCCGCCGCGGGCGATGGACGCCCGCTCGACCGATCTGCCGGCCGTGCTCAACGAGATGCCGGCGGACGCGACGGTGCGGGACGACGCGGGCATCGTGGTGGTTCGTGTGGCGAACGATCCGGCTCATCCAGGCAGCACCGCTCGCACAACCGATCGGCAGTTCTCGATTGAACGCCCCGGCGGCGGCGAGCCACTCGCGTAGTGCCGCCGCGTCGGCAGACCGGTGGCGTATCCTGCGATGATGGCGTGGCTTGCGTGCATCCCGGTGCTCGTCGTCGCGGCCGGTACGCCGCAGGACGCCGGCGCGACGCCCCTGCCGGCGGAGGCGATCGCCGGCCCGAGCGCCGCGGCCAACCCGGCCGTCGCGCTGAGCGACGCCGCCACTCCCGAAGAGGGCCTCGCGGCGGCCCGGGCGGTGCTGCAGCGGCTCGACGATCCGGCCGTCGCGGCCTTCGTGCCCCGATGGCTCGCGGAGGATCCCGCGGCGGCGATGGGCTACCTGGCCGCCGCGGCGAGCGATCGGCGTGAGGTCGACCGCCTGGGTTCGGCGATCATCGGGGCGCTCCGCATCGACGCCGAGCGAGCCAACCCAGACGATGGCGACGACGCCGGGGCCGGCGCGGCGTGGGTGTTCGATCGCGCGACGGCCGCGGCGGCGCGCGAGGCGCGGCGTGTGCTCGCGCGATCGGGCGGCGTGGCGGCCGCCGAGGCGCTGGTCGCCTGGCTCGAGGCCTCGGACCCCGCCGACCGCCGGCAGGTCGCCGCCTCCCTGGTCGCGCTCTCGGGCCGCGAGGACGTGCCGCCCGAGCCGGGTGCCTGGCGGAGTTGGTTCGAGCGGCACCGCTACCTGCCACCGGGCGAGTGGGCGTCGATGCTGGCCGCGGACACGCGGGCGCGTGCCATCCGCCTGGCCGACCGCGAGCGGGCGCTGGGCGGCCGGCTGGGCGAGACCCACCGGCGGCTGCACGCCGCGCTGCCCGCCGACGCGCGGCCCGGGCACATCGGCCAGCTGCTCGCCGACGACATCGCCGCCCTCCGCCGGCTCGGGCTCGAGCTGGTCTCGCGGGGCCTGGAACGGGGCGCGATGCCGGGCGAGGACATCCGCGGCGGCATCGTGGCGCTGCTCGGCGATGCCGACGCGGACATCCGCATCTCGGCGGCGCTGCTGGTGGATCGGATCGCGCCGGCCGGCGCGGGCGAGCGCGTCGTCGAGGCGCTGCGTAGCGAGACCTCGCCCCGCGCCGCCGCCGCGTTGCTGCGCGCCTTCGGGCGGGCGCCCAACCCGGCGGCCGCCGACGCGGTGCTGCACTGGCTCGAGCGGGACGCGCCCACGCGCGCTGCCGCGGCCGACGCGCTCTTGTCGCTCGCGGAATCGGGCCACGAGATCGATGCCCGTGCGATCGAACGGCTGCGGGCGGTCTACGCCGGCGTCGATCCGGCCGCATGGACGCCCGCGGAGATGCGGCTGCTCGCGCGATCGGGCGGAACGGAGGCGGAGGAGGCCCTGCACGGGCTCGTCGAGAACGGCTCGGCCGAGCGGCGGCGGGCCGCGGCCGCGGCGCTCGCGCCGAAGGCCGCGAGCGCCGGGCGGCTGCTGTCGGCCGCCGAGCGGTACGACGACCTGCTGCCCATCGCGGCCGACGCGCTCGCACGACACGGGACCGATCTCGGGACGCTCGTTCGCCTCGCGCGGGCCGAGGCGCTCGTGCCCGATTCGGATCGGTCGGCGGCGAGGCCTGGCACACGGCTCGTGGCGCTGGCGTCGGCGGATGTGCGTCGGCTGGCGGCGGCTCGGCTGCTCGCGGACGATCCGCTCGCCGTGGTCGCGCTGCTCGGACCCGTTGGCGAGGCGCCGCTGCCCGTTGGCCATCGCGCGCCGCTGGCCCGTGCGTTCGATCGGCTGCAAGATGCCGCCGGCGTGCTCCGCGCAACCACCGACGCGACGGACGACGATCTGGTGCTGCTTCGCATCCGGGCGCTCTGCATGCTGGGCCGCCTGGAAGAGGCGGCGACGCTGGACGTGACCGAAGGCGGCGATGCGGGCCGCGTCGCGGCGGCCTGGCTGGCGGCGCTCCGTCGATCGATGGACGAGCCCTTCGCCGGCGAGATCGCCGCCGCACTCGAGGCGCGCTTTGGCGCGGCGCTCACCGCCTGGCAGCGAAGCGAGTTCGATGCCCTCCGCGCGGCGCTCGCGCCCGACCCGCCTCCGCCCGCCGAGGGCGACGGCGGAGGTGGCTAGCCCCGGGGCGTGAGATCGCCCGCCGGCTGCGCGAAGTACATGGTGATGAGCGCGTAGGAGCGGGATCCGAAGCGGTGCACGCTGCCGCTGACCTCGAAGGCCGTCTGGCCGCCGAAGCGGCCGACGATGTCCTCCATCGCCTGCATCGCGCTGCCGGGCAGCAGCACCAGCGGGGGCTCGGCGGCGTCCACGTTGGCGGGCTGGTCGAAGCGGAGCGTCCACAGCCCTCGATCGCGGACCATCCGCGCGCGGCGGCGGACGAGACGCTGGCCCTCACGCAGGACATCGCTCGTCGCCGACGGCTGCCCCACGCTGCGCTCGCGCTGCGCGGCGACCGGCGGCGCGGCCAGCGCACGCGCCTCCCGCCGGCCGGCCTCGAGTTCGTCGGCCATCCGCTGCAGCTCCGGCGTGATCTCGGGCGTCGCCGATGAATCGGCCGGCCCCGGCTCCGTTGGTGACTGGTCGGCCGGCTGGTCACCTTGTGCGGGCTCCACCGGCGCGAGCAGGCCGAAGGCGGTGGGCAGCAGGTAGTTGGCCCGCCGGTAGACGGTGAATCGGCCCGTGAGCCGCACGCCCAGTTCGGTGCGATCGTCGTCGATGGCGTCGATGATCCGCTCGAGCAGGCGGCAGGGCAGCAGCACGCTTGCGCGGACCTCGCCGCGTTCGTCCAGGTAGACGAAGACCCACTCGCCGAAGGGCGTCTGGCGGACTAGGCCGGGCCGCTCGGGCAGCGTGGATCCCTCGACCTCCAGGGGCTCCTGCACGCGGGCGTCGCCCAGCCCACCGAGCAGCAGCGAGCGGATGGACTCGGGGATCGCGCCATCGCGAGCACCCGCACCGGGGTCGGCTTCCTGGGCCGAATCCTGCGCTTCGGGCGGGTTGGCTTGCTCGACCGAATCTTGGGTGGATGGGCCAGCGGGCAGCGCGAGAGCGACTGTCCCCAGCATCCAGCAGCAGAATGGGCAGCACGAGACCAACCAGGTGCGTCGGCGGGGGTCCATGTGGGAGGGTATCGGATGGGGCCGGCCGCCGGCATTCTCGAAGTCCGCGGAATAGTCGGCGGCCCGCCGGGGTTTGCCCGGCCTCGCCGCGGTCGTCGGTGCGCGCCGCGGATGCTCACGATGTGCCGATTCCACGAGGAGATCCCGATCATGAACACCCGACGCCTGTTCGCCACGGTGGCCGCCACCGCCTCGCTCGCCACGCTCGCCGCCTGCTCGAGCGGACCCGCCACGGTGCTGACCGACACGGACCAGTCCCGCCTGACGGCCTACGCCGGCGAGGCCGAGGTCGTCGCCGTCGCGATGCACGCCGACTGGTGCGGGGCGTGCCAGCAGCTCGGTCCCAAGATGCAGCAGGCCGCCACCGACCTGGACGATCCGCGGCTCACGCTGGTCAAGGCCGACCTGACCGACCGTGATTCGCCGACGGGCGAGCGGACGCTGGACGAGATCGGGCTGTCGAGCCTCTTCGAGAGCAACGGCGGCGCGACGGGCGTGGTCTACCTGATCGACGCCGAGACGGGTGCGATGCTCGGCGAGATCACCAACGGCAACTCGGCGGCGAGCATCCGCGAGAAGCTGAGCGACGCGATCGCCACTGCGAGTTGATCGCCATCACGAGCCGATTCTGGCTCGCAGGCGTGGCGACGGGGACGGACCGCCTGTCGCCGCTCCATCGTGATTGCGCATGCAGATGCCCATGCCTGGCGGCGACCGCTCTGCGTCGTCGCTTTTTTTTGGGCGCGCGATGCGGTCGTGGTAGCGCCCACGACGCTCTTGCCTTATGCAATATTGGAATGTCCTTATATTTGTCAGCGGGAGGGATTGCGTGATGCGAGATCGATGCGGCCGATTGTTCGGATCTCGTTCGTGGCTGGTTGGAATCGTGGCGGCCTGCGCGTCCGCTGCCTCTGGACAGGTAGTGGTCAACGTGCCGCCGGATCCGGTGCCCGATGCGGCGTTCTTCGCGGCCAACCCGGGCGCGATCGTCAACGTCCACTCCGGCTTCGCCAGGTTCGCGAACTGCGCCATCGGCGTGTGCGATTCGTTCGACTTCAACGGCGCGACAATCAACGTGTTCGAGGATGCGATCGTCAGCATTCGGGTGGGCGTCTACGGCAACATAAACGTCTTCGGCGGGACGCTCTCGAGCGTATCGCTGGTGGGCTGCAACCTGCTCTCCGTCGACGGCGCGATCCTCGGCGGTTTCGGGATGTCCGACGACCCGCAGGATCCCCTGGGCGTCGAGGCGAGGCTGGTGCGCACGACCGGCCAGCTCGTGACGTTCGGCAACATGGGCTCGGTCTCCATCTTTGGCGGCGACTACGACATATTGGTCCTCGACGCCACCGTCGGCACAGACGAGCGGTCTCCGGCCCGCATCGAGGGGGCCAGCATCGACTCGTTCCGCGCGATCGAGTACGAGGTGGACATCGACGATGCAACGCTGGGCGCGTACGCCCAGATGGACACCAACACGCACGCCACGATCGCCACCAGCGACTTCGACGTGCCGCTGATCGTCGATTGCGGCCGCAGTCCGGGGACCACCGAGCTCACCTTCGAGGTCGTCCGGGCCCAGCACCAAACACTCGAGGATCTCATCCTGGGCCGGGAGGGCACCGTCTACGAGGGGTCGGTCGGGGAGGTCTTCGAGGTGCCGCAGCGAGAGGGCTTCCTCACCATCGAGTTCGCCAACGGCGACGAACGCATGCTGGAAGTCGGCACGAGCATCTTCTCCGCCGACGTGTCGGTGTGCGGCACCGCTGCCTTCTTGTTCGTCGAGATCGTCGAGCCACGGCCGGCCAACCGGTTCTCGAGGCGGGCGCCCTAGGCCCCGGCTCTACCGCATCCGCCGAGCCAGCACGCCGAGCGTCCCCGCCAGTCCGGCACGAGCGACCTCGAACGCCGCCTGCGGATCGGTGCCGCGGCGGAACTCGACCGTCAGCGTCGCGATGCCTCGATCGAGGCCGGCGTAGCTGCCCAGCGAACCCGGCGGGTTCGTGAAGTCGGCCTGCACCCGCCAGCGTGGATCGACGGTGCGGGCCGCGGCGACGAAGGCGTGCGCAAGATCGTCCGCGGGGCCGTCGGGATCGACCAGCGGCCCGCCCCGCATCGAGTGCAGCACGATGATCGCGTCGGGGTCAAACGCGAGCAAGTGCTCGTGCACGGCGGCGGTCTCGGGCTCGCTCAGGGGTGCGGGGCCGCGGGTGCGGCCGGGCCGGAAGTTGCCGGCGGGCCAGTTGCGGTTGAGGTCCACGCCCCGCGCGTTCGAGCGGCGGCGCTGCTCGTAGCCGTCGGGGTTCATGCTCGGGATGGCGTGCAGCGTGATCACGTGGTCCATGCCGGCGGCGACGAGGGCGGCCCACAGGTCGTCAAAGCGATCGAACGCCTCGGCCTCGTCACCGTGGATGAGGCCGATGAGCAGCACGCGGATCGGGCCGCGGCCGTGGGTGCGCAGCTCGAGGGGCCGTCCGAGCGCCGATCGTCCCAGCAGCAACAATCCAGCGATCTCTGGAGCCGCTCCGCCCTCGCTGGCAAAGATCGGCGTGCGAGGAGGAGGGGGGGCGTCCATCCCCGGCGCACGACCATCGATCTTTTCCGCGGCACAGCCCGCGAGCCACACGGTGCAACACGCGGCGAGCGGTGCCAGCAGCCGCCGCTTCATGGACCCACCCGGTTGTAGATCGCATCCGCGAAGCGATCGGCGGCCTCGGGGTGCATGTCCAGGAACAGCTCGGGCTCGATAAGCTCGAGCTCGCCGAGCAGCGGATCGCCATCGTCGCCGGGCACGAGATCGACGCGGGCGTACAGCGGCATCTCGCCGTGGATCGCCCGCCAGGCGTCGAGCGAGCGTTCGGCCACGTCTCGCTGGGCGTCGGTCGCCTCGACGAGCTCGTACCGGCCGCCGAAGTCGCTCTGGCTGCGGAAGTCGCCGGCCTTGGGAATCTTGCGGACGGCGTGGGACAACTCGCCGTCGAAGTAGACGAGGGAGGTCTCGCCGTCGGTGGTCACGCGATGGAGGAAGGGCTGCAGCAGCACGCCCCGCGGGGTCATGATGCGCTGGACGTGCTCGCGCAGGCGGGACGCGTCGCGGGCGTCGAACCTGGCCAAGCCCGCGGCGGCGGCCCCCACCACGGGCTTGGCGATGACCGCATCCCATTCATTGCCGGTCGCGTGCTCGATCTGCGCGTCCCAGTCCGCGTGCGTCGCCAGCAGCGTGGGCACGATCGGAACGCCTCGATCCGCCAACTGGTGCATGTAGGTCTTCGCGAGGTTCGCCAGGATCGCCTGGCCACCATTCGCGAGGCGATCCGAGCGACCCAGCTCGCGGACCCAGGCCTCGAACTCGTCGGCGCGGTCCCAGTAATCCCACGGCGTCCGCAGCACCACGAAGTCGAGCACCTGCACGACGTCGCGGAGCCCGTCGACGTCCTTCGCTTCGCCCAGCAGGCCCGCGAGGTCGTCCCAGGCCACGAGCGTGACGGCGGCCCCGTATCGCACGAGGGCCTGCGCCAGCTTGCCCTCCGAGGCGTGATCGATGTGGTCGTGGTGGCGGCACGTGACCAGGCCGATCCGCGGCGTCGTGTCGTGCGCAGCGGGTCGCTCGCTCACGTCTGGAGCACCCCGGTCTTGAATTCGCGGCTGTAGTCCCAGCCCTGGTTGGCGGCCGCAAGTGCGTCGACCAGTTCCTCGCGGGTGCGGTGCGGCTCGATGATGCGGTCCACCCAGCCCCGAGCGGCGCCGTAGCGGATGTCCTGCTGCTCGCTGTAGCTGGCGCGGACGGCGGCGAGGATCTGCTGGTGGGTCTCCTCGTCGATCTCCTCGCCCTTGCGCTGGCGGCTGCGCTCCTCGATCATGGCGAGGGTGCCGCTGGCCTGGGCGGCGCCCATCACGGCACACTTGCTGCCGGGCCAGGCGAGGCTCAGGAACGGCTCGAAGGCCCGCCCGCACATGGCGTAGTTGCCCGCGCCGTAGCTGCTGCCGGTGATCACGACGATCTTGGGCACCACGCAGTTGCTCATGGCGTTGACCATCTTGGCGCCGGCGCGGATGATGCCGCCCTGCTCGCTATCGCGGCCGACCATGAAGCCCGTCGTGTCGTGCAGGAAGACGATGGGCACCTTTCGCTGGTTGCAGTCCATGATGAAGCGGGCGGCCTTGTCGGCGCTGTCGTCGTAGATCACCCGCGGCATATTGGCGGCGGTGCTCGGGCCGGCCTTGCCGCCGGGCTGCGTCCGCTCGGTCAGGGCGCCTTGGTTGGCGACGATGCCGCACGCGTGCCCGCCGAGGCGGGCGTAGCCGCAGACGACCGACTGGCCGTACTCGGCCTTGTACTCGTCGAAATCGGGCTCGAGGCTCTCGTGGCCCTCGGCGTTGGGCAGCGCCCGGGCATCGACGATGCAGGCCAGGATCTCCTTGGCGTCGTACTGCTGGCCGGCCTTGTCGGTGAAGATCTCGTAGACGTCCTCGGCGGTGCGCAGCGGCGGGATGGCCTCCGCGGGTGCGTTCTCCGGGGCTTCGACGGCCTGCTTGCCCACGACTTCCCGCACCCGCACGAGGCAGGCCTCGTCATCGGGCTCCTTGAAGTCGATGGTGCCGCTGATCGCCGCGTGCATGTCGGCGCCGCCGAGTTCCTCGTCGCTGACGTCCTGGCCGATGGCGGCCTTGACCAGCGCCGGGCCCGCGAGGTAGAGGCCGCTGCCCTCGGTCATGAGCAGCGTGTCGCAGAGCACCGGCAGGTAGCCCCCACCGGCGACGCAGTAGCCCATGATGGCCGCCGTCTGGCGGATGCCCTCGGCGCTCAGCACGCTGTTGAGGTAGAAGATGCGGCCGAAGTCATCGGTGTCGGGGAACACGTCCTCCTGTAGCGGCAGGTAGACGCCCGCGCTATCGACGAGGTAGATCAGCGGCAGCCGGGCCATCCGGGCGACGTGCTGGGCGCGGATGATCTTCTTGCAGGTCATCGGGAAGAACGCGCCGGCCTTGACCGTGGCGTCGTTGGCGATGATGACGTGCCGGCGGCCCTGCACGACGCCGATGCCGGTGACCACGCCCGCCGCCGGCGCCCCGCCGTGCTCGGCGTACATGCCATTGGCGGTCCACAGCCCGAGTTCCTGGAAGCCGGGGATCTCGTCGGCGTGCGGGTCGACGGAGCGTGGGTCGATCGCGCCGCCGCCCACCGGATCGACCAGGCGAGCGACCCGCTCGCGGGCCGTCAGGCGGCCCTTGGCGTGCTGGCGATCGATGGCCTTCGCGCCGCCGCCGGCGCGGATCGAGGCGGCTTGCTCGGCGAACTCACCGGCGCGTCCGCGGAGCGTGGCGTTCGGGTCTTGTTGCGTCTTTTTCTCGGCAACCTGCTCGCTCACCCGCATTCTCCCTTCGTCGCGAGCGGCACCTTCCGGTAGGCTCTGCGGTGGGCAGCGTAGCGAGGCTGCCCGGCCACAGCCCGAGCATCACACCGGGAGCCAGCCCCATGCGGATGACCATGAGCACGCACATCGACGCCGACCCGGACACGGTCTTCGAGGCCACCACTCGGTTTGCGACCGCGGCGGACTTCATCGGCGGCATCGACAAGGTCGAGATGCTCACCGATGGGCCCGTGGGCGTGGGCACCCGCTTCCGCGAGACCCGGACGTTCTTCGGCAAGACCGCCACCGAGGTGATGGAGGTCACCGACTTCCGGCCCGGCGAGAGCTACACGCTCGGAGCGGCGTCCAACGGGTGCATCTACCAGACGATCGTCCGCTGCGTGCCCGAGGACGGCGGCACCCGCCTGGAGTACGACTTCTCGGGCGAGCCGCAGGGCCTGATTGGCAAGCTGACGGCCCCGCTGATGGCGCTCGCCCTGGGCGGCACCATGCGCAAGTGCCTGGCAAAGGACCTCGAGGACATCAAGGCCAGCGTCGAATCGGGCGGCGACGCCCCCGAGAGCGCCGCGCTGGCCTAGACGGCACCGCCGAACCGCCGCATCCGTGCATGACGATGCACCACCGCAGGCCCATGCAACGCGGAATCGATCCGCCCGGAGAGATCTCATGACACGCCCGCTCGACAGACTGCGCTCCGCGGCGATCGCCCTGGTGGTCGGCGCCGGCACGGTCGCGCTCGCCCAGGTCCAGGCTCACGTCCAGGACGAGCACCTCGACGCCGTCCTCGGCGAGCTGGCGGCCGACCGTGCGGCGTTCGCCGCGTCCGGCGGCGGCACCTACGACCAGTGGATCGCCATGCAGCGAGACGCGCTCGCCAAGATCGACTTCGGCGGGCTCTCCATGCACCAGCTCGCCCGGCTCTACGGCGAGGCGCTTCTGGACCGGCCCGACGGACGGAGACCGGCCCTCGATCGGCTCGACGCCCTGCGACCGATGGTGCGGGAGCACTCCGCCGAGGGCGCTGCGCTGGCGGCGCTGGAGTACGGGCTTCGCGGCGCGCCCTCGCCGGAGCACCACCCGGACACCGAGCTGCAATCGAAGCTGCTGGGCCGTGCCGTCCGCCACGCCCACCTCCACGAAGCGATGGCCCGCGGCCTGACCCCGGGCTTCGTGAACGCGATCGAGCAGGCACGCGACCCGGAGGTTCTGCGTGCGCACCGCGACGCGATCGCGGACCTGCCGCGCATGGTGGTCGCCTCCCCGCCCCGGATGGCGGTCGAGGTGCGATCGCTGTGGAGCCTGCTGGGGCGGCTCGACCTCGACGCCGAGCAGCGAGAGGCCCACCGCGTGATGCTCGTCGACTACCTGCGCCGCAGCGCCGAGGCCGCTGGGCCGGATGGCGGCGACGCGATCGCCGACGACGGCGAGCGTGCGTTCGTGCGGGACACGCTGGCGGTGCTGGACGGAGCATCGGCTCGCGGCACGCTCATCGGCCACGAGGCGCCGGAGATGACCATCGAGTGGTCGAGCGATGACTCCATCGCGTCTCTGGCGGATCTCCGAGGCAGCGTGGTGGTCCTCGACTTCTGGACGACGTGGTGCGGGCCGTGCCTCTCGAGCTTCCCCGATGTACAGGCCCTCATCGATCACTACGAGGGCCTGCCGGTGCGGGTCATGGGCGTGACCAGCCTCCAGGGCAGGGTGTACAACCTGCGGAGCGACGGGCCGATCGACTGCGAGGACGACCCGGCCGCGGAGCACGACCTCATGCCCGAGTTCATGGCGGAACGCAACATGACGTGGCCGGTCGTGTTCACGCGGCAGGACGTATTCAACCCGGACTTCGGCGTGCGCGGCATTCCGCACGTCGCGATCATCGATGGCCGGGGGATCGTCCGGTACAACGGCCTGCACCCCGCGGCCCCGATGGCGGCCAAGACCGAGAAGATCGACGGCCTGCTCCGCGAGATGGGCGTCGAGCCGCCGGCCGGCGACGATCCCGACGGCTGATCAGCCGCTTGGCCGCGACTCCTCGGGCCACGCACCGGTCACCCCTTCGCCGGTGCCCAGCTCGGCCCCGAGCCCCAGCACGATGCGATTGGCGTAGGCGAAGTACGCCGCCGCCTGCGCGACGTCCACGATCTCTCGGTCCGTGAGGCCTGCCGACCGCAGCGCCTCGACGTCGCGTTGCGCCACGCCCGCGGGGTCGCGTGTGAGCTTCTCGGCGTACTCGACCATCGCGCGCTCGCGTTCGGTCAGCCCGGACGCATCGCCGTCCTTCAGGGTGGCTGCGAGGGACTTGCGTTCCCCGGGCAGCAGGCGTGCCAGACCGGCGGCGTGGTGCTCCAGGCAGTACGTGCAGCCATTGAGCCGGCTGACGGCGACGCCCACGATCTCTCGCTCGGCCCGCGACACCGGACCGGGCCGGTGCATCGACTGGACGTACAACGCGCAGTGGGCCGCGAGCGACTCGGGGTTGGCGCTGTGGACCTTCAGGACGTTGTCCACGGTGCCGTCTGGGTTGCCGAAGCGGCGGTAGAGCCCGGCCAGCTCGCCGGAGGCCTGCGACTCGGGCACGATCCGGACGTACGCCATGGGGACACCGTAGCGCCGCCCCTACACTCCGCCCCGTGGCGAGCCCTCCCACCGCTGCCGCGGCCGGAGGGCGATTGCCATGCTGAAGCGCACGACCGCGTGCGGCGAGCTCCGCGAGGCCAACGTCGGCGAGACCGTCAGCCTCGCGGGCTGGGTCAACAACTACCGCGACCACGGCTCGGGGCTGGTGTTCATCGACGTCCGCGACCACACGGGACTGACGCAGTTGGTCTTCGACAAGGAAGATGCGCCGCACGAGGTGGTGGACGCGGCCGACAAGCTGCGCAACGAGGACGTGATCGCGGCCCGGGGACGGGTCCGCCTGCGAGACGGCGGCCCCAACCCGAAGCTGGCGACGGGCACCATCGAGGTGGTGGTCGAGGAGCTGCACACGCTGGCGAAGGCCGACACGCCGCCCTTCCAGCCCGGCGACGAGCAGAACCTGCCCGGGGAGGAGCTGCGCCTGAAGTACCGCTACCTCGACCTCCGCCGGCCCGCGATGCAGCGAACGCTCCGGACGCGGCACCGGGTGACCAAGATCGCGCGGGACTTCTTCGATGCGCTGGGGTTCATCGAGGTCGAGACGCCGAGCCTGTGCCGGTCGACGCCCGAGGGCGCGCGGGACTACCTCGTACCCAGCCGGCTGCAGCCCGGCGAGTTCTACGCGCTACCGCAGAGCCCGCAGCTGTTCAAGCAGATCCTGATGGTGGCCGGCGCCGACCGCTACATGCAGGTCTGCCGCTGCTTCCGCGATGAGGACCCCAGGGCCGACCGCCAGGCCGAGTTCAGCCAGATCGACCTCGAGCTGTCCTTCGTGGAGCGCGAGGACGTGCTGGAGATGATGGAGGCCTTCGCCCGCACGCTCTGGAAGGAGGTGCTGGGCGTCGAGGTCCCCGCCTTCCAGCGGATGACCTACCGCGAGGCGATGGACCGCTTCGGCATCGACCGGCCCGACCTGCGCTTCGGGCTCGAACTGGTGGA
The DNA here is from genome assembly GCA_039819165.1 of Planctomycetota bacterium. NCBI lineage: Bacteria > Pseudomonadati > Planctomycetota > Planctomycetota bacterium. The sequence continues at coordinate 1,567,035 of JBCBSM010000001.1, forward strand.
CATCTCCGACCTGGCCGCGAAGACCGACTTCCGCGTCTTCGGCGATGCGCTCGCGAAGAACCCGGGCGAGGCGCCCGCCTTCCTGCGCAACGGCGGCGTGGTCAAGGCCATCCGCGTGCCGGGCGGGGCCGCCACGCTGACCCGCAAGCTGACCGACGGCTACACCGAGTTCGTCAAGCAGTTCGGCGCGGGCGGCGTGCCCGTCGCCAAGGTGGCCGAGAGCGGGTTCGAGACCGGCATCGCGCGGTTCGTCGAGCCGATCTTCGCGGACCTCAAGGAACGCATGGGGCTGGAAGCCGGCGACACCGTGCTCTTCGGCGCCGACGCGTACGACACCTGCACCAGGGCGCTGGGCGAGCTGCGGATCAAGGTCGCCCGCGACCTGGGCCTCATCGACGAAAACCAATGGGCGTTCCTGTGGGTCGTCGACTTCCCGATGTTCGAGTTTGACGAGGGAGGCGGCCGCTACCACGCGCTGCACCATCCCTTCACGGCGCCGCGGTCCGACCAGATCGAGGACTTCCTGGCGGTGGACCCGGCCAACCGCGAGGCGGTCAAGGCCATCCTGAGCGACGGCTACGACATGGTGTGCAACGGCAGCGAGATCGGCGGCGGCTCGATCCGCATCCACCGCCGCGACGTGCAGCAGAAGGTCTTCGGGCTGCTCGGTCTGTCCGAGGAGGAGGCCCGGGAGAAGTTCAGCTTCCTGCTCGAGGCGCTGCGCTTCGGCGCGCCGCCGCACGGCGGCATCGCCTTCGGCCTGGATCGGCTGGTGATGCACCTGGCGGGCACGGACAACATCCGTGACGTGATGGCGTTCCCCAAGACGCAGACCGGGGCGGACCTGATGACCGAGGCCCCGGCCGCCGTGGACGAGGCCCAGCTGCGAGACCTGCACATCCGCCTGGCGGACGAGGCCTCGCCGGCGGACTCCCGGGCGGGCCAACCGCTGAGCGTCGAAGCGACGTAGGTGCGCGCTTCCCGCATCGCTGTTGGACTTCGACTCGAATGGACGCATCGGAGGAGGTTCCGCCATGACGCCACGACGACTCTCGCTGCCCGCACTGGCCGTGCTCTTCGTTGGCGCGTGCATGACGCTCGGCCACGACTTCTGGCTCGAGCCGTCGTCGCACCGCGTTGCCCCCGGAGACCGGGTCGACGTCGCGATCATGATCGGCCACCACGACGATCTGGATTCGTTTCCGCGTCGGCCCGGGCACGCCAAGTCGTTCCGATTGGTTGGTCCGAGCGGGCACCACGAGATCGCCGGCGAGGATGGCGATGACCCGGCGGGCTCCCTGACGGCGCCCGAGGATGGCGCGTACTGGATCGTCTACCACGGCAATCCCAGCTTCATCGAGCTCGACGCCAAGAAGTTCGAGGAGTATCTCAAGCACGAGGGGCTCGGACACATCATCGAGGAGCGCGCCCGACTGGGCGAGTCGGACGAGCCGGGCCTCGAGGCATATTCACGCTGCGCCAAGGCGGCCATCCGCGTCGGAGCCAGCTCGACGCCCGCGCACGCCGAGTTCCTGCGCACGCCGGTCGGCCTCCCGCTGGAATTGATCCCGCTCGACGATCCGTTTACGCTGCGCGCGGGCGACGACCTGGCGGTGAGGCTGCTGCACCGGGGCGAGCCGCTGGCGGACGCGATGATCGAGGCCATGCACCGCCGGGACGACCAGCAGACCCCCCGGACGGCCTGGGTGCTCACCAACGAGCGCGGCGAGGCGATGATTCGCTTCGATCATCCCGGACGCTGGGTGCTCGCGAATACGCACATGGTCCGCAAGACGGTGTCATCCGCGACCGACGCCGAGTCCGCTGGCGGATCCGCGGCCGAACCGACCAGCGAGGCCGACCGGGCCGACTGGGAGAGCCACTGGGCGACGCTGGCGATCGAGATCGCGCCGCGTTAGCGAACGATGGGGCGACGGCATAGGGTCGGCCGGAGGTGCCCGCCCATGAAGCTGTACCACGTCGATGCGTTCACCAGCCGCGTGTTCGGGGGCAACCCCGCCGCCGTCATCCCCGTGGGCGAGTGGCCCGACGACGACGCGATGCAGGCCATCGCCGCCGAGAACAACCTGAGCGAGACCGCCTTCATCGGCCCGGACGCCGACGGGGACGATCGCCGCATCCGCTGGTTCACGCCCGAGCGGGAGGTCGACCTGTGCGGCCACGCCACGCTCGCCAGCGCACACGTGCTGTGGAACCACGAGGGTGAGGTCGTCGAGCAGCTCACGTTCGCCTCGAGGAGTGGGCCGCTGTCGGTCTCCCGCGAGATGCAGCAGGGCGAGCACGCCATGGACCTCATCGTGCTCGATTTCCCCGCCTTCGGCACCGAACCCGTCGAGATCACCGCGGCCTTGGTCGAGGCGCTCGGTGCCCGCCCGAGCGAGCTGCACCGCAGCACCGGCGCCAAGCGCAATCTCATGGCGGTCTTCGAGAGCAAGAAGGACGTGCATGACCTGCGGCCCGACTTCGAGACGCTGGCCGACCGGGCGCTGGTCGGCGACAGCCTGGGGCTCATCGCGACGGCCCCGGGCGCGAGCCACGACTTCGTGTCCCGCTACTTCGCGCCCGCCGCGGGCGTGCCGGAGGATCCCGTCACGGGGTCGGCCCACTGCGTGCTCGCGCCCTACTGGGGCGCGCGGCTCGGCAAGTCACGGCTGTCGGCGCGGCAGGTCTCGAAGCGCGGCGGCGAGCTGCGGTGCGACCTCGCGTCGAGCGAGCACGGCGACCGCGTGCTCATCGCGGGGCACGCGGTGACGTACATGGTGGGCGAGATCGGCGTCGCGACGCCCGTGACCGCGTAGCCGCGGGTTTTCGATTTCTTGGACAGGAACTGCCATCCGCATGGCCGGGCGACACGCCGGCACGCAGCCAGACGGAATGCGCATGGCTCGGATTACTCGCCACGATGGCAAGAACAACGGACCACCGGTATCGGTCGTGCGTCGCAGCCTGGCTGCCGACGTGGCTCGATCGCCCAAGGCCACCGCCGCGAACATCGCGGTACCGAGCATTGGCCCGGACGCCCGTCGCATATGCGGGCGCAGGTCCATCCAGACGCACAGAGGAGAAAGACGCATGCAGCCGAAGACCATCGCGACCCTGCTGGCCGCCGGCACCGCCTCGTCGGCGCTCGGCCAGATCGAGCCCATCCTGTACTCCGACGACCCCATCCCGGGCGTGACGACCACGGGCGGCGACCAGGCCACCGTCTGGCAGACCGGCCCGTAGCGCGTCCGCAACAGCCTCGACCGCTCCCGCTGGGCCATCCGCGTCAACCAGACCAGCGCCAGCGACAACGAGTACATCGTGTCGGGCCAGGGCCTCACCGGCTCGGTCGTGGTGAACACCAGCGGTGAGGCCAACGCCCAGCGCGGCTCGGTCTTCTTCTTCGAGACCGCCGGCGACCCACCCGTGGTCGGCTTCGGTGGCGATCTCGACGGCACCTCCACCGACGACAACTTCTTCGCCATCCGCGACGAGTCGACCGGGCTGTTCAACTCGGTCTGCCGCGAGCTGGACACCATCGACGGCCAGACCATCGTCTCCCCGATCGTCCCCGTCGACTGGGTGGACGCCCAGGGCAACACCTACGCCGCGCCGGCGGGCGCCTTCTCGGCGCTGCCCGAGATCTTCGCGGGCACCATCCCGGACGATCTCTTCGCCCGCATCGCGCTGCCGGGCCCCGTCTGCCGCGTCGACCTCGATGGCGACGGCGAGCCGACCATCTTCGACTTCCTCGAGTTCCAGAACGAGTTCGACGCCGGCTGCGCGTAAGGGAGCCCGAGCGGCGCTTAGAACTTCACGCGACCCGCTGCCCCGGCAGCAGCGGCGGCATCGGCACTCCAAGCACGGCGGCGAGCGCCCGGAAGAGCTCGGCCTCTCCGGGCGCGATGTCGCCGTCTGCACCGACGACGGCCGCGCAGGCCTCGATCAGCCGCCGCTTCTGCTGGGGCACCAGTCCCCGCAGCTCGCCGAGCGCCGCGTCGAGCGCGCGGTGGTCGAACGCGGTCTCGCGGAACTGGGTGGGCACCTGCGCGATCGCGCGGGCGCCCGCCTCGAAGGCCCGCCACGCGGACTCGTCGTCCTCGGCCCCCGCCCGGGCGAGCACGGACAGCACGACGGCCGCCTCTTTGCCGAGCCGGTTGAGCGACGAGCGGGTGATGGCGTCCTTCGAGCGACCCAGCTGCGCCTCGACGTGCGACTCGAGGACGCGGAGCAGTGCCCACTCGAAGGGCTCGATGCGGCCGTCGGCCTCGGCGAGCGCACGCGTGTTGCGCGCGAAGGACTGGAGCTGTCCCCGCGACAGTCTCTGGAGTGGAGCGAGGCATAGCTCGAGCAGGGGCAGCCGCAGATCGCGGTCGAGGCTCGCGGCCTCGGTCTCCAGCGCACGCACGACGCGCAGCACGCCAAAATCTGCCCGTCGCTGGAGGACATCGAGCTGCGCGCGGAGCGACGCATCGTCGCTCGACCAGTGCATGAGCAACGCATAGACCACCGCGCGGCAGCCGTAGGGATCGTGCGCGGCCTCTCGGAGGGCGGCGGGCAGGCGATCGAGCATGCCCCTGGCGTGGGCCACGTGCTGCGGCGTCGCGGTCCCGATCAGCGCGAGCAGCGGGATCGCGGCGTGCCCGGCGAGCTGCTCGGCCGCCTGCTCGCGGCCCATGCGGCGGTCCCGCAGCCGCTCGAGCTGCTCGCGGGGCGAGAGCGGCCCGCCGCTCGATTCGGCGGCCGGCCGCCGCGCGGTGGATGGCGCCGGGCTGCGCTCCAGCGGGTCCAGCATGCTGCCGTCCCAATTCGGATCCACGCGGCGGATGCGGTCGGGCAGCGGCGGGTGGCTCGCCAGGGCCGAGCCGAGGAAGGACGACGCCACCGCGTTGCCGAAGAACATGTGGCTCATCTCGCGGGCGTGGGCGTTCTCGATGTTTGCTCGCTGCGCACCGCCGCCGATGCGCCGCAGCGCACCGGCGATGCCGCCGGGGTTGCGGGTAAACTGCACGGCGCTGGCGTCGGCGAGGAACTCCCGCTGCCGGCTGACGGCGGCCTGGATGAGCCGCGCGCACACGGAACCGATGCCGCCGATGGCGACCAGCGCGATGGCGAGCACCATCATGCCGGCCACGCCCCGGCCGTCGCGCCGCCCGCGGCCGCCGCCGCTGTACGCCGTGGCGCGCAGCAGCGTGTAGCCCGCGAGGCTGAGCAGGACGATGCCGCCGAGCACGCCGACGAGGCGGATGTTGGTCCGCATGTCGCCGTTGAGGATGTGGCTGAACTCGTGGGCCATGACGCCCTGCAGTTCGTCGCGGGTGAGGCCGTCCACGCAGCCCCGGGTCACGCCGATGACCGCGTCGCTGGGTTCGTAGCCCGCGGCGAAGGCGTTGATGCCCCGTTCCTCGCCCATCATGTAGACCGGGGGCACGGGCACGCCGCTGGCGATGGCCATCTCCTCGACGACGTTGAGCACGCGACGCTCGGACGGATCGCTCGTGGATTCGTCGATGGGCCGCCCGCCGAGCTGGAGCGCCACGACGCTGCCGCCGCCGCGGAGCTCGCTGATGCGGTAGGCCGTGCCGCCCGCGATGAGCAGCGCCGCGCCCGCCGCACCGGCGGCCGCAAAGCCGGCGAGCGGCGCGGCGTCGACGTCGCCCTTGGACGCCACGAGCGCCGCGATCACCACCGCCGCCGCGACCGCGACGCAGGTAACCAGCACGGATACGACGTAGAGCGCAACCAGCAGCTTCGTGCGGCCGCGCGCACGGTCCTGGTGGGCGAAGAAGTCCATCGTGGCGCGGCCGTCGGCCATGGGGTTGTCGTTCACCTAGCTCGATGCCGCGATCAGGAGAAGGAGACCTTGGGCGCTTCCTTGATCTCGGCGGCGTCCTCGAACTCGAGAAGCCCGGCATCCTGGCCGTGGCCGAACAGGCCCGCGAGAACCACGGGCGGGAAGCTCTTGCGGTAGGTGTTGTACTCGGTCACCTGGTCGTTGAAGGCCTGGCGCGCGAAGGCGACCTTGTTCTCCGTCGAGGTCAGCTCCTCCTGCAGGCTCATCATGTTGGTGTTGGCCTTGAGGTCGGGGTAGGCCTCCATGACCGCGAACAGCCGGCCCATGGCGCCCGTGAGCGCGCCCTCGGCGCTGGCGAGGCCCTGCATCGCGCCGGCGTCGCCCGGGTTGCCCGAGGCGGCATCTAGGCCGCTGACGGCCTGGTTGCGGGCGGCGATGACGGCCTCGAGCGTCTCTCGTTCGTGGGCCATGTAGCCCTTGGCGGTCTCGACCAGGTTGGGGATCAGGTCGTGCCGCCGCTTGAGCTGCACGTCGATCTGGGCGAAGGCGTTCTTGAAGCGCTCCCGCAGGCGGTTGAGCGCGTTGTAGATCGACACGCCCCACCCGATGACGCCCAGGCCGCCGAGCGTGATGAACAGCCCCACCGCCAGCAGCACCCAGACGACCATGCCTCCCCCTTTCGCGGTGCCGGCAGCACACCGGCGACTCGCGAGTGTATTAGGGAAACACCGCCCGAGTATTCAGAATCGGCCGCGCATGCCGGCTAGGGGCAGCCGGCGGCGAAGGCGTTCTGGAAGGCCAGGAAATCGAAGAGGGTCAGCTCGCCGTCGCCATCGAAATCTGCCGACGCCTCGCCCAGATCGAAGGCGTTCTGGAAGGCCAGGAAATCGAAGAGGGTCAGCTCGCCGTCGCCGTCGAAGTCCGCCGGGCAGGCATCGCCGAGCAGACCGGGCACGTAGCCCGCACCGCCCGTCGGATTGGGCGCTATCGGGCTGCCGGCCGGCGCCGGGTAGGGCGAGGGCTGCGTCGAGAACGCGCCCGTCGCGAGGTCGTAGAGGTAGTGCTCGCCGCCGTTGGCGTCGGCGTTGTCGGTCAGCAGGAGCACGACGCCGCCACCGACGGCGAGGCCGTCCACGTCGGTCACCGCCGGCGGCAGGGCCGCAACCTCGACCAGGCCCGAGCCGGGATCGCCCGGATCGAAGGCATACAGGAAACGCCCGCCGGTCGCGTCGTCGTCGGCCAGATAGATCAGCCCGTCGTCGGGATTGAAGTCGATGCCACCGATGGTCAGCAGGCTGCCGCCGTCGGCGTAGTCCAGCACGAGCGACACGACGCCCGTATCCAGATCGATCGTGAAGAGGCCCTCGGCTTCGCCCGCGGAGGCCAGCGTCCGCGTGCCGTACAGCACGTCGGCGGCTGGGTCATACGCGAGGCCGTCGATGGACACGTCCGTGCCGCCGGCGCTCTGCGTCTCGACGAGCTTGATGGGGTTGAGCAGGTCGTCGTAGGACACGACGTAGATGTCGTCGTTGGGCCCGTTGCGGACCGACGCGAAGAAGCGGCGGTTGGCGTCGTCGCCCGCCAGCCCGCCGAAGCCCGGAGCGGTGGCGGGGATGCCCAGGTCGGCCTCGATGTCGAACAGGAGTGTGTTGACGCCATCCTCGAGGAAGAAGGCCTCGGGCTGGTTCTCGCCGAACACCGGCTTGGTGATGCCGGTGATGAACTGCGCGTGGACCGACGCCGAGCAAATAGCGACGGCCGCAATGGAGCTGGTGATGATGCGTGTACCCATGCTCGTTCCTCCCCACGGATGCTAGATGGCGTGCCGTGAAGTGTTCGCGTCTTCTCGGACGCGCGGCGCACCTCTAGGAAGCCTACGGGGTGACCTCGATCGACGTGCCGTTGTCGCCGTCTCGCTCCCCGCACGCGCAGGCCACGATGACCTCGGCGACGACCCCGGGATCGAGGGCGGCCGAGGGCGGGACGGCCTTCTCGTCGAAGTTCGCCCGCAGCATGCCGGTCTCGACGGCGCCGGGCGCAACGGCGAATGCCCGGACCTTCTGCCGCTTGCCCTCCTTGGCGATGCTCTTGGTCAGCACGTCGATGGCGCCCTTGGCCGCGCCGTAGGCGTAGAAGCCCGCGAACGGATCCCGCGTGGCCATGGTCGACACGCTCACGACGCGGCCACCGCCGTCCTGGGCGCTCTCGGTCAGCAGCGGCCAGGCCTCGAGCACCAGCTTGGCCGGCCCCACGGCGTTGACGGCGAAGGACTCGTCGATCTCCTGCATGGTGGTGTCGGCCAGGGGCGTCAGCGGCGCGTAGCCGGCGTTGTTGATCAGCGCATCGAGCCGGCCGAACTCGCCCAGCACGCATTGCATGATCTCGCGGGGCGCATCGGGCGAACCGACGTCGGCCTGGCACGCGCGGGCGTCCTCGCCCAGCTCGTCCATCGCGGCATCGAGCTTCGAGCGGGTGCGCCCGACGATCAGCACCCGCCAGCCCTTGGCCACCAGCATGCGGGCCGTTTCGAGGCCGATGCCCTCCGAGCCTCCGGTGATGACCGCCGCCCTCGCATCGCTGCTCTCGCTCATGAGGCAGCGTAGACTCGGTCGATGCGATGGAAGGCCGCCGTGCTGCTCGCGGGCATGCTCGCCCTGCTGGCCCTGCCGCTTGCCCTAAGGCGTGGTGATGCGACCCCGCAGCGCGACGGCCCGACGCTGGTCGTCATCACGCCGCACACGCAGCAGATCCGCGACGAGTTCGCAATCGCCTTCGCCCGCTGGCACGAGCAGAACTTCGGCGAGCCCGCGAACGTCGATTGGCGGACGCCCGGCGGCACGAGCGAGATCCGACGGCTGCTGCAGGACCAGTACCGCGCCGCGCTCAACGCCGGCGAATTCGGCATCGTGCCCGGTGCGCTCGGCGAGCCCTTCGTGGAGATCGACGCCGGCCGCATGGGCTACGACATCCTGTTCGGCGGGGGCAGCTACGAGCACGGCCAGATTGCGCGGGGCGTGAGGATTGCGGTGCCGGAGGGCGTCCCGGGGGCCGAACTCGCCGGCGGCGCGGGGGCGGAGCTGGCCGTGCCCATCAGCGTTCCGGCCGGATTCACGCCGCAGCAACTCGATGGGTGGTACGGCGAGAATGCCATCGGCTCCGAGCGGCTGTACCACCCCAAGCAATACTGGCTCGGCACCGCGCTCTCGAGCTTCGGCATCCTCTATAACAAGGACCTGTACCGCGAGCGGGGACTCGAGCCGCCCCGGGCCTTCGAAGACCTGACCGATCCCCAGCTCGCCGGCATGGTCGCGCTAGCCGACCCCAGGCAGAGCGGCTCGATCACCACCACCTTCGAGTCGATCCTCAACGCCTATGACTGGGACGAGGGCTGGCGGATCCTGCGCGAGATGGCCGCCAACACGCGCTACTTCACCAACGCGGCGACCAAGCCCCCGCTCGACGTCGCCGCGGGCGAGGCGATGGCCGGCCTGGCGATCGACTTCTACGGCCGCACCCAGAGCCAGTCCGTCGTGCCCCCCGGTGCGCCCGCGAGCGCGAGCCGCGTGGGTTATGTTGATCCGGTGGGCGCAGTCTACATCGATGCCGACCCGATCTCGATACTCCGCGGTGCGCCGCACCCTGAGCTGGCACGCCGCTTCGTCGAGTTCACGCTCACCGAGCAGGCCCAGAGCCTGTGGCAGTTCCCAGCCAATCCCGACCAGACCGGTCCGCCGCCGACCGGGCCGGTGCAGTACGAGCTTCGGCGGGCCCCGGTCCGCCGGGTGATGTACGAGCGGCACGCCGACCGCTTCATCGACGAGCTCGATCCGTTCAACGCCGCCGCCGACGTCGAGAACCGCGGCTGGCGCTCGTCGATCTCGATCATGATGGGCGCCTTCGGCGTGGACAGCGACGAGGAACTGCAGCGGGCGTGGGCAGCACTCAATGAGCTGCGGGCGATGGCCGCCACCGACCCGGCGTTCGAGTCAACGCTCCGCGAGGCCGAGGCCGCCTTCTACGCCTTCCCCAGCGAGCCCGTGACCGGCGAGGATGGTGCCGTCCGCGAGCTGGTCTTCAGCGCGGAGAACTACCGGCCGGTCCGCAACGCCTGGAGGGATCCCGAGCGGGCGGTCGAGGCGCAGATCGAGTACACCCGGTTCTTCCGCGACCGATATAGGGAAGTGGTCAAGCTCGCCCGCGACGCCGCCCGGCGACGCGACCCCTAGCCCCGCGGAGGTTCGCGTGCCCACAAGCCCCACCGTCCCCGAGCACGCCGCCGGCGAGGCCGACCGCGCACCCGGACCCCACCACGCCCCGGCCCGCCGGGGCGAGCGGCCGCCGCTGACCAAGATCGTCGCGACCATCGGCCCCGCGTCCGACGACGCCGCCATGCTCGCCCGGCTGATCGACGCCGGCGCCAACGTCTTCCGGCTCAACTTCTCGCACGGCACCCTGGAGGAGCACGGCCGGCGGCTGCGCACCATCCGCGAGGTGGCCGACGACATGCACGCCCGTGTCGGCGTGCTGGGCGACCTGCCGGGCCCCAAGATCCGCGTCGGGGCGGTGCCCGACCTGGCCCGCGGCGGCGGCATCGACCTGGAGACCGGCCAGGAGGTGCTCCTCGACCGCACGCTCAGCGAGGCGATCATCCGCAGCGAGAACGGCCAGCCGCTGCCCGCGCTGCCGCTGACCTACGGCGGGCTGGTCGACGAGGTCGAGCCGGGCCAGCGGGTGCTCATCAACGACGGTGCGGTCCGCATGCTGGCGGTCGCCACCGAGCCGGGCGGGCAGGCCATCCGCTGCCTGGTGACCGTCGGCGGCAAGGTGACGTCCCGCAAGGGCATCAACCTGCCCGAGACCGACGTCCGCGCACCCGCGCTGACCGAGCGGGACATCGAGCTTGCGCAATGGGCCGCCGAGCACGAGCTGGACTACCTGGCGCTGTCCTTCGTCCGCAGCGCCAAGGAGATCCGCGAGCTGCGGGCGCTCGTCGAGCAATACTCGGGCGATCGCGGGACGATCCCGATCATCGCGAAGATCGAGAAGCCCCAGGCGATCCGCTGCATCGACGAGATCGCCGAGGCGACCGACGGCATCATGGTGGCGCGAGGCGACCTGGGCGTGGAGATGGACATCCCCGAGGTGCCGCCCGCGCAGAAGCGGATCATCAAGGCCGCCCGGGACTGGGGCAAGCCGTGCATCGTGGCGACGCAGATGCTCGAGACGATGATCGAGAACGCCACGCCGACGCGGGCCGAGGCCAGCGACGTGGCCAACGCCATCTTCGATCGCGCCGGCGCGGTCATGCTGTCGGGCGAGACCGCCGTCGGCCGGCACCCGGCGCTCGTCGTCGAGACCATGGCCCGCATCGCCCGCAGCGCCGAGCGGGCCCTGGCCGACCGCGATGATGAAGCCACGCCGCCCGCCCAGCTCCGCCAGACGCGCTACCGCACCGCCGCCCTGGCCCACGGTGCGTGGCACCTGGCGCGGGACCTGGACGCGAAGGCCATCGCCTGCTGGTCGCAGCTGGGCGGCACCGCCCGCTACCTCAGCCAGAACACCTTCGACATCCCCATCGTCGCGTGGTCGTCCGACCCCGCGGCATCGCGGCGGATGGCGCTGCTCCGCGGCGTGTATCCGCTGCTGGCCGAACCGCCCGAGTCCGGCCGCCTCGCCGAGTGGACCGACGAGGTCGAGGCCTACCTGCTCGATCATGGGTGGGCATCCCGGGGCGACCAGGTGCTGCTCATCGCCGGCCGGCCGCTGGGCGTCGCCCGCGTAGTCAACTCGATCTCGGTGCTGAAGCTGGGCGATCCCGACGGCGGCTACCGGCTGCACGCCTAGCGACACCCGCGGCCGTCGCGCCGCGCGAGCATCGCGGGTACACTCGTTCGTGCCCCGACCGCCCACGCCGCTGCGACCGAAACGCGCCACCACCGACAGCGACTGCCGGGTGTACGTGGGCGACTGCCGCGAGGTGCTGCCGGTGATCCCCGAGGCGGCGCAGGGTCGGGTCGATCTCGTCTTCGCCGATCCGCCGTTCAACTGGGATCGCGGCTACGACGAGTGGGACGATGCCCTGCCCGACGAGCAGTACTGCCGCGTCGCCGACAGCTTCCGGGAGCCCTCGGACGAACTGGCCTTCACCCAGCGCTGGATCGACCTGTGCATCGCGGCGCTGACGCCGACGGGCTCGATCTGGATCAACATCCCCGACGACTGGGCCGCCGAGATCGTCGTGCACCTCAAGCAGCGCGGCCTCACCATGGTCAACTGGTGCGTGTGGCACTACCGCTTTGGCCAGAACACCACGGGCCGCTTCATCAGCAGCAAGGTGCACGTGCTGTACTTCTGCAGGGATCCGAAGCGGCGGACGTGGCGGCCCGAGACCATCCTCGAGCCCTCTGATCGCGCGAGCACCTACTTCGACCCCCGGACCAACGACAAACGCGACGGCATGCCCGCGGGCCGGCGGGTGCCCACCGACGTGTGGTACGGCAAGCACCTGGGCCGCATCCAGGGCAACAACAAGGAACGCCGCGGCAAGCACGACAACCAGCTGCCCGAGCGCTACCTCGCCCGCGTGATCCGCTGCTCGTCCCACCCGGGCGACCTGGTGCTCGATCCGTTTACGGGCAGCGGCACGACCGCCGTCGTCGCGAATGCCCTGGGGCGGCGATTCATCGGCTGCGAGTACTCGAGCGCGATGGCCGCCAGCGCCATCGAGCGGGTCGAGGCCGGCCCCGTCCGCGACCTGCGGGCGCCGGCCGAGAGCACCGCCATCTTCCCCGCGCGACGCCGGGCCGCAGCCGCGCCGTCCTGAAGCGCGAGACGGCCCGCGTGCCAACGACAACGGCGGGCGATGCCTCCCCGCACCGCCCGCCGAGCGGGAACAACGAAGCCTCCCTGTCGGCCTAGCAGCCCGCGTCGAACGCGTTCTGGAAGGCCAGGAAGTCGAAGATCGACAGCGACCCGTCGCCGTCGAAGTCCGCGGACGGATCGCCCGCATCGAAGGCGTTCTGGAAGGCCAGGAAGTCGAAGATGCTCAGCTCACCGTCGCCGTCGAAGTCGGCCGGACAGGCGAGGTCCCGCGAGAGATCACCGGCCGACACGACCTGCTTGACGCCGTCGGTATCCCGCAGGCTGAAGATGACGCCCGCGCCGCCGCCGGCCTCGAAGAACTCGACGCGAAGGGCGTGCTTGCCGGCCAGCAGCGCGACCTCGGTGCCGATCTCGACCATGCCGTGCAGGCCGTCGTTGTCGACCACGAGGTCATCGCCCAGGTAGAGCTTCGATCCATCGTCGGAGTTGGTGAACAGCGTGTACACGCCGGTCTCGGCGACCTCGACGTAGCCGCGGAACACGGCGCCGACGTTGTCCGACCGCCCGCTGTTCATGAACTCGCCGCTGGTCGACGGGAAGTTGATCTGGTCGGCGACGTCGGTCGCGTAGGGCAGCAGGGTATCGAAGTCCGGCAGCACGCTGGCGCCGATGACCTCGTAGTAGGCCACGTCCACGCCCGGCTGCGTGAGCGACGGGTTCTCCGGCGTGCGGAAGGTCGACGGATCGAGCACGTCCACGGTGACCGTGCCCTCGGCGGTGAAGCCACCATCGGTGATGGTGTAGGTGAACTCGTCGAGGCCGAACGTCCCCGCCGGGCCGCTGTAGACCAGCTCGTCGCGGCCGTCGGGCCCGGTGCCGACGCTGCGCTCGATGGTGCCGCCAAGCGAACCAGTCGCGTCGAAGCCGTCGATGGTGATTGGATCGCCGTTGATGTCGAAGTCGTTGGACAGCACGTCGATGGCGACCTCACCGCCGGCGATGACCGACGACTCGTCGTCCACCGCGACGGGCGCCGCGGGCTCGCCCGAGCCGGCCGCCGCCGCGACGGCCTGGAAGAGGTTGACCCGGCCGTTGCCGTAGATCGATGACGGGCCGATGTCGTCGCAGGTGTCGTAGAGCATGGCCTGGATGATGTCGGGCGTCAGGTCGGGAGCGGCCGACCACATCGTGCCGATCACGCCGTTGGTCACCGGAGTCGCCATGCTGGTGCCGCTAGCGCGGCCGTAGCCGCCGTCCCGGGTCGAGCTGAGGATGTCCACGCCCGGCGCGAAGACGTCGACGGCGCGGCCGAAGCTCGAGAAGCCCGCCCGCACGTCGCTCGGGTTGCTGGCACCGACGACGATGGTGTCGGGCCACTCGAAGCCGCTGTGGTCCTGGCCGAAGTTGTTGGCCGCGTACAGCAGCAGGCCGCCCTGGCTCTTGATGTAGGTACCCGAATCGCCCACCGCAGGCGCCTCGACGCCCGTCCAGGAGCAGCTCGCGGTGCGGGCGCCGTTCTCGACGGCCCACTCGGCGCCGTGCAGGATGGCCGTGAGCGAGGTGCCACCCCCGCCACCCGCCGACGCGGCCGTCGCGCGGACGGGGCGGATCCCCAGGTTCCAGCCCACGCCGGCGACGCCCACGCCGTTGTCGCCGATGGCCGCACCGCAGCCGGCGACGTGCGTGCCGTGGCCGTTCTGATCGTTGACGACGCCGCCCGCGGACTCGAGCAACCGGTCCGCCGAGTTGTACCCCTCCAGCAGCGACGCGGACAGATCCTCGTGGCTCGTGAGCACGCCGGTGTCCACATAGGCCGTCACGATCGACGAACTGCCCGTGGTAATCTCCCAGGCCATCTCCGACTGCATGATCGGATGGTGCCACTGCTCGTCGTACCGCGGATCATCGGGCTCGAGCGTCGGGAACACGATCCAGTCGGGGTGCGCGAAGCGGTAGTCGTCCGTGTTGCCAAGCAACGCGCCGTACTGCGTCTCGTCCATGCCGTCGGGCAGCCGGACCGTGAAGCGATCCGGACCACGATCGTGATGCACCACGACATCGGCGAGGCGGGCGATGGCCGTCGCCCGGCGATCCGCGGCGGCCTCGAAGGTCATGCCCTCGCGCTGGAAGTCGAGCACCGTCCGCGGCGCCACGAGCATCCGGCCGCTGAACTCCAGGGCGCCCGCACGCTCCTCGAAGGGCCCGAAGTAGGCCTCGCCCAGCGTCGCGGAGCGATCGCCGGCGAGGGCGGAGGCGGCGGTGCCGGCAACGGCAACGAAGGCGCACAGCCTCGTGCGCGAGAGCGAATTTCGCATCGTGTACTCCCCATAGATCCTTGGAAACGCGGCAGACGCGGCGGGCGGACCCGGGCATGGTGACCGATGCCCCGGCTCCCTCCAACCCAAATAGCGGAATTCGGCGGCCGGCGTTAGCGGCAACGCCCGATAGCTCCGCACACGCCCGGGCAAACCCGACCGCCGCGGGCCACTAGGGGCCCCGGGCCGGGGCCGGGGCCGGGGGCTGCGGCTGGGTTGCGGGCGGCGGGCCGCCCGCCTGGGCCTCCGACGCGGGTTGCGGAGCCGGCTCCGGCGAGATCACCCACAGCGTCAGCGCGATCTGGAGCGCGTTGAAGGCCGCGTGCATCGTGATGGGCACCCCGACGCCCTTAAACCGCTCGTAGGCGATGCCGATCGCCAGCCCGAGCACCATCAGCGTGGGGATCTGGTGCCACGGCACCGTGTCGCCGATGCGATGCACCAGCCCGAAGATCACCGCCGTCAGGATGATGGCCGTCCACGCCGACCCGAACAGCCGGAGCAGCCCGGTCTGGATGAACGCGCGGTAGATCAGCTCCTCGATGATCGCCACGCCGATCACCGCGCAGCCGATGAGCACCCAGGCCCACGGATCGCCCGCGTGGTCCTGGATGAGCCGCAGCGTCGGATGGGCCACCTGCTCGACGACCTCGCCCGACGACGACTCGTACACCTGTACCGACAGCTCGGCCGCCGCGCTCACCAGCGGGAACGCGAGCAGGAACGCGACGATGCCGATCGGGATGTCCTGGGGCCCGAAACGCATGCCCTCGTCGTGCTCGCGGCGATTGAGCAGGAAGACCATCACGCCGCCGGCGAACACGCCGAACAGCACCGCGCCCAGCTGCGTCAGCGCCTCCTCACGGATCTCGCTCCGCGGCAGCGATTGCACGGGCACCTGGTTGCTCGCGGCCTTCTCCCAGAGGTCCGGAATCTGCGCGAACACCTGGGCACCGAAGATCTGCGCCGAGATCACCACGAAGGCGCCGAAGAGCCACACGGGCCACGCGTACGCCTTGACGTCCCGCAGCCCCTTGCGCTGGAACGAGCCCGGCCGCACGATGTCGGCCAGCAGCAGGATGACCACGACGAGCGGCGCCGCCACGCGGATGCTGATCGCCAGCCAGTCCGAGAGCGTGAGCGCCTCGACGCCACGGCCCGGGGGCGGAGGCGTCTGGACCTGCGCGAGCGTTGCCGGCGGTGCCCCCGTGGCCGACTGCGCCATCGCGACCGCCTGGGCGGCGGCCTCCGACGCCATCCCTAGCCCGCCAACAATCGCGGCGATGCCAAGCACCCTCAGCGACATCGTCGAGCACAAGCACCGAGAGATCGACGCGCTGCTGCGGATGCACCCGCCCGGCGAGCTCGAGCACGCCGCGAGGGCCGCGCCCCCGGCCCGGCCGCTGCCCGAGTTCCCCACCGACGATCCGCTGGCCATCATCGCCGAAATCAAACGCATGAGCCCCTCCGCCGGCCCGATCCGCCCCGAGGGCTTCGACCCCCAGGACCTGGCGGTTCGCTACGCGCAGCACGGCGCATCGGCGATCTCCTGCCTAACCGACGAAAAGTTCTTCGGCGGCTCGCTGGCCGATCTCACCGCCGCTCGGTCGGCCTGCGGGGTCCCCCTGCTCCGCAAGGACTTCGTGCTCCACCCCGCCCAGATCGCCCAGGCCCGGGCCGCCCACGCCGACGCGGTGCTGCTGATCGCCGAGTGCCTGCCGGACGACGGCCTGCTGGCCGACCTCCGTCGCGCCGCGGCCGACCTGGGCATGTCCGTGCTGCTGGAGTGCCACGACACCGCCCAGGCCCGGCGGCTCGCCGGCCTGCTCGACTCGGGCGCGATCTCGGCCGACGGGCTGCTGCTGGGGATCAACAACCGCAACCTTTCCACGATGACCACCGATCTGCGGCACGGCATCGCGATGGCGCCGATCCTGGCGGGCCGGGCACCGCTGGTGGCCGAGTCCGGCATCCGAACGCACGCCGATCTGGTCCGGCTCGGCGAGGCGGGGTTCGCCTGGGCGCTGGTCGGCGAGCACCTGATGCGGCAGCCCGATCCGGGCCTCGCACTGGCCGGCATGCTGCGGCCCGGGGGCGGCTGAGCGTCCTATAACCATTGGACTGTCGCGGCTCTCCGGCCGGAAGACGCCGGCGCCCAAAGCTACCATGGTGGCTCGCCGACGGGAACGCAGGCCGGTGCGCATCGCGGGGAGTCGGTGCGGCGGCCCGCGGCCGGCGGCCCCTCGTGGGACGATCCGCGGAACACCACAGAGAGAGTGACCCCAAGGAGGCTTCCATGCTCGCCCGTGATACCCGACCCGTCCGCCGGCCGACCGGCTGGCTCGCCGCCATCGCGGCCATCGCGCTGCTCGCGATGCCCGCCGTCGCCCAGGAGGACGCCGGCGGCGAGGCCGATCGCCCCCGCTCGGAGGCCGAGCTGAGGCTGCTCGAAGCCCGCGAGGCCATCCAGAAGCTCGAGAGCCTGAACTACAAGGCCAACATCTCGAGCGAGGGCGCCCTGCTCGGCGCCATCGAGCAGGTCGACATCGAGGTCTGGCTCCGCCGGCAGGGCGAACCGCCCGCCGCCCAGTGGGACCACCGCCGCCAGGGCGACGCCCGGCTGCTGGGCATCGGCGATGTCCGCTTCGACATCGGCCGGCTCGGCACCGTGACGTCCTACATCGACCACGAGCGGCGGATCAAGAACATCCGCTTCCATCGCGCCGCAAGGCACAAGACCATCACCGTCGCCGACTCCGCCTGGATCACCGAGCTGATCGTCGACCAGCCCTTCGCCCGCGAGCTGGACGGCCCCGATTCGCAGCACGAACTCATCATCGGCGGCGACACCGTGGGCGAGGTCGTGTGCGACGTCGTCGTCGTGGACATGGGCGAGCAGCGGCCCACCATCCGCTGGTCCATCGCCCAGAGCGACGACTTGCCCCGCCGCATGGACATGCGGCTCAACGAGAGCAACCGCAAGGTCCTTACCGTCACCAGCCTGACCAAGAACCCCGAGCTGCCCGACTCGTTCTTCGAGCCCGAGCGGCCCGCAGGATACGCCCAAAACGACCAGAGCGCCCGGGCTCGGCAGGCCCGCGGCGCCCAGCAGCAGCGGCAGGCGCCGACCTACCCCGAGGCCCAGTCCTTCGACGTCGAGATCGTCGCCGGACCGCGCGAGGGCCAGAACGTCACCCTGGGTGACCTGGCCGAACGCGTCGTCGTCCTGGACTTCTGGGCCAGCTGGTCGGGCGCGTCGAAGCAGTCGCGCGGCGACATCCAGAAGGTGCACGAGGCCTTCGAGGACCAGCCCGTCACCGTCCTGAGCCTGCCGTGGCGCGAGCGGCGGCCCGATGCCGCCCGCAAGGCCCGCGACGCGGCCGGCGGCACCTACGACATGGCCGCCAGTGCCGATGAGGTCGCGATGGCCTACGGCATCGAGGCCTTCCCCACGGTCATCATCGTCGACCAGCAGCAGCGGGTTGTCGACGGCATCGCCGAGTACAACCCCGACACCTTCCTCGAGACGCTGACCGCGGCCATCCAGAAGGCGCTGGACGGCGGCTACGACGTCATCGAGGAGGCGGGCCAGGCGGCCAGTGGCCAGCTGGGCGGCGGAAACACGGGTGGTGGAAATAGCGGTGGTGGAAACACCGGCGGCGGAAACTCGGGCGGCGGAAACTCGGGCGGCGGAAACTAGCCACGCTCGACTCCCCATCGAGCACTCCGAGAATACAGCAGAACAAAGAAGAGCCCGCGGCAAACGCCGCGGGCTCTTTCCTTCCCTCGTTCTTGGCTTGGATCAGCCGCCGTGCATCAGCGCCGCCTGCGCCGCGGCGAGCCGGGCGATGGGCACGCGGAAGGGCGAGCAGCTGACGTAGTCCAGGCCGATCTTATGGCAGAAGTGCACGCTGCTAGGGTCGCCGCCGTGCTCGCCGCACACGCCGATCTTGATCTGGTCGTTCTCGGCGCGGCCCTTCTCGATGGCCATCTCCAGCAACATGCCCACGCCGTCGGCGTCGAGCTGCTGGAAGGGATCGGCCGGCAGCAGCTCCTTGGCCACGTACTCGGGCAGGAAGGAGGCCGAGTCGTCGCGGCTGTAGCCGAAGGTCATCTGCGTCAGGTCGTTGGTGCCGAAGCTGAAGAAGTCGGCCTGCTCGGCGATCTCGTCGGCGGTGAGCGCGGCGCGGGGCACCTCGATCATCGTGCCGATCTTGATGTTGAGCGCGCTCTTGATGTCGTTCTCGGCCCGCACGTCGTGGATGGTCTGCTCGACCAGGCTTCGGAGGTGCGACAGCTCCTTGGCCGTGCCGACCAGCGGGATCATGATCTCGGGCATCGCCTTGATCTTGTTGTGCTGGCAGTTGATCATCGCCTCGACGATTGCCCGCACCTGCATCGTGAGGATCTCGGGGTAGGTCACCGCCAGGCGGCAGCCGCGATGGCCCAGCATCGGGTTCATCTCGTGCAGCTGCGAGACACGCTGCTGGATCTTCTTGGCCGGCACGCCCAGACCCTTGGCGACCTCCTTGATCGTCTCGGCGTCGTGCGGCAGGAACTCGTGCAGCGGCGGGTCCAGCAACCGGATGGTCACCGGCAGGCCCTTCATGGCCGTGAAGATGCCGATGAAGTCATCCCGCTGGAAGGGCAGCAGCGTGTCGAGCGCCTCCTCGCGGGCCTCCTGGGTCTCGGCCAGGATCATCTCTCGCATCGCGCTGATCCGCTCGCCCTCGAAGAACATGTGCTCGGTGCGGCACAGCCCGATGCCCTGGGCGCCGAAATCCCGCGCGCGGCGAGCGTCCTCGGGCGTGTCGGCGTTGGTGCGGACCAGCAGCGTGCGGTGCTTGTCGGCCCAGCGCATGATCTTGGCGAAGTCGCCGCTGAGCTTGGGCTCGGTCGTTGGGATCGCGCCGGCCATGACCTCGCCGGTCGAGCCGTCGATCGAGATGACGTCCTTGCGGGTGAAGGTCTTGCCGTTCACCGTGAAGCTGCCCTTCTTGGGATCGATGAGCACATCGCTGGCGCCGGCGACGCAGCACTTGCCCCAGCCGCGGGCGACCACGGCCGCGTGGCTGGTCATGCCGCCCGTGCTGGTCAGGATGCCCACGGCCGAGTGCATGCCGTCGACGTCCTCGGGGCTGGTCTCCTTGCGGACGAGGATGACGTCCTCGCCCTCATGGGCCCGCTCGACGGCCTCGTCGGCGGTGAACGCGGGCTTGCCCACCGAGGCGCCGGGCGACGCCGGCAGGCCGCGGGTCAGCACCGCGTTCTTGGGCTTGGCCCCTGGATCAAAACTCGGTAGCAGGAGCTGGATGAGGTCGGCCGCGGGGATTCGCAGCAGCGCCTCCTCCTCGGAGATCAGCCGCTCCTTGACCATGTCGCAGGCAATCCGCACCGCCGCCATGCCCGTCCGCTTGCCGCCGCGGGTCTGGAGCATGAACAGGGTGCCGTTCTCGATGGTGAACTCGATGTCCTGCATGTCCTTGTAGTGCTTCTCGAGCGTGCCCTTGATGCCCAGCAGCTGCTGGAACACCTTGTTGTTCCACTTGGGCATCTCCTCGACGGGCTGGGGCGTGCGGATGCCGGCCACCACGTCCTCGCCCTGGGCGTTCACCAGGAACTCGCCGTAGAACTTGTTCTCGCCCGTGCTCGGGTTGCGCGTGAAGGCGACGCCCGTGCCCGAGTCCTCGCCCATGTTGCCGTAGACCATCGCCTGGATGTTGACGGCCGTCCCGTGGAGCCCGCTGATGCCGCTCAGCCGGCGGTAGCTGATGGCGCGATCGGCCTTCCAGCTCTTGAAGACCGCCTCGATCGCCAGCTCGAGCTGCTTGCTGGGGTTCTGGGGGAACTCGTCCCCCACGCTCTTGCGGTAGACCTTCTTGTAGCTCTCGGCCAGCTCGACGATGCCCTGCTCAGGCACGTCGTTGTCGGTCTTGGCGTTGTACTTGAGCTTGATCTTGTCGAAGGCCCGCTCGAAGACCTCGTGGCCCACGCCCATCACCACGTCGCCGAACATGTTGATCAGCCGGCGGTAGGCGTCGTAGGCGAAGCGGCGGTTGCCCGTCACGCGGGCCAGGCCCTCGACGGCCTCGTCGGTCAGTCCCAGGTTCAGGATGGTGTCCATCATGCCGGGCATCGAGACCGCGGCGCCCGAGCGCACCGAGACGAGCAGCGGGTTGTCGGGGTTGCCGAACTCCCGCTTCATCTCCTTGGCCACCAGCGACATGTTCTGGTGCACCTCGTTCATGAGGCCGTGCGGCAGCCGCTTGCCGCTCTCGTAGTACTTCGCGCAGGTGTCGGTGGTGATGGTGAAGCCCGGCGGCACGGGCAGGCCGATGGAGGTCATCTCGGCGAGGTTGGCCCCCTTGCCGCCGACGAGGTCCCGCAGCGTGCCGTTGGCCTCGGTCTTGGACTTGCCGAAGTAGTAGACCATCTTGGCGTCGCGGGGCCGGCCGCCGACGTTGGGCCTGGCCTTCTTGACGACCGGCGACTTCTTGGTGGTCTTGGCGGCGTGGCGCTTCGAGGTCTTGGTGGGTGGGGCCATCGGCGCGTCCTATGGTCGGGCGTTATTCGGTACCACAACTCCGGCCGGTCGCGCGACCGGGCCGTGCCTAGCGTCGAGGTTTGCTGCTCAGCGGGGCTGCCGCCGGCCGATTCGCCGCTGGGAGCCAATCCTAGAAGACCATGGCCGGGATGGCGAGCGTCCCACGGCGGCGAAAGCCCCCGCACGCTACGACTGCCGCAAGGAAACACGCCCACGTGCCAGCCCCCGCCGCCCGGCCCATCCCAAGCCCGCCGCCCTCGCCGAGGTCCGATCCAAGGTCCGCTGCGCCCGTCGCCGCGCTGTGGCGAGATGGCGCCCTCCGCGGCGGCCCCATCGAGGCGTGGTCGCCCGTGCACCCCGATCGGCTCCTCCCGCCGGCCGGCCGCCGCTGGATCGGGGCCATCTGCTACGAGATCGGCCACGCCCTCGAGCCCACGAGCACCGCCCACCGGCCCGGCAGCCCGCCCGCCGGTCCCCGCATCGATCCGATCTGGGGCTACGGGGGCTGGTGCGGCCTCACCCCTAGCTCTGGAAGCGAGGCCATTCCCGCCGCCGGCGTGCCGGAATCGCCCGGTGGCTACGCCCTCGGCCCGCTCCGCAGCCGCACCGGCCGCTCGCGATACACGGCGGCGGCGGCCGAGGCCATCCGGCTCGTGCACGCCGGCGACGCCTACCAGGTCAACCTCGCCCACCCGCTCGTCGGCCGCTTCGAGGGCTGCCCGCGGGCGCTCTTCGCCGACCTTGCCGCCGCGGCCGATCCCGCCTTTGGCTGCTACGCCGAATTGCCTCCGCTGCCCGACGGACGGCGACGCTGCATCCTGGGCCTCAGCCCCGAATTGCTGCTCCGCTACGACGCCGCCACCCGTCGGCTGACGACCGAGCCGATGAAGGGCACCCGCCCGCAGTCCCGCCACGCCCGCCGCGACCTCGAGCACGCCGCCAAGGACCGGGCCGAGCTGGCGATGATCGTCGACCTGATGCGCAACGACCTGGGCCGCGTGGCGGAGGTCGGCAGCGTCCGCGTCGACCAGCCCCGCCGCGTCGATCGCCACGGCCGCGATGCCGCGGGCGTGTGGCAGGCGAGCGCCCGCGTGTCGGCCACGCTGCGGCGCAAGCTCTCGCTGCACGACGCACTGCGTGCAGTGCTGCCCGCCGGCTCGATCACGGGCGCGCCAAAGGTGCGCGCGATGCAGGCCATCCACGCTCTCGAGAACGAACCCCGGGGCGCCTACTGCGGCGCCATCGGCTCCATCGACGAACGTGGCAACGCCGAGCTGGCCGTGGGCATCCGCACCGCCACGATCGCCGGCGATCGGTTCCGCTACTGGGTCGGCGCGGGCATCGTGGCCGACTCGGATCCCCACGCGGAGTGGTCCGAGACGCTCGCGAAGGCGGCACCGCTGCGGGCCATCGGCGTCGAGATCGAGGACGACGCCGGCGGCGACGCACCATGATCCCCAAGGTGCGGACCGACATCATCGACGCCTACGTCTTCCGCCGAACGGGCGGGTCCGCCGAGTTCCTGCAGCTGCGTCGCGTCGGCGAGCCCCTGGCGCGGACGTGGCAGCCGGTCATGGGCCACGTCGAGGCCGGCGAAACCGCTGCCAGCTGCGCCCGCCGAGAGCTGCTCGAGGAGGTCGGCCTGCGACCCGACGACCCGCGGTGGCTCGGCTTCTGGCAGCTCGAGCAGGTGCACCCCTACTTCGTGGCCGCGCTCGACGCCGTGGTGCTGTCGCCGCGGTTCGCCGCGGAGGTCTCCCCGGTGTGGGCGCCGGATCTTCTGGGCGATCCGCAGCACAACGGCAGCCGATGGGTGCCCCACCGCGACGTGTCCGCGCGATTCATGTGGCCCGGCCAGGTCGCCGCCTGCGACGAGATCGTGCAGGGCATCCTGCCTCCCGATTCGCTGTGCGAGCCGCACCTCAGGCTGCCCAAGTACTCGGGCTAGGCCGAGATCGTCACGCGAGCGATGGCGCCCGCTGGCGTGAGGCCGCGTACCGCTGCGCGAACGTCCACGGCGCGAGCACCCGATCGTCGTCGCTGCGCAGGAAGGTGTCGACCGCGTCGAGCATCGGCCCGGGCGACATCGTTGCGATCGCCAATCGGTCCGCGCGATCGGCGTCGCCGACGATCTCGACGCCCGCGTCGCGCAGCGCGCGCTCGACCGCCCACGCGTGCTTGCCGGCCTCCACGAGGGCGGCCGTCGCGAACGGCCGCTCTTGGAGCGCCGCGGCGATCGCCTCTCGGGCGTGGTGCAGGCCCGTGAACCGCTCGAAGTGCGCACGGCTCAGCGGCTCTCGGACCAGCGACCTCCGCGCCGAGCGCAGTTCGGCGAGGCCCTGCGCGAAGCCGTCGACCGCGTCCTCCTTGCGCGCGATCCACGCGCAGCGACGGATGTGGTCGCGTCGGAGCGATCGTCGCTCGGCGTCGGGCGTCGTTCGCTCGATGAGCACCCCCGCGTTGCGGGTCAGCAGCCGCAGCATGCGATCCAGGTCGCGGTTGGTGGGCGTCTTGTGGTGCAGCACGCGGAATACGGTGGAGGCCTCCAGCCGCCAGCCCGCCGCGATGAGCCGCGCGCACAGGTCGGGCTCCTCGGCCGCGAAGAAGATCGCCGGGTCGTAGCCGCCCACGCCCAGGTACGCCTCGCGGCGGACGGCCGCCCCGCACCCCACGAGCACCTCGGGCAGCCCGCCCCGCTCCCGCGAGCCGTCGGGCAGCGTGACGTCGGCGAGCACGGCGGCGACGCCATCGTCCACGCGATCCAGCACGTCCAGGAAGCCGAGATCGAGCGGCGCGCTGTCGTCGTCGAGCATCACGAGCCACGCGCTGCGGGCCCGCTCGGCGGCCGCGTTGCGCGCGGCGGCGGCGATGTTCTCCGGCAGCGTCACGACCTCGACGTGCAGCTCCGTTTGCGGCAGCCACTCGTGGATCGGCGGATCGGACGCGTTGTCGGCCAGCACGACCTCGGCGACGCTCGGATCGTCGCGGTGCAGCTCGTCGAGCGTGCGCAGCGTCCGGGTCAGCTCGTCGCGACGGTTGCGGGTGCAGGTGACGTAGCTGACGCGGGTGGCGAGACGGGTCACGAAGCGGCTCGCGCCGCGGCGGCATCGGGCGCGGTATGCACCAGCGGCGAGGGCTCGTGGTAGACCAGGTGCGCATCGTGCAGCCGGACGACCGACTCGCGGAGGTCGACGGCCGACACCGCCGCGTAGCCGGGCCGCTGGAGCGCCGCGGCCTCGGCCATGGCGCCGAAGACGGCCGCGGTGATGGGCTCCAGGGCGCGGTCATCGCCACGAGCGCGTCCGCCGACGACGGCGAGCATGGCGGCGGCGAGGATGGCCGCGTCGGCGCCCGTGGCATCCAGGGGCATCGGCGCGAGCGAGGGCACGGGCTGGGCCTGCACCCGGGTCGGCCAGCCGTCGCCGGTGGAGTGCGGCTCGGGCAGGCGATCGAAGGCCAGCAACCCCTCGGCTCCGAGGCCGACGACCGCGGCGTGCGCCCGCGCCGATTCCATGGCCGTCCACGCCGCCGCCGTCAGGCTGCCCGCCGGGTTGCCCACCGCACGGCGGAGTTCGGCCTCGGACGCGCACAGCAGATCCGCGCCCCGCACGCCCAGCAGCGATGCCGCAACGCCCGGCGCGGCGGCGGCCAGGGCGCACCGCCGCTCGTGCAGGGCCGCGCTCAGCCGGTGCATGACCGGGGCGGGCAGCATGCCGAGCCCAAAGTCGGCGATCACGACCGCGGCCCGATCGGCGGCCAGCGCCTGCACGCGGTCGACGAGCGCATCCCGCAGCGACGCATCGAGCGCCATGGGCCGGCAGTGGTCGATGGTGGTGAGCTTCTGCGTGCCGGCGAGGTAGTGCTCGACCACCAGCGGCGGGCCGCCGTCGGCGAGGGCCTCGACCTCGACGCCCGCGGCGGCCAGCCGCTCGCGAAGCTGAACGCCGGGCTCGCCCGCGGGCGGACAGGTCAGCAGCGTGACGCCGAGCCCCATCGCCGCCAGGTGCCTCGCGACGCCCGCGGAACCGCCGTCGAAGCGCCGCTCCTCGGCCGGCCGCAGCGTCATGACGGGCTCGCGCGAGCCCACGCGGGGCGCCTCGCACAGCCGGTAGACTTCGCTCAATGCTTCGCCGACAACCAGCACGCGAGCGCCCTGCGCGGCATCGATCACGCCCGACAGCCGGCCCGCGGGCAGCGCCGGATGCCGCACCAGTGCGCCGAGCGCGCGAGATGCGGCGTCGAGCCCCGTGTTCAGTTCCGACCCCAGAGCCGCGATCAGCGCCGAGGAGCTGAACACCACGTCGCCCGAGGAGAACACGACCCGACCGCCCGAGGCCTCGACGGCGGCCCGCTCGGCCGCGAACCGCGGGTCGTTGTTGGTCTCGTACTCGCGGCCCTTGACGTAGACGTCGGGCTGCACCGCCTCGAGGATGGCCTGGGCGGTCGGCTCCCGCACGATGTGCACAGCGTCGACCATGTCCAGGGCCGCGAGGTTCTCGGCCCGCAGGTGCTCGGGGATGAGCGGCCGGCCCACGCCCTTGGCGACGTCGCGGTCGCCGGTGAGCGTGACCAGCAGCGCGTCGCCCTGCTCGCGGGCCCACCGCAGGTGGCGGACGTGGCCCGGATGCACGATGTCGAAGCAGCCGTGGCACTGCACCAACCGGCGGCCCGCGGAGCGCATGCCCCGCCGCCACGCGAGAATGGACTCTCTCGAGAGGATGCCCCCCGGCGTCGATCTGCCCTGCGGCTCGGCCACGACCGAGCTTATCGGCAGCCTCGGGCCACGCGGCCCACTCCGCGTTCGGGGGACGGTCAAGCCCGCGACACAGATGGACGACACGTAGGTCGCGATAAGCCGGAGGCGGGTCGCGAGAAGCCGGAGGTGCCGCCCATGACGCCCATTTCGGACGCCCTCGTGGTGATCCTGGACGAACGCTCGACGCTCGCCGGCCTGGAGCGGGCGAAGCGGCTTCGGATGGTCTGGACGCTCTGGGAGACCCTGGCAGAGGGCCACGGCCGGCTGCTGGTCGTCACGCACGGCGGGGCCGAGGACGCCCGTCTCGCCCAGGAGCGGGGCGTGACCTGCGTGTGCAACATCCATGGGCTGCTGGCCTACGAGCATCTGGAGCACGCCGCGATGGGCGTCGCCACCGAGCTGCGGGGCTGCGCGACGGCCGTCGTGCAGACCACCGATTTCACCTGCGGGCCGCTGGGTTCGGCCGTCTGCGCCGCCCTGGACCACGCGGGCGTGCGGGTAGGACACGTGGCGGTCGGCAGCGACCTCTCGTCGCGGCAGCAGCTCTACGAATTCGGGCCGACGTCCCGAGCCGCCCGGGAGGCGGCCTTCCGCGAGCACGCCGCCTGCCGCAACGCCCACGTCGTGGTCGCGGGCTGCGACCCCGTGGCCAACGACCTCATCTGGCGCTTCAACCTGCCCGAGGAGCGGGTCCGCATCATCCCCAGCTGCGTGGTGGCCGAGCGGATTCCCGTCGCCACCGAGAGCCGCCCGGGCAATACGTTCGTGGCGTTCGGGCCCGCGACGAAGCGGAGCCGCCTGGACGTCGCCATCGAGTCGGTGGCACTCATGCGGCAGACCGACCTGCCCGACGCCGAGTTGACGATCCTGGGCGAGGGGCCCGAGACGCCCCGGCTCCGCGCGCTGGCCGAGGAGCGAAGCGTGCCGACGCGCTTCGAGAAGCACTTCCGCGGCGAGGAGATCGTCGAGGCCATCGCCAACGCCACCGTGGGGCTCTACACCGGCGCCAACGAGACGCACCCAAGGCCGGTCTTCGAGGCCATGGCGCTGGCAACGCCCATCGTGCTCGCCGCCGATCCGATGTGCGCCCTGGAGATCACGCACGGCGTCACCGGCATTCGGATGACGTGCGAGCCCGAGGCCATCGCGCGGGCGCTCTCGGGCCTGGCGATGGACGCCCCGTGGCGGGACACGCTGGGCCGCACCGGCCGCGAACGGATCCTCCGCGAGCACGGGCTCAAGGGCGTGAGCGACGGGATGCACGAGGCGCACCGGGCCGCCCTGGACGCGGCCGGCCAGGACACCGCGATCACGCTCTCGGGGCTGATCCTGGCCTCCGAGGCCGTGGGCGAACTGCCCGCGGCCCAGGCGGCCCAGGCCTGGGCGGGCGCGATCCGCGATCACGTGGAGCGGCTCGGCCCCTGGGGTACGGGCCATCTGGAGGCCATCCGCGACGCCGTCGAGCGGCTGTGCGCGGAGTCTGCCGACCTGGATCGCCGGTCGGAGCGGCCGGCAGCGTAGTTATCGGGCTTCGCCAATCACCGGCTGCGTCGCGGAAGGCCGGCGGGCCGAGAGACCGATATCCCAAGACGGGACGAATCCCACGAGGACGACATGAGCCACGACACCGAGACCGATCGCCGCCGCCACCGCCGCACGCAGGTGGACCGCCCCGGCAAGGCCTTCCTGCGGCATGCGCTGCGGTACCTGCCGGTGCGGGCGCTGGACGTCTCCGTCGGCGGCATGCTGCTGGAGATCCGCAGCGAGCGGACGCTGAGCCCCGGCGAGAGGCTGGACGTCGTCGTGAGCGACGGCCACGCCGGCCTGGTGGAGTCCTCGGAGGTCGTGCCCGCCACGATCGCCCACGTGCGCAGGACGGCGGGCGGCACGCAGCACGTTGGCTTGGAGTTCCTCGTCGGCGAGCCGGCCGACGCGGCGACGACCGCCGCGGCCGCCTGAGCCCTCCACGCAGCTCCCCCGCAACCCGCGGGACTCTTGATGCACGAACTGATGGGGTGGGCACGCCCTAGGCGTGGCCGGCTGCGACGGGCTGCGGCCGCGGCTCGACGTGGACATGCGGCATCGCATCGTCGGCACGGGCGTGGCCATTGCTATGCACGCCGTCGTGCCGCTCGGCGGCCGGGCAGGCGTCCGCCTCGAGGGCCTCGCGCATCAACCGGCCGACCTTGAAGCGGACGGCCCGCTTTGGCGGGACGGGCACGCGCTCGAGGGTCTTGGGGTTCTGGGCGGTCCGCGCGGCCCGCTGCTTTACCTCGAACACGCCGAAGTCGCGGAGCTCGATGCGGCGACCAAGGCGGACCTCTTCGACGATCTGGTCGAGCACGCCCTGCACGACCGCCTGGACATCGCTGCGCCGCAGCCCGGTGCGGGCCGCGACGCCATCGATGATGTGCTTCTTCGTCACGTTCGGCGCGGTGGCTGGCATGACGACTCCTGTCTCATGGATGGATCGCGGCGACATAACCCACCCGCGGGGCGGGCCTTGCGTGCGTCGGGGGCCGATGGGGATGGGCCCTGCACTCCTCCGCAGGGCAGTATCTCGCTTTTTGCTCCCAGAATCAAATGAGAGTGCATCCGGTTGCCCAGCTTCACCAGGGGATCGTCGGTCCCGGGGCGGCAGCCCCGCCCTGGTGGGGCATTACCCCACGCCGGGTGCCCTCGCCGGTCGCCCGGGCCGCCTGGCCGATGACCCCTGGCAACGCGGTCTGGTAGGTGCCCGCAAGGGCCCGGCGGACGAGCTCCATCGCGTCCTCCGCGTCGTCGACGAGGTGAAAGAGCGTGAGGTCCTCTGGAGAGATGGTCGCGAACTTGTCGCACATGACTTCCCGAATCCAACGAATGGGCTCCCGCCAGAATTCCGAGCCGTAGAGCACGAGCGGGAAGGGCTCGATCTTGAGGGTCTGCATGAGCGTCATGGCCTCGAAGAACTCGTCCATGGTCCCGAAGCCGCCGGGGAAGATCACGAAGGCCCGGGCGTACTTGACGAGCATGACCTTCCGCACGAAGAAGTACTCGAAGGTCAGCTGGTCGGTCTGGTAGGGGTTGGGCGCCTGCTCGCGGGGCAGGGCGATGTTGAGCCCGACGCTGCGGCCGCCGGCCTCCAGCGCGCCGCGATTGGCGGCCTCCATGATGCCCGGGCCACCGCCGGTGATGACCGCCAGGCCCTCGTGTGCAGCGATCGCCGCGAAGCGGCGCGCTGCGGCGTACATCGGGTCGTCCTCGGGCGTGCGGGCCGACCCGAAGACCGTGACCGCGGGCGGCAGCGTCTCGAGGGCCTCGAAGCCCTCGACGAATTCGGCCATGATCTTGAAGACTCGCCAGGAGTCCTCGCCGCGCTGGGGCGCACCGGCGGTCGGACGGGTGTTGGAACTACGCTCGGGGGGGACGGGCGGCATGCGGGGATCGTCGGCGCCCGGGAGCGGAATGCAAGCACCAGCGACCGATTCGTCCTGGACCTTCGACGACGCCGAGGCGTGGCTGGACGCCCGCGTGGACTTCGAGCGGCGGCCCGCGACAACCCCCGACGCCCTGAAGCTCGACCGCATGCGGGCGCTGGCGGCGGCGCTCGGCGACCCGCAGGACCGCGTGCCGGCGATCCACGTGGCGGGCAGCAAGGGCAAGGGCTCGATTACGCGGATGGCGGCGTCGATCCTGTCGGCGGCCGGCCTGAAGACCGGCGCCTTTACCAGCCCCCACCTGGTCTCGGTGCGCGAGCGGATCGCGATCGGCGGCGAGCCCATTGATCCGGGCGGCTTCGCCCGCGCGGCGCGCGGGGTCGCGGCGGTCGAGGATCGCGTGGCCGCATCGCACGGCACGCCGACCTACTTCGAGTGCGTGACGGCCATGGCGATGCGGCACTTCGCCGAGTCGGATTGCGACGCAGCGGTGCTCGAGGTTGGCCTGGGCGGGCGGCTGGATTGCACCAACATCGTCACGCCGCGGGCGTGCGTGCTGGGCGCCATCGAGTTGGAGCACACGCGGATCCTGGGCGACACGCTCGAGGCCGTCGCGGGCGAGAAGGCGGGCATCCTCAAGCCCGGCGTGCCGGCGGTGTGCGTGCCCCAGAGTGATGCGGTGCTCGGCGTATTTCGTGGCGTGGCCGGCCGCGTCGGTGCACGGCTCCTCGTGATTGGCGAGGACATCGAGGTGGCGTCGCGGATGGATGGTGGGCACGCGGCGATCGATCTTGCGATCCACGGGCGTGCGCTGCGCGATCTGCGTGCACCGCTGCCCGGTGCACACCAGGCGTCGAACGCGGCGGCCGCGGTGGCGGCGTGCCTGCTATTCGAGCCCGGGCTCACCGAGACGCAGATCCGGGCCGGGCTCGAGCGCACGCCGCGGGACGGCCGGATGGAGGTGGTCTCGAGGGACCCGATCGTGGTCGTTGATGGTGCGCACACGCCGCTGTCGGTGCGCGCATTGATGGCAACGCTGCGGACCGAGTTTGGCGGCGGACGGACCGTCGTCGTCTTCGGGTGCGCCGCCGACAAGGACATCGACGGCATGCTGCGCGAGTTCGCGGACGCCGGCGTCTCGCTCGTGCTAACGCGGGCGGCGGGCGGCCCGCGGGCCATGCCGGTCGAAGGCCTCGCCGATCGATGCCGGCACACCGGTACCGACTTCGAGGCGGCGGAGCCCGTAGCGGCGGCGATCGAGAGGGCCCGAAAGATGGCGGGCGCACGGGGACTGGTGTGCGCTTGCGGCTCCTACATGGTGGCCGGGGCGGCCAAGATGGCAGCCCGAGCCAGCCGCTAGGGACGGGCGCTACGGACAGCCGAGCGCGAAGGCGTTCTGGAATTCCAGGAAATCGAAGATCGTGAGCACGCCGTCACCGTCGAAGTCGGCGGCGAGGTCGCCCGCATCGAACAGGTTCTGGAACTCCAAGAAGTCGAAGACGGTCAGTTCGCCGTCGCCATCGACGTCGGCGGGGCACGACGAAAGGTCTCGGCCGAAGAGCACGTAGGCCTCGCCGTTGCGGCCTGCGCCGCGGGCGCCGAAGATCACATCGGGCGCACCATCGGCGTTGATGTCGCCGGCGTGGGCCACCGACGCGGCGGCACGCTCGTCCTGCAGGCCGCCGGGCAGCAGGATGCCCTCGCCTTCATCGAAGAAGCGGGCATCGACCTCGGCGGGGAAGCCGGCGGCCCGGCCGAACAGGACGTAGCCCGCGCCGATGTCGCCGTAGCTGTAGTAGGAGTACGGTGGCGTCGCCTCGTAGTAGCCGTAGCCCGGCGCACCCGCGACGAGATCGTCGATGCCGTCGCCGTTGATGTCACCGGCGGAGGCCACGGACCTGCCGAACTCGGCGTTCTTCTCGCCGGTGTTGATGCGGAAGCCGTTGGTGCCGTCGAGCGTCGCGAGCGGGAGCAGGGCCGGGAACCCGCCGCCGTCGCGGCCGAAGACCACGTAGGCCTCGCCGGCGTTGCTCGCGCCCCTATTCGCGCGGGGCGCGCCGATGATGGCGTCGTCGACGCCGTCGCCGTTGACGTCGCCCGCCGCCGCGACCGAGTAGCCGCAGTCGTCGAACCCCGAGATCGGACCGATGCCGAAGCCATCGGTCCCGTCCAGGTCGTCGATGTCGATCCTGGCCGGGAACGCGGGGCCGCCGGTCGCATCGCGGCCGAAGACGACGGCTGCGCCGCGGATGTCGTCGCCTGGTGCGCCGACGATGACGTCGTCGATGCCGTCTCCGTTGGCGTCGAATCCGCCGCCAACGGATTCGCCGGCGCGGCCGAACGACGCGGAACCGTCGATGCGGAAGCCGTTGCCGCCGTCGAGCGTTGCGACGCCGAGTATGCCCGGGAACGTCTCGCCCGCGGTCGAATCGCGGCCGAAGACGACGAAGGCGGCCCCGATTGTCGTCCGCGGCGCACCGACGATGAGGTCGTCGATGCCATCGGCGTTGACGTCGCCCGCGGCCGCTGCGGACGCGCCGAGCTCGAAGACGGCGGTCGTGGCGTCGATGCGGAAACCGCCGCCGCCGAGCGACGCGCCGAGGTCGATCTGGGCCGGGAACGACTCGCCGGCGGTGGAGTCGCGGCCGAAGACGACGTAGGCCGTGCCGAGGCCGACTCCCGGCGCTCCGATCACGATGTCGTCGATGCCGTCGGCGTTGATGTCGCCGGCCGCGGCGACGGCCGTGCCCGCGGCGGCGCGCTCCGAGCCGCCGATCAGCCGGAAGCCGTTGGTGCCGTCGAGGTCGGCGAGATCGATAACCGCCAGGAGGCCGCTACCCGCCGCGGGATCTTGTCCGAACACGACGAAGGCCTCGCCGGCGTCGCGGCGGCCCAGCGGATCGGCGAAGCGGTGTCCGACGAGCACGTCGTCGACGCCGTCGCCGTTGACGTCGCCCGCCGACGACACGGCGTTGCCGATGAAGGCGGGCTCGCTCGTGACGATCGTGACGCCGGTCCCGCCACGACCGACGTCATCAAACGGCAGCACCTGCGGGAAGGGCTGCTCGAGGGGCCCCTGCGCCAATATCGGCGCGGCGAGGCCCACGACCACGACCAGCGCGGTGATCCGCGCCCTCGAATTCCCGCAGGGGGATCCGATCAGGTTCATAATACTCCTCCTTTGCTGTGGTTTATGAGTAGATATCACCTTCACGATATCGGTTTGCGACCGCGAATCCAAGCCTTTTCTGGCTCCGTGCGCAGCTCGTACATCCGGCGCACGGTGGGCGTGCGTGCGGCAGGAGTGCACTTCGTGCGTGCGCGCCGGCGCGGAGTGGATCACGCGGTTGTGGACAGCGTTGCGTGGTGCGCCCGGTGGCTCCTCCACCACAGGAACACTTCCGCGGCGACGAGGTTGGGCAGCCAACTGGTCCACGCCAGCCACGGGTAGTAGACCTCGAAGGGGATGCCGGAGGCGGCGCCCAGTCCGAGTTGGATGCGGAGGGTGACCGCGGCGAGTGCGAGCGCGAAGTTGCGGACCATCCAGCGGCGGTGCGCGACGGCGTCGCGATCGAGGATCGCGCTGAGGGCGGCCGCGCCCGTCAGCAGGAAGGCAACGGCGAGCGTCGCGAAGCCGATCCGGCTCGGCAATCCGCCGAAGGCGCTAAAGGAGAGGATCAGGCCGGCGCCGCCGCCGACGAGCACGCCCAAGCCGAGGTAGGCCCGGCCCATCCATCGGTGCGCGGCGCGCCAGCGGCGGCGGATGGCGGGCAGGAACTGCCAGGGGCCGAGCAGCAGCGTGACCATCGCGCCGAAGATGTGCGCGTAGACGGCGAGGCGGTTGGCCTCGAACGCGGCCCGCATGTCGGGGTGTACGAGCGAGCCGAGCGGACGGAAGCCGTAGGCGTAGATGGCGTAGCCCGCGACGCCGACCGAGCCGGCGGCCATGATGGCGAACGAAAACCTACGGGCCGCCGCACGCCCGCGCGCCGGGACCCGCACGATGGGAGCCATGGGAGAATTATAGTGGCGGATCGCAAGAAACCCCCGGGATTTGCATCGCGGGGTGATGAGCGATTGGAGTGAGGACTCATAACTCATTCGCCGGCGGGCTGGCGAGCAGAGCGTGCGTCGCGCTTGGATGGCAATTGGGGACGGCTGGGCGCTTGGCCTAGTGGTTGCGGCCGCACTCGGGACACGTGACCGTCTGGCGCGGGTAGCTACACCCCGGACACGCTTGTCGCGCGGCGCGGACGAGCGCGATCTGGCTGCGGACGAGGCCGATCGCGAGCATGGCCGGTACGAAGAAGATCGCGATGTTCGCCAGAAGCGGGAGCACGCGAGGGCGGTATGTGACGTGGCCGACTGATTCTCCGTCGAGCGTGAGCGTCCCGCCGGTCCAAGCCAGATCGATGTCCCAGAACGGTTCTGTTCGATGGCCCTCCAGGACGGTGACGGACAGTGGCCAGCCGGCGCGGACGCGGTAGGAATACGCGTCATCGGGAAGGTCTCGTTGTCGCACCACTTCATGCTTGGCGATCGCCGGGAGTTCTTCAAACGAGGCAATGTCGTCCGTGAGGTAGTTAACGAGCATGCGTACCTTGGACAGGATGACGAGATCACCTCCCTCGCGCGACACAACCTTGCCAGTCAGCTCTCGCCAGCGTACTTGTGGCTGCTCTACATCGTCGAATATGACGTACGACACGCGGCCAGCCTGGCGCAGCTGGAATAGGCCGAAGCCCATGACACCTATGGCCGCCGCGATCGCAAGCATGAGCGCGAGCGCCGCGTCGCGTGAAATTCCGCCACCAGGGCATGGGTAGCTCCGGGAGCAACCTCGCTCGTGGGATTCGACGCCTAGGCGAGCGCATGTTCCAACCGGGCGTGATGTGCTGCGTCGCCGCCGCGGCTCAGTGGTGCGCCGCCGCCCCCACCGTCATCTTGACCGCGACGTGGCTGGGGCGGACGCGGGCCTCGAACTCGTCCCTGAACTTGTTCATGATGGTCCGCAGGGCCCAGTTGTTGCCGTCCGCGAGTCCACAGATGGTCGTGCCGGGCATGGAGCCCATGGACGTGGCGATCTCGAGGGCCATGTCGAGGTCCTTGGTCTTGGCGTGGCCGTCCTCGATGCGGCACATGAGCTGGTAGAGCCAGCCGCTGCCCTCGCGGCAGGGGGTGCACTGGCCGCAGCTCTCGTGCTTGTAGAAGCGGGCGATGTTGCGGGAGACGGCGACCATGTCGGTGTCCTCGTCGAACACCGTGGGGCCGGCGGTGCCCAGCCCCAGCACGTTGTGCTTGCGGCCGATGTCGAAGTCGAGCTCGGCCTCGTACTGGTCGGTGCCCAGGATGCCCATGGACACGCCGCCGGGGATGGCGGCCTTGTATCTCTTGCCGTTGCGCATGCCGCCGCAGTAGTCCTCGACGAGGGTCTTGAGGGGGATGCCCAGCTCGAACTCGTAGCAGCCCGGGCGGTTGACGTGGCCGCTGACGCCCATGAGCTTTGTGCCGTAGCTGGGTGGCCCGCCGACGGTGCTCTCGACGCCCTGGTCCATGAACCACTGCGAGCCGTGCTCGACGATGCTGGGCACGTGCGCGAGCGTCTCGACGTTGTTGATGATGGTGGGCCGGCCGAAGAGGCCCTCGACGGCGGGGAAGGGTGGCTTGATGCGGGGCCAGCCCCGCTTGCCCTCGAGGCCCTCGAGAAGGGCGGTCTCCTCGCCGCAGATGTAGGCGCCGGCGCCGCGGTGGACGTAGCAGTCGACGCGGAAACGCGCGCCGCCGGTGTTGGCGTCGGTGTTGGTCAGGCCCTTCTCGCCGAAGATGCCGTTGGCGTAGGCCTCCTCGAGGGCCTTCTCGAGGACCTTGGCCTGGTGGTGGTACTCGCCGCGGATGAAGATGTACGCCTTGTCCAGCCGGCAGGCGTAGCAGGTGATGGCGATGCCCTCGAGGACGAGGTGCGGATCGAAGTCCATCAGCAGCCGGTCCTTGAAGGTGCCCGGCTCGGATTCGTCGGCGTTGATGGCGAGGTAGCGGGGGCCGCGGGCGTCGACGTCGTCCTCGGTTTCGAGGGCATCGTCGAGCTTGGGCAGGAAGGTCCACTTGAGGCCCGTGGGGAAGCCCGCGCCGCCGCGGCCGCGGAGCATGCTGGTCTTGACTTCGGCGACGACGTCGGCGGGCTTCATGGTGAGGGCCTTGCGGAGGCCCTCGTAGCCGCCGGTCTTCACGTACTCGTCGTACGAGACGATGTGGCGGTCCTTGGGATCGCCGTAGGGCCACGTGGGGATGCGCTTGCAGAGGACGTGGCCTTCGAATTTGGGCTGCCAGGTGGGCATGGAGGTTGGGCTCCCTTTCCCAGGTCTGTGACGAGGTAGCCATTCTAGCGGGCGGGCTGCTCGGCCCCGGCCGTCGACCCCGAGGCCGGGGCATCCCGCCCGAAGATGAGCATGTGGCCATCGGGATCGACGACCTCGAACTCCTCCATCCCGTAGGAGCGAGTCGTGATCTCGCCGGGCGCGTGCCCCGCCCCGAGCAATCGCCGGCGGATGGCTTCGAGATCGTCGGCGAAGAAGTAGTACAGGCTCTGCGGATAGCGACCTTCCATCGTCGGCGCCTCGGGCAGGTAGGTCGGGCTGGCAAGCATGAGATGCGCCTGGCCGAGGCGGAGGCTGGCCCAGCCGGTGCGGCCGATGGCATCGTCGCGGTCGGCGATGGCCATGCCGAGCAGGTCGCGGTAGAACGGTATGGACGCCTGGACATCCCCGCAGACGAGGATCGGGGCGAGAGCGCGTATGGACATGCCGGAGTCTTCGGCGGTCGGACCGGGGTATCGTGATCGATGGACGTCCTCGTGCTCGGCGGCACGCAATTCAGCGGAAGAGCGTTCTCCGAACAAGCCGTGCGGGCTGGCCATCGGGTAACGCTGCTGCACCGATCTGCGAACGACCCTGGCATCCCCGGGATCGCGCAGCGGCTCGTCGGCGACCGCGACGCGATCGAGGGCGACGGCCTGGCTCAGCTGGACGAGCTCCTAGCGGCCGGGCGGACGTTCGACGCGGTAGTCGACATGTGCGGGTACGTGCCGCGCGTCGTCCGGGCGAGCTGCGAGTTGCTCGCACGCGCCGCCGGGCGATACCTGTTCGTGTCCAGCGTGTCGGTCTATCCGATGACCGCCGGTGGATCGCCGGACGAAGATTCGCCGGTCATCGAACTGGATGATCCCGCGACGGAAGCGGTCACCGGCGACACCTACGGCGGGCTGAAGGCGCTGTGCGAGCGCGAGGTTCTGCGGGCGTTCGGCAACCGCACGTGCATCGTGCGGCCGGGCCTCATCGTCGGCCCGAACGATCCCACCGATCGATTCACGTGGTGGACCCGCGTGCTGGCCACGGAGCCAACGGTGCTCTTGCCCGATCCGGGTGGCCTGGCTTCGTTCATCGATGCGCGCGACCTTGCGACGTTCTACCTGCGCTGCATCGAGCAGGGGCACGCAAGCACGTTCAACGCTGCCGGCCCGGCCGAGCGGATGGGCCTGCCCGAGTTCGTCCGGGAGCTCCACGGCGCGGTGGATAGCCGTACGGCACTGATCGCCACCCGGGAGCGGTGGCTGCTGGACCAGGGGGTTGAGCCCTGGCGAGACGTCCCGGTATGGCTGCCGAGCGATACCCAATCGCTGCATCGCGCCAGCGCGGCGCGGGCCCGCGACCACGGCTTGCAACTACGACCACTCACGGAAACCGCACGCGATACCGCAGCGTGGGACGCACGCCGCGGTTCCCCGGAGTTGAAATCCGGCTTAACGCCGGCGGCGCTTCGGGCGCACGTGGCCGCACTGCAAGGCTGATGACCAACAACATCGAGGAGGACTAGATGCCCGTCGACATCATCGATTACCGAATCATCGGCGACGACATGCAGGCCGTCATCGTCACGCTCGACCCCGACGAGGCCATGGTGGCCGAGGCTGGGGCGATGATGTATCTCGAGCCCGACATCGAGATGGCGACCTCGCTCTCGATGAAGGAGGGCGGCGGGCTGCTGGGCAAGCTCTTCGAGGCCGGCAAGCGGGCCGTCACCGGCGAGAGCTTCTTCATCACCTTCTTCCACAACCACGGGAGCGTGCGGCGCGACTGCGCGTTCGCGGCGCCGTACCCGGGGCACGTCGTGCCCATCGAACTAGGCGAGCACGGCGGCACGATCGTCTGCCAGAAGGACGCCTTCCTGTGCGCCGCTCGCGGCGTGAACGTGGACATCGCCTTCCAGAAGCGGCTGGGCGTGGGCTTCTTCGGCGGCGAGGGCTTCATCCTCCAGAAGCTCAGCAGCGACACCGGCCAGGGCCAGGCCTTCCTGCACGCGGGCGGGACGACGCTGCTCAAGGAGCTGGCGCCCGGCGAGAAGCTGCGGGTGGACACGGGCTGCCTGGTCGCGATGGACCAATCGGTCGACTACGCCATCGAGTTCGTCAAGGGCATCAAGAACAAGATCTTCGGCGGCGAGGGCCTGTTCTACGCGGCGCTGACCGGGCCCGGCACGGTCTGGCTGCAGACGCTGCCCTTCAGCCGGCTGGCGGATCGCATCATCGCCAACGCCCCGAGCCAGGGCGGCAAGCGGCAGGGCGAGGGCGGCGTGCTCGGCGGGCTGGGGGAGATGATCGGGGGGCGCTAACGGAGATCGCCCGAGCACCGTTGTGTGGCACGTCCGGGCGTGTAACACCAGATGCTCAGATGGACGTGCGTGCGTCCGCGACCCCGCGTCGCAGGCGATCGATATTACGGACAGCCGGCGTCGAATGCGGTCTGGAAAGCCGTGAAATCGAAGAAGTTGATCACGCCGTTGCAATCGAAGTCAGCGGCGAGCTCCCCGGCATCAAAGGCATTCTGGAACGCAAGAAAATCGAAAGTCGTCAGGCTGCCATCACCATCAATATCGGCGGGGCAGTCGCGCTCTTCCTTGAGACAACGCTCGAATACAACCACGGCCGACAACACCCCGGAACCCAGTTCGAATACCTGGAGCACGGCCGTGATGCTGCCATCGTCGTTGATGCCATTGCTCAGGCCAGACGATTGGCCCTGTTCGTTGTTCAACCGAATCAGATCGACGGTCGCGTTTCGCGTTGACGTCGGATCGGGATCGAGATCGATCGTATCCTGATCCCGAAGCAGTACGTCCAATTGGCTGATTGCATCCGTGGCGAAGAGCCCTAAGCGTGCGGCGCTCAATTCGGCAATAAACGCCACGCGGGTATCGTCAAGGCCAGTGCCGCCAATGATCGGCAATCGCATGGAACTAAAGACCTCGCCGGCGAAGCCCGGGGCGGGATCGCCCTCGACCGCCAGCGCCTGAGGGCCAATCGCGAAGACTCGCCACGCTACATCTCCATCGCTGGTGTCGGTAATGACGGCAAGCTCATCAGCCTCGTTCATCCGCAGAGCGGGGCCTGTTGGCGGATTCGGCAAGTCCACGATGCGCCCATCCACCGGCACACCGTCGGCAAACACTGGGAGAGCATCGCGGAAGATGGCGCCTTCGAACGCAACGGGTTCCAGTTCATCATCAGTAATGCCCGCCTGGAAGGACAGCAGGCTGCCGCCAATGACGAAGTTCTCAGCATCGATCGGGGAATAGAAATCTCCTGGATCCCCTGTGATCGCCGGGTCGTTATCGCACACGACCAGCGAATCCCCAAGATAAATGCACGGAGTCAGGGTACCAGCGCTATTCGTAAAAAACACGACTCCGCCGACATCACCGGCGCTCCCGATGATGGTGTGCACGGTGCCTATGGCATCGATCTGCTGTCCGGTCACGAGATCGCCACGCTCCACTTCGATTCGCAGGTTTCCGGGAAAGCCCGCGACCAATCCGATGGGCTCGTCCGGCGCTACCGGGCAGGATGGACAAGACCATTCCATTCGGAACGCGGCTTCGCCGCGATCGTTCATGGCGAACTCACCTTGGGACAAATCTTCAACGATCGCATTTGCCGGACTGCTGAAGCCCGCAGGCTCGCCCTCGATCGCGTACGCCGAAAGCCCAGACGCTGGCGTCCATAGCCAGTAGCTCTCAACACTGCCAATGCCGGATGCCGCATCTATGGATGAACGAAACCCAACGCGACCATCGCGACCAACTCGGAGACTCCCGAAGCTGTTGAATTCTCGGGTCCCGAGCCCGGGCACGAAATCACCCTCGCGGACAACCTCGTGAAGAACGCCATCGATCTCAACCCATATTCCGTCTGTACCCGATCCGGTGCCTGCTTCCCCGAGGAACGCAATGTCACCGGTATTGCCAATCACGGGCTCATCGCCGGTCCCGACGGCCAGGTCCCCGAAGACGTCACCGTTGGGCGAGATGTCTCCCTCGACCGCAACCGCCCGCGCCTGGCCGTGTGCCGTCGTCCCGCTGGCCGCCACTATGGCCAGCACACCCGCCAATACTCGATTCTGCATACCCGAACCTCCTTGAGTTTTATTCGGTAATTGTACGTATTCTGACCGGTGGCATCAAGTG
Source organism: Planctomycetota bacterium (assembly GCA_039819165.1). Classification (NCBI taxonomy): domain Bacteria; kingdom Pseudomonadati; phylum Planctomycetota; species Planctomycetota bacterium. Next base: position 1,607,200 of record JBCBSM010000001.1, read on the forward strand.
AAATACCAAACGAAAACCTATAAAAATGCCTGGATACCTGCTGGCTGTATCGATAATGACATCGCACGGTTGATTGTTCCGGTGAGATACCGGCTGCGAATCTGCGGGTTCGTTGTGGCCCTTCTTTCGCCGCTGGGATGCCACGCAGCGTGGGGCCAGCCGTACGCCGACGACTCGGTGTCCGTTGGCGCCCACGAACCCCTCCCCGAGTCGTTCTTCTACTACCGCCTCGGCGCGGGCGTCCTGGACTGGGGGGATGCCCAGTTCGACGGGCTGCCGGGGAGCGTCGAGACCGACGCCGAGTTCGAGGGCGTGGGCCTGTTCTCGACGTTCGTGATCGGCCAGCGGTGGGCGAGCTGGGCCACCGAGGGGCCGGCATCGCGGCTGGGCATCCGCTGGGAGGTCGAGGGCGTGTTCGCCTTCCAGGACTACGAGCGATTCTCGACGACCAGCGGCGGCTCGGTGGGCGATGGCGAGCTGTTCGAGTACGGCGTGGCGTACAACATCATGCCCGACGTGAAGCTGGGCCCCGTGAGCGTGTTCGCGGGCGGAGGCATCGGGGCATCGATCTTCACGTTCAGCGACAGCACGAGCAACCCCTTCGACGAGAGCCGCGGCGCGTTGATGCTGCAGGTGCTCGGCGGCGTGAGCGTGGACGTGACCCCGCTGACGTCGATCTACGGCACCGTCCGCTATCGCACGTACAGCGACGTCATCTTTCGCGACGAAGGCAGCCGGCTGGAGATCGAGGACCTCGACGGCGTGGCGTTCGAGGCGGGGCTGCTGTTTCGATTCTGACCGGAGCGCCGGCTAGCGGCGGCGGAGCAGCTCGCGCTGCACCTGGAGGTTGATGTCCTCCAGGCTGCGACGGGCGTCGGCACGGAGGTCCTTCGGACCGGGATGCAGCAGGACGAGGCCGACGCGGCAGCGCTGGTGGGTCAGGTCCTCGCACCGGCGGACCGCGCCGACGACGCGGATCTCGTGCTCGCCGATGCTCGTGGAGAGCGCGACCCGCTCGAAGCGGTGCAACTGCATGGCGGCCACGCCGTACATCGTGACGCCCACGCCGTTGGGCGAGACGTCGGCGATCCGCACGCGGGCGTGGGGTGCCCGGCGGCGGACCTGCAGGAGCACGGACGACCAGTCGATGGCGTCGGTGGGCGCCAGCGTCCGCCAGCGGAGCGTGACGTCGGCCTGGGTCTCGGATTCGGCGGCCGCCGGCAGCGTGGTGGGTGGCTCCTCGATGTCGCCCTGCGTTGCGGGCAGCGGCGTGCCGTAGTAGGCGGCGAGTTGGTCGGCCGAGGGCAGCGGATAGAGCGAGGGCATCTCGGCGGCGGCGCGGAGCGATGTGGAGAAGGTGGTGTCGCTGGAGGCGGCGTGCGCGGGCTCGTCGGCATCGCGGTTCGAGCGATCGAGGAACCACAGGTCGCCGGCGAATTCGTTGCCGAGCACGCCGATGCTGGCGCGGTAGGCCCCGCGGCGGTTGCCGAAGGCGACGCCGGTGGGCGGATCGAGCACCATGCTGGCGACCACGGTGGAATCGTTGAGCCGCTGGGGTGTGGCCATCGTGCGGACGGTGGAGCCGAAGGCGAGGATCTTGTCGTTGAGGGTGGCGTAGCACTCGAGCCGATCGCCAACGCCGAAGCGGATCTCGCCGCCGATAACCTGGAGTTCCTCGACGAAGAGCCGCTCGCCCTCCCACCGGAGGAGCCGACCGCTGGCCAGCGGATCCTGGCCGACGAAGCCGAGCCGGGCGAAACCCGCCGGGCAGTTCCGCTCGCACGCCTCGTGCAGGGCCTCGAGCGCGTCGGCGTCCCGGTCCTCGGCGGGCGCGGGCTTCTCGGACTTCTTCTTGCCGAAGAGCGTGCCCATCGACGCTCTCTTCGGCCCGCAAGCGAGGCGGCTTGGGCGGAAACACGCCTAGGTATGCCGAGCAACGGAGCCGCGATGGCGGGCGCTAGCAGCCCGCAGATAGGGCGTTCTGGAACGCCAGGAAGTCGAAGATCGTGAGCGTGCCGCTGCCGTCGACGTCGGCCGCCGCGTCGCCGGCGGCGAAGGCGTTCTGGAACGCCAGGAAGTCGAAGATCGTCGCCCGGCCGTCGCCGTCGAAGTCGGCCGCGCACTCGACGGCGAGCAGCTCGAAGGTGAAGGTGCCCATGGCGGGCCCGCCGGCGAAGGGCAGCTGTCCGCGGATGTCGGCGATGGGCATCGGCGGCTGCGTGTCTTGATTGGGCGAGATGTACGCAACGCCGCTATCGGTGCCGGCGTCCATGGGCCACAGCTCGACCACGACGCGATCGAGCCAGCCGGCGCCGTCGCGGAGCGGCACGCCCTGGCTGCCCACGAACCAGTCGGGGCTGGGCGAGATCATCGCGACGAGCGTGGCCAGCGGGAAGGCCGCGCTGGTCTCGAACTCGTGCGTGGACGCCTCGCCGCTGAGCGTCCCGATGCCCGACACCAGCGTGCCGGCTCGGCCGTCGTCGATGGCGATGCGGACCTCGCTCTCCAGGCTGGACTTCGACCCCGACTCGGCCATCGCCTCGATGCCCGGGGACGCCAGCCCGCCGACCCGCCAGAAGGCGATCGAGTCGTCGTGCGTGGCGCCGACGAGCCCCGAGAGGTGGGCGATGCGGGGGAAGTCGTACGGGTGGGTGTCGGCGGACCAGTCGGCCTGGAAGGTCACGCGGTAGGTAGCGCGGCTGTCGGGAGCCTGCGCGAGGGCCGGCGCACCGGCGACGAGGAGCAGCATGAGGGCGCGTGCGTGCATGGGGATTCTCCGGGCGACGCCGAGAATCGGCGCCACCGGACCAACTCCGGCGACCCGCGGCGTGTTTCGCGACGCCGGGAAACCCGCGCACGGGGGTTCTACAACACGCCGCCGGCGGCGTGCCGGCGGACGGGGGCGTGCATGCGGGTCGATCACGTGGGCTTGGTGGTGGCGAACGTGCAGGCCGGCCGGCGGCACCTGGAGACGTTCTATCATGCCACGCCGCGGGGCGAGCCCATCGACGATCCGCTGCAGCAGGCCACGGTGTGGTTCTTCGATGCGCACGGCGTGACCATCGAGCTGATCGCGCCGCTGGGCGCCGATTCGCACCTGCACAACGTGCTGGAGCGCAGCGGCGAGCACCTGGCGCACCTGTGCTACGAAGTGGATGATCTCGACGCCGCGCTGGCCGAGATGCGGGGCAACAAGGCGATGACGATCTCCCGCAAGCCGGCGGTCGCCTTCGGCGGGCGGGACGTCGCCTTCGTGCTGCTTCCCAACAAGACCATCGTGGAGCTGCTGGCCGCTAGCCGTCGCGACGGAGACTGATCCAGACGTCGTCGAGCAGGCCCGACCGCACGACCGCGCCGGCCGACGGGTCGCGGACCGCCTCGGCGATCTCGGCGAGCAGCAGGGCGAGTTGGTCGGGCGGCAGCCCCTCGCCCTCGAACAAGCCCGGCACCTCTGGGATGGGGCTCAGCCCGTGCGCCTCGAGCGTGGCGGCGGGCACGAACGGCTCGGCCGCGGGCGTGGCGTTGAGGCGGATGGCGATGGCGAAGGTGGGCATGGAAGGTCTCCATTTTCTGCGACCAATGTTGGCCAAGCAGCCAAACAAGCCCATGCTCACGGAACATCGCGGACTACTTCAGCGACTCGACAATACGACCATCTATGCTCTTGATCAGTTCGATAGCGACCTTCTGAAGGGCCTCGCATGCCAGAATTATATCTCGCCACCTTCGCGACGTGCGGTTGCGATTAGGCGATTCGAAATCCATGTCAAGTTCATGTATAATTTTATTGCGAATCTCAAGTGCCTTCTTGATCTCTGCTTCATGTGATTTCGACAGCTTATTACAACCAAAGACCTCGAATATCTTCTGTATCTCACCCAACGACTGCAAGCTCGAGCCCGTCAAACTGCGCTGATACTTCTTCAGTAGATGCTCGCGCGGACGCAGACTAACGAGCGTCTCGGAAAGCTCTCTAGCAATCGCGATTTGAGATTCACCCTTGAGCCGACGCTCAACAAACTTGCAAAAACCATCTTGCGCTTCAGGAAAAGCAGCGATGGCATCTTCGAGCGCATCTTTGATACTCTGCTTCAGACACGCATCCACCCCGGCGCCAACAAAAACGATCGCAGCGCGAAGAAGATCCTGATCTTCATGGGTTGGAGCGCCAGGACCGCGAGCTGACGTAGCTTCAAAATAGATGTCCAGGAAGCTAGACGCGGACTCATGCGAATACTGCAGCGTCTTGTACGCCGACTGCAGTGCTGAGGAGCGAGGAGGACTAGGCAAATCGCTCAGCCGCTGCTCAGGCTTTCTTTGATCGCCAGCCAGTCTAGAGCCCTCCTTTGATCACGTGCTTTCGCATCTAGTGCGGAGTCAATGTACTAATTTACAGATTCCCCCGCCGCTCCTGCTCCAGCTCCAGCGCTTCGAAGAGCGCCTTGAAGTTGCCCTTGCCGAAGCTCTGGCTGCCGCGGCGGGCGATGATCTCGAAGAAGAGCGTCGGGCGGTCCTGGAGGGGCTTGGTGAACAGCTGGAGCAGGTAGCCCTCGTCGTCGGCGTCGACGAGGATGCCCAGGTCCTTCACCCGCTCGTGGTCCTCCTTGACGAGTTCGTGGCCGTGCTCCTTCAGCGTGCCGTTGACGCGATCCCACACCGCCTCGTAATAGGCATCAGGCAGGGTGAGGAAGTCCACGCCGCGGCGGCGGAGTTCGGCGACGGAGTGCAGCTCGTCATCGGTGCGGAGGGCCAGGTGCTGCACGCCGGGGGTCATGCTGTGCCACTCCAGGTATTCCTGGATCTGGCTCTTCTTCTTGCCCTCGGCGGGCTCGTTGATCGGCATCTTGATGAGGTTGTTGCCGCTGGCCATGACCTTGGACATGAGGGCCGAGTACTCGGTGGAGATGTCCTTGTCATCGAAGTGCTTGAACATGCTGAAGCCCAGCACCTCCTCGTACCAGCCGACCCAGTGGTTCATCTTGCCCTCTTCGACGTTGCCCACGCAGTGGTCGACGAAGCGCAGGCCGCAGGGATTGGCCTTGTTGTACTCGTTGAGGGCGAAGGCCCCGAAGGGCTTGAAGCCCGGGGCGAACGTGCCGCCGTTCTTGATCTCGTCGAGGGCGTACCTGCCGCTGCGGCTGACGAAGCTGTGGCGGGCACGGCCGTAGGTCTTGATGCCGGCGGTGGTGATGCTGCCGTGCTCGTCGTTGCGGGTGACGGGCTCGTAGGCGCTCTCGCCGCCGTTCTTGATGGCCTGCTCGTAGGCGGCCTCGGCGTCGTCGACGGTGAGGGCGACGTCCTTGACGCCGTCGCCGTAGGCGCGCAGCTCGTCCTGGATGGGATGGTCGGCCGTCAGCGGGGTGGTCAGCAGGAAGCGGATGTTGCCCTGGCTCAGCAGGTACTCGGCGGTGTCGCGGTTGCCGGTGGTCAGGTCGTTGACCTGCTGGACCTGGAAGCCGAAGAGCTGGGCGTAGAAGACGGCGGCCTGCTTGGCGTTGCCGACGTAGAAGCGGACGTGGTCGATGTCGATCAGGCTCAACGGATCGGTGGCGGTGGCGGCCGAGGTGGTGGCGGCGGTGGTCATGGGCGCATCTCCGGGATCCGGACGCCCGCGGAGTGTGGGCGGCCCCCGCTCGCCGGATCGATTGCCCGGGTCCACGCGTCGGGCCGCCATCGCGGACGCCCGCCGGCCTAGTTTAGCGGTGCCGGAGCGGGTCCTGTTTGCCGGCATCATCCGGCCACCCACCACCATTCGATCGACCACCGCTCCTGGGAGGCCCATTGCTCTACGCCCCCGGACCAGCCGAAGCCCCCGCCAGCCTCGAAGAGGCCCTGGGCCCGTCGCTGCTGGAGGTGCTAGGCCGCATGCGGTTGCGGTCGCGGCGGGTGTTCGCGGGCAAGCTGCCGGGCGAGCGGCGGAGCAAGCGGCGGGGCCAGAGCGTCGAGTTCGACGACTTCCGCGAGTACGTCCGCGGCGACGACCTCCGGCACATCGACTGGAACGTGTACGCGCGGCTGGAGCGGCTCTTCCTGAAGCTGTTCCTGGAAGAAGAGGACCTGGCGCTGCACGTTGCCATCGACTGCTCGCGATCGATGGAGGCCGGCCGGCCCTCCAAGCTGCGGCTCGCCAAGCGGCTGGCCGTGGCGCTGTGCTACGTCGGGCTGAGCAACCAGGATCGCGTGAGCTGCTGGGCGCTGGGCGTGCCGGGGCGTCAACCGGTGCTCCGCATGCCGCCGGCCCGGGGTCGGGGGTCGGCCCGGCGGCTGGTCGACTTCGTGTACAAGGACGCGGTGCCCCAGGCCGGCACGCAGCTCGGCGAATCGGCCGACCGCCCGCTGCTGGTGCCCGCGTTGCTGAGGCTGGCTCGGGGACGGGTCGGCAAGGGCGTGATGGTCGTGCTGAGCGATTTCCTGACCGACGAGGACCTGACGCCCGCGCTCAACGGGCTGGCCTTTGGCCGCGGCGGCGGCTTCGATACGACGCTGGTGCAGGTGCTCTCGCCCGGCGAGCTCGATCCCGCGGCCGAATCGGGAGAGGGACTGCTGGGCGACGTGCTGCTCAGCGACGTGGAGACCGGCCGCACCGCGGAGGTCACCATCACCCCCACGCTCATCAAGCGGTACCGGGCCAAGCTCGACGCCCACAACGAGCGGCTGGCGCGGATGGCCAGCGCCCGCGGCATCGGCGTGATGCAGCTGGCCAGCGATGCCGACCCCGCGGACGTGCTGACCCGCACGCTGCGGAGCCGCGGCGTCGTCGGCTGAGGGGTTTTTCTTGGATTTCGTGGATTCTCCGTGACGCGGCCGGGGGGCCGACGCTGTGGCCCTGTCGGCGGGCCGCATCGTCTGGCGGGCCGCCCGGAGGAAGCTACGAGACTTGGGAGAACCCATCGTGATGCAGATGACTCGCACCATTGCCATGTCCGCCGCCGCCGTCGCCATCGTTGCCGGCGCCGCGCAGGCCCAGATCACCAGCACGTCCATGGGCACCGATGCCCCGCCGTCGTCGATCTTCGACTACGACCTGTCGACCGCGTTCGAGTTCCGCGCCTCGGGCACCGAGGTGACGTCGGCCAACGTCGGCGGCTTTCGCAGCGTCGACTTCTCGCGGCCCATGACGCTGCACCGCATCGGCGACGGCTGGGCGACCTGGAGCCACGGCTACACCGGCCCGGTGTATTCCAGCCAGGGCGCCAACTCGGTCCGCCTGTCGTTCGACAGCCGCGAGGTCGGCGCCTTCATCCTGTACGTCGAGCCCAACTCGTTCGGCACGTTCGCCTTCGAGATCGAGGGCGTGGACGCCGCGGGCCATTCGATCACCTACAACCGCCAGATCGAGGGCTTCGAGGGCGCCCAGGGCTTCGGCTTCGCGGTGCCCCCCGGCCAGTTCATCCGCTCGGTGCGGGTGGTCAACAGCGACGGCAACGCCGGCGGCTTCGCGGTGGGCGAGTTCTCGTCGGCCGCCGACGCGACGAGCTGCCTGCCCTGGCGGGGCTTCGGCTTCGGCGGCGTGGGCGACACCATCAGCGAGCGAATCGTCGTGGGCACGCAGTGCGGCCTGCTGAAGGTGACCGATGCCTTCCTGTCGGGCGACCGCTTCCGCGTCCGCGTCCGCCGCGGCTTCGCCACGGTCGCGACCTTCGACACGAGCGTGCCCACGGAGGGTGACTCGATCGGCGACGACTACGACGGCGCGTACGCCAGCCGCCGCTTCTCGAGCGGCAGCGTCGAGCTGGACCCCGGCGCGTACACCGTGCAGATCACCGTGCTCGACTCGCCCTTCGGCGCGGGCGGCGCGGCGCTCAAGCTCGATCCGCGGCCGTGCCCCTACGGCGCATGCCGGGCCGACTTCGACGGCGATGGCGCCCTGACCATCTTCGACTTCCTGGCCTTCCAGAACGCCTTCGACTCCGGCGACTACTGCGCTGACTTCGACCGCGACACCGAGTTCACGCTCTTCGACTTCCTGGCGTTCCAGAACGAGTTCACGGTGGGCTGCCCGTAGGAGGGGCGGCCGCCGGGAATCGCGACTCGGCTCCCGGGACCCGGGATGCCGGCGTAGACAACCGGGCTCGTTGGGTTGCACCCGGGCGGGATCACCGATCCGCCCGGGTGCTCTGCTGCGCCCGCGGGCCCGGGCATTGCGGGGGTGGCGAATCCCGAGCTGTCGATGCCGGATCTCGCGTGCCGGCCGTACCCTGCTGCATGGACCTAGACACCCGGATCGCCCAGTTCGAGAACATGTGCCGGGAGGACCCGGACAACGACATGGCCCACTTCTCGCTGGGCAACGCCTACGCCCAGGCGGGCCGCCACGCCGACGCCGCCGCCAGCTACATGCGGTGCATCGAGGTCAACCCGGCGATGAGCAAGGCCTACCAGCTCGCCGGCGAGCAGCTTGTCGAGGCGGGCAAGACCGACCCCGCCAGGACCGAGGAAGCCGCCGAACTGCTGGCCACGGGCTACACGAGCGCCGCGTCGCGGGGCGACCGCATGCCGATGCTCGCGATGGGCAAGCTGCTCGAGCAGATCGGCAGGCCGGTGCCCGAGGTCGAGGTCGAGGACGCCGGCGGCGACAACGGCAACGGCGACTTCGTCTGCCAGCGGACAGGTCGCAACGGCCACCAGCTGCCCCGCCCGCCCTTCAAGGGGCCCGTCGGCCAGTGGATCTACGAGAACATCAGCAAGGAGACCTGGGACGCCTGGATCGGCCAGGGCACCAAGGTCATCAACGAGCTGCGGCTGGACCTCAGCCAGGACAAGGACGCCGAGGCCTACGACCAGCACATGTACGAGTTCCTGGGGCTGGATGAGGGGACGCTGGCGGAGCTGCGGGGTGCGAAGGCCTGATTGGGCACTAGACAATGAGAAATGGGCAATGGCAAGAGTCGGGCAGCCGGGGCTCGGCATTCGATAGAAAGAGCCGGCGTGTCTTGAACGACCGCGAATGAGCCGCGTCGAGCTGGCCGCAGGTCGATGCACTCCGTTTGCGCGAGCCCGTCCGGGCTCCGGCGGCCCCGCCGCCGCGAAGCGGGCAACGCGAGCGCCACACTCAGGTCGCGGGCATCAGCGGCCACCTAGCCAGCTCGTCTACCACGCGCGAGAGCAGCCCGCGGGTGTCCCCGATGGACGCATTCCGCGGCTCGCTCGGCTTCGCACGGGACTCGACGAGTTCGGCCACCGACGCGGGCCGGGCGGTGTGCAGCATCCGCATGCTGAAGCGGGCGAAGTGCCGCCGGCGGACGGCGTGCTCGGACACCACGTCGACCTCGAGGTGGCGGTCGTCGGTGAGGATCCGGTCCATCATCGAGCTGGTCTCGACGGCCGGCCCCTCCAGCACCTGCAGGAAGTGGTCCTCGTCGAACCACAGGCAGCCGGTGATGTCCTGCCAGCGGTTGCGGAGCATGGCGGGCAGCACGATGTGGGTGACCACGTCGTCGTCGCTCACGCCGTCGGCGCGGCGGCTGATGTAGCAGACCTGGAGGAGAGTGTCGTCCATCGGTTTCCGTCGCTGTTGCTGGCCCTGCACGAAGACGCGGGACACGGCCGGCAGCGGCAGTATGACGGACCGAATTCGGGAAATCAAGGCCGGAAATCGGGGTCTGCCCGTATGTACTTACGCAGTATCCCCATCGCTTGAGAATCGCATGTGCCCCTCAGTCCGACGGCGGCCGGGAGGCCTCGGACGGATCGTGCGCGGCCGGCCGTGCCTGCCCGCCGAGATGGGCCAGTTCCTGGGCGAGCGCGTAGCCCGTGAGGATCCGCAGCAGCGAGACGCCGCCGAGAATCGCCAGCTGGCTGAGTTCGGGCCGGATCATCGTCTCGATGATGTCGGCGGCGATGAGCAGCTCGAGGGCGAACAGCAGGTACTGGCCGACGCAGTGCCGCAGGTCGGGCCACCGAGGGGCGGCCCTACGGCCGGCGACCTCCTGGCGGAGGAACATGCCCAGGCCCACGAGCACGGCCCACACGAGCACTCCGGCGCACGCCACGTTGATGAACAGGACGGCCCACTCCAGCACGTGCATCACGGCGTCGTGCAGCGAGAACGCGGCGGCGGCATGCTCGATCGGCTGCGTCATAATCCCATCCCCTCCCCCATGCCGGGCAACGGATGCACCGGGCCGGGGTCGTCCGGCGGCGGGGTGCCGCAGAGCGACTCGACCCGATCGTGCTCGTAGTGGACGGTCTCGAGGATGCGGGCGACCTCGAGCACGCTGGTGGCCATCGCGCCGAGCATGGCGGCGATGCCCAGCAGGAAGACGATGACCGAGGCGTACAGCAGCACCGCCGACTCGCCGACGACATAGGGTGCCGCGAGGCCGAAAACGCTCAGCAGGTTGCAGATGATGGCGGCGAAGAGCTGGATCATGGTCGCGCGGAGCAGCGCGGCGCGGGCGATGAGCCGGGTGGTCTGCCGTTCGAGGCCCTCGAGCCGGAGGTTCCGCACGCCCTCGTCCCTGGAGCCGGGCGCGGGATCGTCGCGCCAGACGTCGAGCCGCTCGCGGTGGAAGGCGCGGATGCGGGCGAGCACCGTGTTCATCCGGGCGGTAGAGGACAGCAGCAGCAGCCCGCAGGCCGGGATGAGGATGGCCGGCGCGACCAGGTCCTGGATGATGCCGGTGGCGTCGGTCATGGCAGCACCGCACGAGCCGGACCTCCGGAGGGTCGCCGGGCTCGTGCGGTGCATCATTGCCCGCCGCCGGCGGCGGCGCACAAGGACGATCTAGAGCAAGCCGAGTGAATTCGCAGCACCTCAGGGCGCATTCGAACAGGCCGAAGCCCGCAGGATTCACTCCTGCGCGGCTTTGGCAAGCGAGTGTGCGGCCGGAGGCCGCTACGGAGCGATCAGGATTGCTCTAGGCGTTGACGCCGCCGTCGATGGTGAGCGTCTGCCCGGTGACGTACTGGCTCTCCGGGCCGGCGAGGAAGGACACGAGGCTGGCAACCTCGTCGGCGGTGCCGTACCGCTTGAGCGCGGTGATGTCCTTCATCATGCCCGACGCGGGATTCTCGTCCGAATCGGGGTTCATCTCGGTATCGATGGGCCCGGGCTGCACGCAGTTCACGGTGATGCCGCGGCCGGCGAGATCGTGGGCCCAGCCGCGGGTCAGGCCGGCGACGGCGGCCTTGCTCATCGAGTAGATGGCCGCCCCGGGGAGCATGGCGCGATCGCCCATGCAGCTGCCCGTGGTGATGATGCGGCCGCCGTCGCGGAGCTTGGCGGCGGCATGGCGGGTGACGTCGAACACGCCGCGGACGTTGACGCCCACGGTCTTGTCGAAGTCGGCCAGCGTGGCCTCGTGCAGGCCCTGCAGCTCGAACACGCCCGCGTTGTTGACCAGGATGTCGAGGTCGGGCCCGAAGGCCTGCTCGACGGCCCTGAACATCGACTCGACCGAGGCGGGGTCCGAGACGTCGCCCTGGACGGCGACGGCCCGGCCGCCGGCGTCGTTGATGTCGGCCGCGACCGATTCGGCCCGGTCCTTGCTGCCCGAGTAGTTGACGGCCACGGCGGCGCCCCGCTCGGCCAGCCGCTTCGAGATCGCCGCCCCGATGCCCCGCGAGCCCCCGGTGACCAGCGCGACCTTGCCCTCCAGATCCTTCATGGCTGCCTCCAATCGTGGTCTTCGCGGCCGCCGGCCGGCCCCAGCCGGGCGACGCCACGGGGTATTTATAGAATGTTCATTCCAAATAACAAGTTTGCCGCGGCTAAATTTGAACATTTGCTCCAGAATTTCGTATACTGGCCCCATGGGACGTGGCCGCCCCCGCAGCTTCGACGAGGATCAGGTGCTCGATGCCGCCCTGGAGATGTTCGTGGCCAACGGCTACGACGGCGTCTGCGTGGCGGCCATCTGCGACCGCACGGGCGTCGCGCCGCAGAGCCTGTACAACGCCTTCGGCGACAAGGCCGCCCTCTACCAGCGGGTGCTCGAGCGGTACGGCGGGCTGACGCACGCCCCGGCCGTCGAGGCGCTGCTGGCCGAGCCCGACCCGCTTGTGGCGCTGCGGCGCTTCGCCTCGGGCTTCGCGAGGCACGCGAGCACCTGCGACGGCTGCCTGTTCGCCCGCGTGATGGCCGAGGCCGAGCCCGACCGCGAGGACGCCAAGCTGGCGCAGGCGTCGACGGCGCGCCTCCGCAAGGCCTTGCGCGCGCGGGCCCGGGAGGCCGCCGACGCCGGGCGATTGCCCGATGGTGCCGACCCGGGCGCCGTGGCCGACACGCTGCTCGCCCTGGCGGTCGGGGTGGCGGTGGTCTCTCGGGGCGGCATGCCGGCCGCGGTCGTCAAGGGCTGCGTTCGCGAGGGGCTCCGGCTGCTCGGTGATCTCGGTGGATCGGGCTAGGCGCAGCCCGCGTCGAAGGCATTCTGGAACGCGAGGAAATCGAAGAGGGTGAGGCTGCCGTCGCCGTCGAAGTCGGCGGCCGGATCGCCGGCGTCGAAGAGGTTCTGGAACGCCAAGAAGTCGAACAGCGTCAGCTCGCCGTCACCGTCGATGTCCGCCGGGCAGGCGAAATCGTCGAACATCGCGACGTTATCGAACACCGCGAGGATGCCGTCGAGCTCGCCGGCAACGGTGCCGCCACGGCAGATGAAGCGCATCTCCGTGAAGGTGCGGCCGGCGATCTCGAGGCGCGCGTGCGCGAAGGGCGCCCCCGAGCCGGGATGGATGAACGTGTCGCTCACGACGACCTCGCCATCCAGGATGCCCTCGAGCGAGACCTCGGTGCCCGCCCAGCTCGTGCCGGCGTTGTACCACACGTCGACGCGGGCGGCATTCACGGGCTCGCCGGTGGTCGCGATCCACTGATGGGTGCGCGTGAAGCCCAGCACGCTGCCGGTCGACCAGCCGCCCGTCGTCATGACGTTGGGGGCCGAGAAGAACGGATCGCCGCCGAGCGTGCCGCCGCCGGCCGTCGCGGCGAACCGCACCATGCCGCCGCCGGGGAACCAGAGGTTCTCCGAGAAGGTGATGCCGCCATCGGTAAACTCACGTCCGAGAAAGCCGGCGTCGAAGCCATCGAACGTGGCTTCCTGGGCGACGACGGCGGGCGCGAATGCCAGGACCACCGGCAGCAAGAAGAGGCACTTGGACGACATGGGGACCCTCCAACAGGCGATGCTCACCGAGGATTCGCCGGCCGACGATCGGGCGTTACGAGATTCCCCTCGCCACCACGGGATTCTGGGTGTGCCCGCGCAGGCAACCACGAACGGCGCCCCGGCGTGCGCGCGTCGATGCAGGCCTCGGTCTAGGAATTGCCATGTCCAGACACAGGGGCCAATCGGGGCGGTGGGCACGCCGCTGGCTGATCGCCGCGGGCGTCTACAACCTCGCATGGGGCGCGATCGTCATCGCGCTGCCCAACCTCATCTTCGACGTCGTGGGGATGGAGCCCCCCCGCTACCCGCAGATCTGGCAGTGCGTGGGCATGATCGTCGGCGTGTACGGCATCGGCTACCTGGCCGCCTCGACCGACTATCGCAGGCACTGGCCCATCGTGCTCGTGGGCTTCCTCGGCAAGATCTTCGGCCCCATCGGCTTCGCGGCAGCGGTCGCGAAGGGCGAGCTGCCGCCGGCCTTCGGCGCGACGATCCTGACCAACGACCTCATCTGGTGGGTGCCCTTCGGCATGATGCTGTGGGACGCCGCCAAGGCCCGGCACGAGCCGGCCGGCGATGCGCCGTCGCTCGACGATGCCCTCGCCGCGGCTACCGACCAGCACGGCCGCTCGCTGGCGGACATCACCGAGGAGCGGCCGACGCTGGCGCTGCTCATCCGCCACTCGGGCTGCACGTTCTGCAAGGAAGGGCTTTCGGACCTCGCGCGGCAGCGGAGCACGATCGAGTCGGCCGGCGTTGGCATCGCGATCGTGGGCATGAGTGCGCCCGAAACGCTGGCCGAGGTGAGCGGTCGCTACGGCCTGGCCGACGCGCACCTCATCAGCGATCCGGATCGCGACGTCTACCGGGCCCTTGACCTCGGCCGCGGTTCGTTGGTTCAGCTCTTCGGGCCGCTGGTGTGGTGGCGTGGGCTGCTCGCCACGCTGCGGGGGCACGGAGTGGGCGCCCTCGATGGCGACGGCTTCCAGATGCCCGGCGCCTTCGTGCTGCACCGGCGGCGCGTGATCCGGGCCTTCCGTCATCGGACGGCGGCGGATCGGCCCGACCTCGCGGCCCTGGCCTGCCAAGCGCCGGCGGCCACGGCGTGAGCGATTTGCTCCTGCTGGTCCACGCGGCCGCCACGTGGTTCATGGTCGGCCTGATCTGGTTCGTGCAGGTCGTGCACTACCCGCTGTTCGCGGACGTGGGCGTGGCCGGATGGACCGCCTACGCGGATCGACATCGCAGCCGCACGACACTGGTGGTCGGGCCCGTGATGCTCGTCGAGCTGGCGACGGCGGCGGCGATTGCGCTGGATCCGCCCGAGGGCGGCCGCGTGCTCGCGTGGGCCGGGCTCGCGCTCGTCGGGGTCGTCTGGCTCTCGACGGGGCTGGTGCAGGTGCCGCTGCACGGGCGCGTCGCCGGGGAGCCGGAGCCTCGGCTGATCCGGGCGCTCGTGCTCACGAACTGGCTGCGAACGGCGGCGTGGACGGCCCGGGGCGTGCTCGCGCTGCTGCTGATTGGTTAGCGGTGTTCCGGTTGGTTACGCCGTCGAGATCGTGCCCTCGACCGGGCGGTCCTCCAGGGCGAGGGCGTCGCGGGGACCGGTGACGACCCGCTCGCCGGGCAGCGGGCTGAACCGCGAGCCGGCCAGCTGGATCTTGTGGTTGCCCCGGGGCTTGGGCAGCCTGGTCATGACCGCGTAGATGCCCGCCGCCAGCACGAGGTTCACGCCGAGCATGAGGGCGACGTGGGCGATGCCCGTGGGCACGCCGAAGTAGACGGCAATCGCGGTCGCCACGAGCACGACCAGCGAGATCGGGATCAGGCCCTGCCACGCGGTGCTCATGACCTGGTCGTACCGCATGCGGGGCAGCGTCCAGCGGACGAGCATCATGAACAGCACGATGGCCACGACCTTGCCCATGAAGACGCCGATCTTGGCTAGCACCGCCAGCACGCCAGTTGCTTCGGGGCTCGTGAACGGGTCGGCCACGCCCGGGATCGCCTGGAAGCCGCCCAGGAACAGCAGGGCGAAGAACGCCGCGCTCGTTGCGAGGTGGGCGTACTCGGCCAGGAAGAACAGCGCGAAGCGCATCGAGCAGTACTCGGTGTGGAAGCCGCCGACGAGTTCCTGCTCGGCCTCGGCGTTGTCGAAGGGGGCGCGGTTGGCCTCGGCCAGCGCGGCGATGAAGAAGATGACCGCCGCGATCGGCTGGCTGAGGATGAGCCAGCCGTTCTCCATCTGGTAGCGGATGATGTCCAGCGGCAGCAGGCTGCCCACCAGGACGACGACGCACAGCAGGCTGATGCCCAGCGGCAGCTCGTAGGCGATCATCTGGGCCGTCGCCCGCAGCCCGCCCAGGAACGAGTACTTGTTGTTGCTCGCCCAGCCGCCCAGCGTGACGCCGTAGACGCCCAGCGAGCCGATCGCGACCAGGTAGATCACGCCGACGTTCACCGGCAGGGCGGCGACCTCGACGATGCCGCCCTGGACCGTGTGGTTGATGATCGGGATGGTGAAGGTCGGCAGCTCCAGCAGCCCGCCCCAGGGGATGACCGCGAAGCCGATGAGGGCCGGGATGACCACGATGGCCGGCGCCAGCGTGAACAGCACCTTGTCGACGTTGTGGGGCGTGTAGTCCTCCTTGACGAGGAACTTGAGCCCGTCGGCCAGGGGCTGGCCCAGGCCCAGCAGCCGCGGCCCCTTGAGGAACTTCAGGAAGGGCAGGCCCAGGTCGAAGCCGGTGCGGTTGGGGCCGATGCGGTCCTGGATGTAGGCGCTGATCTTCCGCTCGGCGTAGGTGAAGTAGCCGGCGGCCCCGAGGATGACGTGCACCATCACGGCGAAGAGCGTGACGCTGACGAGGAGCTGGGCGGTGAGGAAGTCGAGCATGGGGGGCGAGTATATGGCGGCACCGCCGAGGGACCCGACTCGGCCGCGAATCAGGCCGCGTCAGCGAGCCCCAGCTGGACCTGACCAGCCTCGCCCTGGATACCTAGTGGCAGGATCGCAGCGGTGCTGTAGGGGCTGACACCGCCAACGCGTTCAGCACGGACGCGGTAGGCCACGCTCGCCACGCCGCTGGGTGTCTGGGCATCTACGAACGACCGCTCGAAGACCGTGCCAAGGTCGACCCAATCCGTCGTTGAGCCGTCGGCCCCGGTTGTGCGACGCTGGATAGCAAAGGCCGTGCCGCCCTCGCGGCTGCCCGCGAATCGCAGGTTGGCGCGGCCCTCGCTATCCAGGGTGAGAGCCAGGTCCGTCGGTGCGTCCGGAGGGCCGAGCGGCGTGGGCTCCTTGGGCGGGGGGATCTCGCCAGCGGCGTAGATCGCGCTGGGCTCCTCGGAGGCCTTCGCGGTGGTCTGGATCTGGCGAACTAGTTCTCGAGCCAGCGCGACCGCGTCATCGACGCCAGCGTGCCAGGTCACCGTCGCGGCCTTGCTCGCGTTGCGGGCGGCGATAGCTGCGTCATAGGACGTTCGCGCGGCGGAGACCTTCGTTGCAAACTCAGTAACCTGCTCTACCGTGAGACCGAGTTCGGTCGCGGCCGTCGCCCACGGCACGGCGTGAGCCTCCATGAAGGCGAGGGCATCGGTGCGATTGCTGGGCACGACGGGCATTTCGCGTCTCCGGTCCGTGGATGAGATTGGAGCGCAGGCGACGTCCATGCCGCCGGCGTCATCGCCCGCATCGTCCACTCAGCAAGCCCACTCCAAGGAATCTCGGCTTGCCGAGCCCCACGCGAGGCATCCTCATTGACGCAATAGAGCGCCCCGGGGACAAGCCCGCTACGGCGCCGGCGGGGTGCGGTTGGTTGCCGGTGGGTTGGTCGGGTGGATCAGCGACTCGAAGTCGGTGTAGAGGAACGCGTGGTGGGTCGATCTCGGACCTGCGTCGTCGACCAAGTCCTGAGCGACTAGGCCTCGGTGGCCCGAGCCGGTGCCCGGCACCGCCAGGTGCTGGTTGTAGATGTAGCGCGTCGGCATCGCGAACTCATCGAACTTGAGATGAGGCCAGTCCGGCCGGAGGAAGCCGTTGCCGCAGTCGCTATCCCTGCAGAACTGGATCTCGTGGGCCGCACAGGGGCTGCCATCTTCTCCATCATTCGAGCACTCTGGCTGCGACGCTTCACTGAAGTCGCACTTCCTGCACTTGATTCCGGGCGTCACCTGCTCCGTGTAGTTGCCGTCCCAGTCGTTGAACTCCGGACAGGTGTACGAGGTGTTCATGGCGAACGGCGTGTGGTATCCCCACAGGAGATTGTCTGCGATCTGCCAACCCGTGAACGTTGGTATGTAGGTCTGGTCTGCAAACTGCGACTTGCCGTCCGTGTAGATGCCTCGCTTCCCGTCGACGGACACTGCCGGATCCTGGAAGACGACGTTCGCCCCAACTCGCGATAGATCGCCATCCCGCATGAGCACGATCCCGGCCATATCGTCCAGTAAGAGCGTGGCGTTCCGCACGATGTTGTGATTGATGCGGATGCCGCGAGATTGCGGGCGGTTCAGTGCCGGGTTGTCACCGGGCGTGAAACCGGAGCTGATCGCCTCCGCGGGCGTCTCGTTGAAGTAGTTGTAGTGGATGTACGAGCAGTCGTCCGGGCACGCGAACGTGGGCGGGTCGGTCTCGGCCGCCGTCCATCCGCTGAACACCGCCGGACTCGACAGGAAGGTCTGCCCGACGTGGTAGACGAAGTTGTCCGCGATGTCGAACCTCCTGGGCACCTCGGCGAGCGACTGTGACACAAGATGGCAGTTGTTCGATTGAAGATTGAGGCGGCACGCCACGATTGCGCTGGCACCCACGTCGAACATCTCGTTCTGCCGCACCTGGTGATCCGCGCCGTTCTCCATCACGACGGCGCTCCCCCCGGTGTGCGCGACGCGGCAGCGCCGGATCTCGATGTTGCTGCCATTAACGATCCGGATGGCGCCGTCGAGTCGGTATCGCAGGTCCGGGTCGGCGAGGGTCTGGTCCGCGCACGCCGCGGCGGGGGGTTTCGTTCGATAGAACTCGAAGCTCCGCATGCGCTCGAACCAGCCCAGGAGCGGGTAGTCGACCTTTGCCAGATCGACCTGGCTGCGATTGACCAGAGAGAAGTCGCAGCCGCTCATGCCGCCGCAGTCTACCTCCACTACCTTCTGGCCGCCGAGCAAATCGCTGAACGGCTGTGGCCTCGGCAACTCCTGGTGGGTATGAGCGAAATTGAGCTGGACAAACTGCACGTGGGATGCGCCGTCTAGCACGAACAACTGCGGAGCATACGGGATGACGATCGTCGTGTTGGCGACTTCCGAGTGCGGGCCGGGCGGTACCTGGGCACCGGGGAGAATCACCCAGAGTCGATCGTCGGGGTATCCGGGAGCCGCGGGGTCACCGCTCTGCTGCGGGTTGAACCACCATTCGTAGGGCTCGTCCATGAACTCCTTGGCATTCTCAAGGTAGATCTCGGTCGCGTACCGGCACACGCTGGTGTCGTCCTCGTACACGAATACGCCAATCTGCTCGGGCACGCCGAGCATGTCATGCAAGCGGATGTAGGTCGTCCCGGATGCCGGGTCCGGGTCAATCTCGCGGACGTACTGACGGTGCGATATCCACGACCCTGCGTTGCGCATAACGCATTCGGTGCCTCGGTATGGCGTGTATGCCCGTGGGCCGGAGTCTGGCTCGGGGAACAGGTGCGCCGCCGAAAGGGCATATTCGTTCATGGCCTTGTCGGCCTCGGTCACGGTGTCGCCCAGCTCGGGTAGATCGTAGATGGGACCATCGATGCGCGCGAAGCCGGACGTGAGCGGAAGGTCGCCCTCGTCCGGTTCGCGCGCACGGGTCGCGCGTGCATTGTCGATGTACAGGTCGCGCGGCATGAGCGGGTCCTTGAAGTCCGTCGTCGCCCATCCGGACGGCAGCGTCTGGGTCCACCACCGGTCACCGCCGGCGGGGGACTGCGTCGTCCAGTCCGTGAGTTCGATGCCGCCCGAGATCAACACACTCTCGTAGTTGCCCGCACTCGGGCTGTACGCCCGGTAGATCACCGGATAGTCCTCGGCCCCCGAGTCCATTGCCGTAAATTCGAGTGGTTCCGGCAGCGGATTGGTGGAGTTTGTCGTGGCCGGCGGGTATGTGCCTGCTCGGATGTCGACGCGGATGTGGTACTCCAGCGGGGAGCACGTGGCCTTTATGTTGCGGACGAGATTCCGGGCGTCTGCGATCGTCTCCACCGGACGATCAATGCGATTCATGTGGTACATCCAGGGCACGGGAATGGAGCCCTGGGCCGGCTGCGCTGCGGCATCGACATAGAAAACGACGGTATCGTCCTTTGCCGGACACTGGAGGCACTCCGACTCGGTTGCCAGCGTGTTCCCGGCAGCAATGCACATCGTGCACCATGCGAACGCACACTTGTTTCGTCTCGACGGTTTTCTACGCATCATGTTGCTCTCCTATTGACCAGAGTCGATGCGAACTGATTTAAACAAACCGTGCTACGCATTCCCTCTAAAATACCTAGACTGCCGGCAAGATGCAAGACGAAATGCACCAGTTCAAGTCCGCCGATCGCACCCCGCCCGGCCGTCGCTCGTAACTCCGCAATCTCCAAACATGCTGGTCTGGCGACCGGCGCATTCGGCAAACAGTTCTGATACGCCGGCGGCAGTAGGATGAAGCGATCAGGGATGGGCTTGGATCGTCAGCCGAGTCCAAGCGGCCGCCAGCAAGGGACTTGCAGCTGCCAGACAGGCAGTATTGGCCAACAGCCGACGCCTAGCGGCCGCAACAACAGTGCCCGCGGCCCGTCGCTCGGCAGCAACACCAGACCGGGCTTCGAATCGGCGTGTATGCCGAGCAGCACCAGCGGCTCTGGCCAGGGCGCCGAGCCGCAATGCAATCCACCTCCGGCGTTCAGCTAGGCGTGAACAGACCCG